>CADCCP010000026.1 GCA_902800005.1 uncultured Ruminococcus sp. | reverse complement strand
TTACTGTTGCTTCTGCATTTTCAACGAAAACTTTGTTGCATTTATAGCAATAGGCTTTTGCATAGCCCTTATGGGTATTCCAGTCAAAATCCGTTATTTTTACCGCTTTTAACTTCGCTGACCATGAAACGAAAATATTTGTAAATTTCCTTGACATCAAGCTGAAAGATATGCTCCTGATAATTATATGTTGTCATTTTATTATCATTGTTGACTGCAGCTATTGTAGTCCAATCATCATTTTCTTTGAGCTTAGCTTTTATTACCCATGATTTCGGATTACGTCCGGGATAGTATGAGGTATCATTTCCTGTTGTAAGAACATACTGTTCGACATAAGAAGGCTCAGCCGTCTGAAAATCCACATAGTAGCAGGACTGAGTTTCACCTTCCGGAACAGCTTTTGAACTTGTACACCATTTTGTTTCTTTTTTACCGTCAAAGAGCTTTCTGTAACCCTCGTCGCCGAAGCCGTCCGCACTTCCGCCGGTGCCTGCTGTCGGAGTATATTCTGTATGCAAATTTTCTACAGCATTGACAGTAACGGACGTATCCGACAGTATAACTGTTCCTTGAGAATAAGGCACAGTTCCTGTTATCAGAGTTGCCGCAAGTATCGAGGCAAATATTCTCTTTGTTTTGTTTTTGATATTTTTATCCCAAAAGATTCCCCCTTAAATTTGGAAATTACTTTTTCCTGTCTAAATTTTATCCCAAAATAGAAAATAAATCAATAACCAAAATATAAAACGTAAAAATTCACATATTTTAGGATATTTTTTATATTGTTTGCAATATAATGACAAAATCACACATATACAAACAGAATTGCACGATATATCAAGACCATATAAAGCAAATATGAGATAATCAAGTTAAAGAAATTCACTTATACAAACTATTTCGATTCATATTGTAAGCCGGTTATGGAGCTGATAGATGCGGCTCACAAACCGCATAACACCAGACATACCTGTATATATATTTTATACAACAGTTTTCAAACAGTCTTATTCCGGCAGTAACTCCGTCAATTATAATGGTTTCCTCTTTTCTATGCAAATTAAGCCACTCATCGAATCGATGAATGGCTTAAAATTTGTTATTTACCTGTTAGTTACCGTCCTGAAACCACCGCATTCCAGTGAAATCCAGAACGACAAAAACCGCATAAACACTGTATTTCTGAAAAATGCCAAAGGGCAGAGATCATCTCTTTGAGAACTGCGGAGCACGACGAGCTGCTTTGAGTCCGTATTTCTTTCTTTCCTTCATTCTCGGGTCACGAGTGAGGAATCCCGCCTTCTTGAGTCTGGGACGGAGATTTTCGCTGTCGAACTGGAGCAGAGCACGGGAGATACCGTGACGGATCGCACCTGCCTGACCTGTTACGCCGCCGCCTGCAACTCTGCATACAACGTCAAACTGTCCCTCTGTATTTGTGAGGACGAGGGGCTGACGAACGATGAGTTTAAGAGTTTCAAGACCGAAATAATCATCTATATCTCTGTCATTAATAGTTACTTTGCCTGTACCCTTGTAGAGTCTTACTCTTGCAACGGAGCTTTTTCTTCTGCCTGTACCGTAGAAATAAGGTGTCTTATCGTACATAAAATTTTTCCTCCCCTCTTATCATTCAAGAACTGTCGGCTGCTGAGCCTGATGTTTGTGGTCGGAACCCTGATAGACATGGAGTCTTGTCAAAGCCTTTCTTCCGATGGTGTTGTCAGGGACCATGCCCTTGACAGCAAGTTCAACTGCCTTTTCAGGTTTAGTTTCCATGAGGGTATCATATCTGACAGACTTCATGTGACCGATATAACCTGTGTGATGGTAGTAGAATTTCTGTTCAGACTTTTTGCCGGTAAGAACAGTTTTTTCAGCATTGATAACGATCACAAAATCGCCGCAGTCAACATGAGGAGTAAAAGTCGGTTTATTTTTACCTCTCAAAAGGTCTGCAACTTCAACAGCAAGACGACCGAGCGGTTTACCTGCTGCATCCACGACATACCATTTACGTTCAACTTCGTTAGGTTTAGCCATATAGGTTGACATAGCAAATTTCCTCCCAATATCCAAAATTTTTCTTGTATTCTGTATGCAAAGCACACATCAAGTCACGACTATGATAATAACACATCTCTTTTTGAAAGTCAAGTGTTTTTTTGAAATTTTTAATTTAGCATCAAGAGGACTCTCAAATACTCGTTTATTCTCCTATATACTCCTGTATATTCAATTTTGATTTTTAAAATCGTAATTACCGAGAAGCAGCCTCTTTCCCGACATAAAGCCGAAAAAGAGGCTGTTTTGTTTATCCGATACAAATAAGTCATATTTACGATTCATCTTATAAACGGTGCAGAGTATTCCGCATTTATCTCGCTGATCTCTTTGATACCGTCAATATACGGCTGATAGATACTATCTATACTCCCACCCCCGGCATTGTCACAGCCGTTGCAAAATTCACATTCCGTTGCACAGTCACCGTAAAGTGCCTGATGAACGATCTTTTCACGTTCTTCTCTTGTAGTGTCTTTGATAAGAATAGACTTCATTTTTTATACACCTCTCTTTATTATTGACCGTTTTTAAATAATATAATACCATTTTTCATCCTGTTCTATCTCTTTACGTTCAACAGGCTTTGAAGAATCATAGTTATATGTAAGTTCCTGACTTTTCACGCTGACTTTTGCACCTTCGGGAATAGATGTGGTAATAAAGGCGTTGCCGCCTACAACAACACCTTTTCCGACGACCGTTTCACCGCCTAAAATAGATGCTCCCGAATATATAGTCACATTGTCGCATATAGTCGGATGACGTTTCTTTCCACGCAAATTCTGACCGCCTCTTGTGGACAATGCTCCCAAAGTCACCCCTTGATATATCTTCACATGACTGCCTATCACGGTAGTTTCGCCGATAACGATACCTGTGCCGTGATCGATAAAGAAATATTTTCCGATAGTAGTACCGGGATGAATATCGATACCCGTCAGACTATGGGCGTATTCCGTCATTATACGGGGTATCAGCGGCACTTTCAGTAAAAACAACTCATGTGCTATCCTGTTGGTAAAAATTGCGAACAGTCCCGGATAACTGCATATTATCTCATCTTTATTATAAGCGGCAGGATCGCCGTCATAAGCCGCTGCAATATCCGTTTCGATATATTCACGAATTTTCGGTATCTTTTCCAGAAATTCAAATGTTATCTTTTCGGCTGCCTGTGATAAAACATCATTGTCCGAATTTCTGTATTCGGCAGAATATTTCAGTACAACGGATATTTGTTTTATAAGATTATATATAATATCTTCCATGATAATAGATATATTATTTTTGACCGTGTAAGTTCTGTAATTGCTGTTGCGGTAGTATCCCGGATAAATTATAATTTTGAGTTTTTCAAGTATATCTATTATAACATTCTTGTCGGGATAGTCAAAGGTCTTTATCTCATCTATCACTCTGCCTTTTGAATAGTCTTCCATGAGCATTTCCGTTATGGCGGATATTTTTTCATGTATGTCCATAATATTATCTCCCGTAATCTTTTATGATGTCATCGATATGTGTCCCGTTTTTCAGTCGCTCAAGCATAGCTTCGGCAGGATTCATGCGGCTTTTCACACGTTCATAAAGCGGTTCAATGTATATCTCCTCACCGAAACCTCTCTCTTTCAGTCCCCGCTTACACAGATCAAGAACGCTTTTGGCAAGGTCATATAAGCCGTCAATATCTATATATGCAGGCTTATGACGGTTTACAAGCTGCTTGCGGAGTTCAACGGCATTATATCCGTTATTGTAAAGCGACCTATCTTTCTCCATTAGGTTTTTAAGTTCTTTTGTTTTGTCAAGCAATCCCAAGTGAAATGCAGATACCGTCATGACATCACTTATCGGCTGACAGCAGCAGCTTCTGAATTCTATCGTTCCACGAAATGTAAGATCCTCAAATTTGAACGTGCGGAGATAGGCAATATCTTCTTTTTTCGGCTGAAACGTCATAGAATGTATTTCATCATTTTCAAGATACTCTCCCGTAATGCTTTCAAGATCGAAATATTCGAGGATATTAACAGGCGGAAAATTCAGATATTTACCGTCACGTTCAGCACAGTAAATGGCAGTCGTGGAAATATAATTCAGAATATCGTCCGTAGAGTTCAATTCACAGTCATACATACCTATATTATGGGGATTGATACCGTGTGTACTGTTCTCCCAAAGCATATCACGGGAACATAATAATTCTTCATTTTCTCCCAAAAGTACCGAATTGCTGAAAAGGAGTGCTTTTACGGGTTCAAGTTGATTGAAAGTGCTGATAACTTCGGGAAGTTTTTCTTTTGTGACATCAAGCTGAACTTGTGAGGCACTTGAAAACATTCCGAATTGCGGATAATGATGAAAATACATCGGCAGACAGTCATACTTTGAAAATGACGAGAGATGATGGAAAAGCATTTTATATCTGCCGTTTTCGATAGGTACATTATTATTTACCATGCGGTTCGGATTGATACCCATGCCCGTTAAAGTATAATGATACGGTCTGAAATATTCCTGTACAAAATCATAATATCTCCTGAAACGTCCGTATATCGTGTGAAGTTCACTTTCCCTGCCGAAAGAAAACTCCATGTTATTATAAGAGCAGTCATATGAAAACACATCACCGTTTTCCTTGTTCAGGGCAGAATATATATGTCCCTGTTCATCTATGCCTGTCGGAGTGAAATGAAATTCTTTCAGAAACACATCTGTAAGTTTATGGACTGTATCAAAGTCAACTGCTTTATGTTCGAGATTTACGATAGGCATTTCTATCTCAACACCGATATAACAGTTCTTTTTATTTTCGGTAGGTCTGATATATTTTTCATATAGAATATTGATTACTTCTTCTTTTGTCATAATTATCACCTGTTTTTACAAATTTGCAAATATGCGGTAAAGCATCTTCATGGATTCTTCACTTTCAAAATACTCATGTTCATGGTTTGTACCCGTTTTCATGAGCCTGCCCCGATAATATGAAATAAGTCTTGTAAAAGGCAAAGGCTGCCATTCATCATCACTCAACGGAACTGTCGCAAAAAGAATGGTATTATCCTTTTCGAGATAATAAAGTGTTCCATGACAGTTCGTGTGTGCATAAAGATATTTACCGTCCGAGAAAAGCAGATTCAATTTGTTTCCCTCCGACATATCGCATATTATCTCATCAAACAAGGAAAACCTTTCCTCAAAAACAAGCCTTTCACCTTTTTTCATTTGAACTTCATTCAGCCTGTCAATAAGATATAAAAGCACTCTTTCACTGTCGGTATCACCCGTTTGTTTTTGGACATATCTGCTCAAAGGCGGATAGTCAAAGATCGTCCCGTTATGGATAAGTGTCCATTGCCTGCCCGTATTATCCCTTACGCTGAAGGGGTGACAATTTTTATATTCTACATTTCCGATAGTCGCATATCTGATATGTGCAAGCATAATTTTTGCACTTATCGGCTGGGATAATCTCTCTTTCAAATAATTGCTGTCGGCAGCTTTTACACTTTCTTTTTCGATCAGGGCGTTTTCACGGGATATGCAGGCAAGTCCCCAACCGTGAGGGTGATTTTTGCTGTGAGAGAAAAATTCTTTCAAAAAGCCGTTTGCCGTAAAATCATCTCTTGATGAAAACCCGAATATCTCACACATAACCGACACTCTCCCTGTATTCCTTTGCCAATGCAAGTCCTTTTTCCATGTAATCATCACCGAAACGCTCACTTACTATCTCGGCATAACTGTTTCCCGACTGAGTCTTTTTGATCTGATAAGCGATAACATCACTGTACACAGGGAAATTTTTCTCTGTAAAATACCGCATTTTTTCAAGAACGCAGACAGCTCTTTTTTTAATTTCACGTTCACAGAATACAGCCGCTGTTTTTATATCGCTTATAGCCTTCATTTGCTCTTTGGCGGTCAGTGATCTTTGAGGCAGACTTGCAAGATAAAGCATCAGCAGATGTATAAATTTTATATCATCTGCAAAAATACCTGTCGGTGTGAGCGGATTGACATCTATCACACGCAGTTCAAGATGATTTATCCCTTTTTCCGAAAGAGTTTCAAGAGAATTTGCACCTCTGGGCTTTAGTCTGACAGGGTAATAAAGTTCCGAAACGGAACGTAAATTACCGCCATCAATATATTTTTGAATACTGTCGATATACTTTTTCAAACTGCCGTAATCAAGAACAGGTGTAAAATGATTCCAATAGCCTATCTCGGAACAGCGTACAGAAGAATATATATTACTTTTCGTTCCTATCGTTTGATCCGTAACGGGACTTGCCGACATGAGATACACAACAAGCCAAGCATATTCCGTCAGTCTTTCGGCAAGTGAAAGATATAAGCGATTTTTAAAATCAAAAAAATCTTTTTCCCCGCTCTGTTCAAAAACTTTTTTAACAAGTTCGTTGGTAAAGGAAAAATTAAGATGTATTCCCGAAAAAAGCATCTTTATCTTACCGTATTTCTGAGCGAGATAATGACGGTATAGAGATTTATTTTTTAGTTCTCCGCTGTATTCTGCAACGGGTATCTCACTTTCACCGCTTATTTTCGGGGGATTGGAGAATGCCCACAAAAATTCATTGTTTTCTTTGAGCTTGACATTGACGATTTTTTGCAGATATAAAAGCTGTTCAATGACCTGTTCGGGTTCTGTGAAAACATCACTGATAAACTCTATCTGATTTTCACAGAAATCCCTGTCTATATTTTTATTTTCACCCAAAGGGTGCGGTGATTGTGCGAGAGTCCCGTCACAGCCCACACGCAGACTTTCTCTTTCAACGCCAAATTCGGCTCTTTCAATATATCCTCTCACAGCATTATCATTTATATCGAAAAGCATAAGATCATCTCTATTCTATATAAAATTGATAGATTAAGTATGCTTTTAAAACACAATAGCCTATCCTTTTAATAGGTAATTATATCATACTTTATTCTATGTGTCAATTTATTTTTTTAAAATCCCGATTTGCACATAGTTGGTAAAAAAGTGCCTATTTAGCTTGCTTTAAGGTAATCGTTTTTGCTTTTTGATACTATTGAAATCCCAAAACAGGAGAACTGTAAAATATAAATACAGTGTTTATGCGGTTTTTATCAATTATTTCTTTTCAAAACCAACCGTTTGCAAGTCGGGATTTTTTTTTTATTATAAGCAACCGCCCACCACATTTTTACACGTTTTTTCACTTTTATAGAACCGGCTTTTATAAAAATTTCATGCAGTTTCTTTATGCAAAATAGTCATACTTAATTCTTCAGTTTTAGAGAGCAAAAAATCACGGTCAGAGGAATCGTCCCCTGACCGTAATTTTTTATGTAGCAGATACTTTTACTGCAAAGAATTTCTTTACGATAGTGCCGTCTTTGTCCTTGACCTTGATGCAGATGTCATAATCTGTTGCAAGATAGGGTTTTACTGAAACGGTGGTATTTGTTGAATAGTCCTGTTTAACTGTCCATTTTGTTTCAGATTTTTTCTTATAGAGTACGGCATATGTATAGCTGCCTGCACCGCCCGAAGCTGCACCCTTCAATGTAACTGTACTGCCCTTTTTAATGGATGTTGCAGAGATGGTAGAATCATTTGTAAGGGGCTTTGTAACGGTCAGTTTGAAGAATTTCTTTTCAACAGTGCCGCTTGCGTCCTTTACTTTGACGCAGACATCATAGGTCGTAGCATTTGCGGGTTTTATATCAACGCTCGCATTGGCTTTGAAATCCTGTTTTGTTGTCCACTTGGTATCGGAGGTCTTTTTGTAGAGAAAAGCGTATGTATATGGAGTTTTTCCGCCTGTTGCAGAACCCTTTACGGTAACGCTTTCACCGAGTTTTATAGTCGTTGCAGAAATAGTACCTGTATTTGCGAGCGGCTTGGAAGCCGATACTTTAAGAGTGAAGAATTTCTTTTCAACAGTGCCTCTGCTGTCCTTTACTTTGATGCAGACATCATAGGTCGTAGCATTTGCGGGTTTTATATCGACTTTTGAATTAGCTTTGAAATCCTGTTTTGTAGTCCATTTTGTATCGGAAGTCTTTTTATAGAGCATAGAATATGTATATGAACCGATACCGCCTGTTGCCTTTCCGGTGAGAGTAACAGAGTTGCCGAGATATATTTCCTCTGCAGAAATGGTGGAAGTGTTTGCAAGAGGCTTTTTAACAGTGATATTCAGTGTAGTTTTTACTATTTCGCCGTCATCGTCCTTGACTTTGACACATACATTGTAAGTGCCTGCTGCCGAAGGTTTGATAGTAAGTTTATTATTTGAGCTGTAATTCTGTTTTGTATCCCATGTAGAAGAAGAAGATTTCTTGTAAAGGATAGCGTACTTATAACCGCCGTAACCGCCTGTCGCCTTTGCATTGACGGTGAAACTTTCACCTTCAAGTATCTGCGAAGCGGAAAGAGTGGATTTATTTTTAAGTATCCTTTCGGCTGATACCGTGAAATACTTTGCTTTGACAACACCTTTTGCATCTTTGGATTTTACACAAACATCATAATGACCCATATAAGGCGAGTCGAAAGTTACCTGTGAGTTGGATTTGAAGTTCTGAAGAGTCGTCCATTTATCTTCGGAAGCCTGCTTGTAATATACAGCGTATGTATAAGGTTCTTTACCGCCGGAAGCATCTGCTATTATTTTGAATTTCTGAGAATCGCTTACTTTGTCATTCGGAGCGATAATAGACAGATTGCTGTATTCCGATACATAGGGAATACCATTATTTTCCGCATAGGTGGAAGTATAAGTATCGGCCTTGCCATATATCGTGAGTTTATCACATCCGCTGAAAGATTGTTTATCAATGTTTTCTATATTTGCCCCCACTTTCACTATTTCAAGTGATTTGCAGTTGTAAAAAGCATAGTTTTCTATTTTTTTAACAGTTGACGGGAGAGAAACTTTCTGAACTTTGTTTGCATAATAGAAAGCACCTGACGGGATAACTGTTACACCCTCTTTTACCGTTATGCAGGCAATGGGAACATTTTGGAATACATAACTGTCTATCCACGTCAAACTTGACGGGTAGTTTATCGAAATCAGATTTCCACAGTTTGCAAATGCGTAACTTCCTATTTTTTCAACGCTGTCGGGAACATTGACGCTTTTCAGCGAATAACATTTGTAAAAAGCACCCGAACCGATCGTTTTGATAGTGCCCGGAAGAACGACTTTTTCAAGATTGTTTGCATTGTTGAAAGCATCTGCCGTAATATCTGTCACACCATCTTTGACAGTAATAGTTTTGATACCCGTATTTTTAAAAACATAGTTTCCCGAATATGTCAGGTTTTTCGGGTAATTTATCGAAGTCAGCTTTTCACAGTTTGTAAATGCGTAACTGCCTATTCTTTCAACGCTGTCGGGAACATTGATACTATTCAGCGAATGACAGTCATAAAAAGCACTCGAACCGATCGTTTTGAGAGCACTCGGCAGAACAACTTTTTCAAGATTGTTTGCATTGTTGAAAGCATCGTCCGGAATAACTGTCATACCCTCTTTGACAGTAATAGTTTTGATACCTGTATTTTTAAAAACATAGCCTCCCGAATATGTCAGGTTTTTGGGGTAATTTATCGAAGTCAGCTTTTCACAGTTTGTAAATGCGTAACTGCCTATTCCTTCAACACTGTCCGGAACATTTATGCTCGTCAGCGAAGAACAGCCATAAAAAGCATCCGAACCGATTTTTTTCAGACCGCTCGGCAAAACCACCTTTTCAAGCAGGTTTGCACCCTCGAAAGCTTTGTCGGGAATTTCCGTTACACTGCTTTTCAATTTGATAGTCTTTACGGGAACATTTTTGAAAACATTAGAGCCTGATGAAGTTATTTTTTTGGGATAGTTGAAAGTTGTCAGTTTTTTGCAGTTTGCAAATGCGTAAGAACCCATACTTGTAACCGTGTCGGGAACTTCTATGTTTACAAGTACGGAACAATTCTCAAAAGCACCTTCTCCGATCTTTTTCAGGCTGTCGTTCATAACAACTTCTGTCATAGCACTGCAATTTTTGAAAGCATGATTTCCGATACTTTCGGTGCTATCGGGAATGGTGACTTTTTTCATGGCAGTACATTCGTAAAAGCTGTAAGCACCTATTGTCTGGAGAGTGGTGGGCAGAACTACATTTTCAAGCTTGTTTGCACCCCTGAAAGCATTGTTTGGAAGTGCTGTAACACCTTCTTTTACTTTTATGGTCTTGATAGGTGTATCTCTAAAAACATCCTGCCCCATACTTTCGATTTTTTTGGGGAAATTGATCGAAGTAAGACCGCATTTTCCAAAAGCCATATCTCCTATTGTTTCGACAGTATCCGGAAGATTTATACTTGTCAGTTTTCCGCAGTAACGAAAGGCATTAATGCCTATTGAGGTCACTGCATCCGGAAGAATGACTTTTTCAAGCATATTGGCACCATAAAAAATATAACCCGGTATTTTTGTTACTTCTTCGGGAACTGTCACAGTCTTTACAGGTGTATCAGAAAAAATATGTGCACCTGCCGAATTCAGGCTTTTGGGATAGTTGAATGAAGTCAGCTTTGTACATTTGCTTAAAGCACATTCACCGATACTTTCCACACTGTCGGGAACATTGACCGCTGTAAGATTTGAACAGCCGTAAAAAGCATATGATTTGATCTCTTTAATAGTTTTGGGAAGCGTTACATTGGTAATGCCCGTATTATTTTTGAAAGAATCTGCTCCGATAGCAGTAACTGTCTTGGAGTTGATCTTTTCGGGGACGGTGACTTTTGCACTTGAACCTTTGTAATTAGTGACGGTAACAGTGTTATCGTCCGAAACGGTGTATTCAAAATCTCCATAAGTTTCAACGGCACTTACTGTTATGTTCGTACCTGCAAATTCCGACACAGCAGGTACACAAAAAGCTGTACCTGTAATCATTGCTGCTACCATAGAAACGGCAATGACTTTTCTCAATACATTCGATTTAATACCCATTTTTTGACCTCCGTAAATTTTTTTTACAGAAAACATCTGTGGTTGTCATTATATCACAATTATCCTTTTTGGTAAATAGGAAAAATAACATTTTTTTAAGCAAAAAATCATATTTTTTCTATTTTATTTATATAAACACTGTAAGCATGGTATTATCCTCTTGAAATGATATGTGTGATCGGGATAGCCTTATGCGGAAAATATTATCGTCAATGGTCATAAATCGTATTTCAACGGCACATCTCTCACCGGTATAAACTGATAGACAAGATACAATTTCTTTAAGTCCTAAAAAATTAGTGCAAAAGATTTTTGAAAAGCAAAAGAAAACATATTACCGAAGACAATGGGCAGATGAATGGGTAGAAAGTGGTTTATGTATTTATGCTACAGAATTTGGTTATGTAGATTATATTTCAGAATATTTTGCAAGTCCAAGCCCAAGACAAATTGCGATTGATACTGTAAATGAGATATTTAGGATTTTATCGGAAAAGGGGGTGCTGTAAATGTTGGCTAACGTAGAGAAATACTTATTTTGGAAAACCAATCGTGAATGGTATGACTATGATGACAATGAAGAAATATATTTGACTGATAAAGCACCCGAAAAGGCGAAACAATCTTACCAAAATTATCTTGAGATTGTCGAAAAGCAAAAACAAACAGAGAGAAGATTTATTTAACCTGATTTTAAGTCCAACTTTTTTGGGGCACCTCAGATCGATACTTCCGAAAAATCCGAACTTTGCTTTCTTCCGCTGTCACCGGAAATTTCGGTAGTGTCATAAAAGACTTGAATATCAAAAAAGGATATGGTACAATTTATAAAAAACAGAATGGAGAAAAAAGTGAAATGGCAAAAATAGAAGTGAAATGCCCGTATTGCGGAAAGGAACAAGTTGTAAAGTATGGAAAAAGCCGTTCGGGTAAACAAAAATTCAAATGCTGCAAAGATGAATGCAGCCGTAAAATATTTCAGTTGGAATATGAAAAATCCGGTTTTGTAAGTGATTACGACCAAGATAAACTTTTCCTCTCTATCATTGATGAAAACGGACATCCAAACGGCAATACTGTCATTTATCTCGATATGCTCCAAACGATTGCTTTGGATACGGATGACGAGCAGGATATTTTGCTTTTGTATCGTAAGCCATGATAAATACAGCAATTTGTGATGATGAACAGGATTTTGTCAAAACCATGTCGGGCATTTTGAAAATTCTTTATCCCGATGAAATGAACATAACTGCATATACCTCTCCGATAAAACTCCTGAATGAAAATAAAAAATTTGATATTATTTTTCTTGATATTGATATGCCCGAAATGAACGGCTTTGAGCTTTCAAAATATTATAAAGATACTGTCATTGTATTCGTGACAAGCCATGAGGCACTTGTTTTCACGGCTTATAACAATACCGATTCATTCGGTTTTATACGAAAAAATAAGCTGAGTGATGATCTGAAAAGTGTTATGAAACGATTTTTTCAATTTATATCAGTGCAAAAAAGCATTACTGTCAAAGTAAACGACCGTTTCATCTCCATTAAATGCAAAGATATTTTATATATCGAAAAGCAGATAAATCATATCATTATCCATACCGATAATGGCAGTTACACTGTCCGCAAGACACTTGCCGAAATGGAAACTCAAAATATAGGATTTATACGGACACATATAGGCTATCTTGTCAATCCCGATACTATACACATTATAGAAAAAAATCGTGTCATACTTAAAAACGGTATGTCCGTACCTGTAAGCAGAAATAAATATAAAGGAGTCTGTGAGGAGTTCATAAAAAGGAGTGCTTTATCAGTTGATTAAGAAAAACTTTTTCCTTGTTTCAGGTCTGTTTCTCATATATTCGGGGATAATGCTGGTAACAAAAATATTTATCAATGAATCCGACAAGCTCCATTTTTACTGGGATACTGTCACATGGTCAGCCTATTTATTTTCGGCGGTATATCTGACGGCTTTGACTGTTTTCTATATTAAAAGACTGCAAACACGACCGTTCTCTTTCAGGAAGTTCAAAGATATTTTTGAATTTATCATTATACCTGTTATTTCATTGATTTTGATTTCTTATACAAGCTGTGCCGTTGTCAATGCAAGCATAACCGTCTACAATAGGCGGGACATTGTTATAATTCATATCATATCTCTTGCACTATGCTTGACAAGCATTATTTTAACGGAAAGGATCAGCCGTAATCGTGAACTTGAAATACAGAATATTCTCATGAAACGGGAACAGGAACTTTATCAAAATCAAATCAGGGAATCAGACAGTTATATTCGTGAAATTTCCTCTATCCGTCACGATATGAAAAATAAGCTCCTGTGTTTATCGGAATTTATGAACGAAAACAAGATTACTCAGGCACAGGAATTATGCGGTAAAATGGAAAGCGAACTTTCCAATTCGTCTTATATCTTCACAAGCGGAAATATTTATCTGAATGCCATTTTGAATGTGATATACCGCAGGGCAAAAGAAAATCATGCCGACATGAAAACAACACTAAAAAGCGAACTTAACGGCATTGACGGTGAGGATATTATTACGATTATCGGAAATTTATGTGACAATGCCATTGAAAGCAAAGCAGAAACTATAAATATTGCCATTGCAGAAAAAGGCAGTTATTATATCATAACCGTCAAAAATGCTGTTCAAAATTCTGTTCTTGAACATAATCCCGACCTGCACAGCACTAAAAACGATTCTTTATATCACGGTCACGGGATAAACTCCGTCAGAGCCGCAGCCAAAAAATATGATGGTGAAGTAAGCATTTTTGAAAATGACGGACAATTTATTGTATCCGCCATGCTGAAAATACCAAGTACCACCGAAATCATACCAACAGCCACAAATTCATAGACATATTCGGAAAAACCTGTTATATTTCAGACATCAACTGATATATAACAGGTTTTTTTGGAGGTCTTATTTATGAAAATCAAAGTTGAAAATTTATCAAAAATCTATTCAAACGGTGATGTCAGTGTTCAGGCGTTGAAAGACTGCACTTTCTCTGTAAATGATGCCGAACAGATAGCTGTAACCGGTTCAAGCGGTTCCGGAAAATCCACGCTTTTGCATCTTCTGGGCGGTCTGGAAAACGCAACTCAAGGACAAATATTTTATGATGAAACAAATTTTACGGCACTTTCTCCCAACAAATGTGATGATTTCCGTTTAAAAAATATCGGAGTGATATTTCAGTCATTCAATCTTATACCCGAAATGACGGCTTATGAAAATATACTTTTACCCTTGATGTTACTGAACAAAACACCTGACAGTACTTATGCAAATACACTTATTGAAAAGCTCGATCTTACAGGCAGAACTCATCATTTCCCGTCACAACTCTCAGGCGGACAGCAACAAAGGATCGCTGTCGCAAGGGCATTGGTCACACATCCGAAAATATTGCTTTGCGATGAGCCGACAGGCAATCTTGATATAAAAAATACAGAAAATGTAATTCGGCTTTTGCAGGACACTGCAAAAGAATTATCCGTCACTTTGATAGTCGTAACTCATGAAAAAACGGTTGCCGAAAAATTTCCGAGAATTTTGACAGTCAGTGATGGCATTGTAGGCGGTGATTTAAAATGAAAAAATATATTTATCTCACAGCAAAAGATATTCATGCAAATTTTAAAAAGCATATTGCGATAATTATTTGTATTTCACTGTTTCTGACGGCTTTTTTAACGGTACTTTGGTACAACGGCAGTTTTCATTATGATATTTCACTCGATACAAGCAGTGAACTTTATGAAATTCAGAACAAAGCAAAAATCAGCGATATTATCCTTATTCCAATGGCAGTTTTCTTTGTTGTTACTTCAATTATCGGAATCGCTTCAGCTATGATATACTCTTTCAAACAGCAGGAAAAATCTCTCCGCTTACTTCGCTGTATCGGCTTTTCAAAAAGAAAAATCGGTATTTTCCTGAAAATACGCTCAATCATTATTTGGCTTTGTTCGTTAATTTTATCTGTTTCATGTTCATTCGTTTCAGTCAATGTTATTGCTTCCTTATCGGGCATGGTATGCTTTTTTGATATTCTGCCATTGATATTGACTGCATTGATAAGTCTGTCCGTTATCACAATAACCAACGCTGTACTTCTGAAAGCATTTTTTCGACATTCTCCTTTAAGTGAAAATATCTATATTCCAAAGAATAACCGAAAATCTGTTTTCACCCTCAAAAAATGCTGGCATAAGGCTTTCGGCAGAAAATTCCGTCTGCAAAATGCCGTATGTATCGTGATGATATTTATGTGTACAGTTATGGCAATAACCAGTTCATTTATTCCTTTGTTCAATGCAAGAGGCACTACTTGGAACGATCCCGACAATGCCGGAGATAAAGACTATTCTGTTTTTATTGCAGGCGGAAGTACGGGAAGTGAAGATTATTATATACAGTTTCCGACAGGTCAGGGCATTAATAGGCATAAAGCTGATATGATAATTCAAAAATACGGTCTTGAAGTTCTTAATGATACGGGCGGTGAACTTTTACAGCCGTTTTTTCTGACAAGCAAAAACGGTGATAACGCCATGCTGAAATATCATATCGAACTTTCAAAAAGAGATGGTTTGTATAAATTCGGTTTTGAAAGTCCCCTGACAGAAACAATGATAAAATCGGCAGGCGGTACACCGCAAGATATTATCGGAATATTGCCTGTTTGCTGGATGTCGAAAAAAACATTATTCAATTTGTACTCTCCGAATATTGATACGCAAAAATTCATGAACGGTGATGAGATCGTTGCACCCGATAATAAATGTCAGGTCGGTGATACTTTCACAGTATTGATACCTGTTTTTGATAGTGATCTGACTACCGAAAACATCAATGAAAATTTAAAGTTTGCCTGCAAGAAAATGACTGTTTCCTCAGTCTACCATGCCGACAGCGACAATGCACCGCTCATATTTTCACAGGAATATCTGTTTTCCGTAAACAGTACTCTGAACTATGAAAGACTTGACTTATCCGCAAATCATCTCTCGGATAAAGAAAAAATTGCTCTTGATACGGAACTTCAAGCATTGTCGGAAACTTCGACATCACTGAAATATCTGAATTACGACAAAATCAGAACTGAATTTTATAAGCAGGTCAATACACAAACGATACAGCTTGCTGTCAGCGTGGGGATGTTTGTTGTACTCATTCTGTCGGCACTCATAATGTCATTTCATGTACAGATACAGGAAAATCGTGAAAGCTGCATATTACTCCATGTTATCGGTGCAGATCAGAAAACGATCCATAAACTTTTAAGGAGAGAAATCACACGTTTACTGAAAATAGGTATAATTTTCGGAGTAATATTCGGGTTAAGTGCAGATATTTTTTTCAGCCTTACCAATTATGTTCAGACATGGGATATTTTTTTGAAATACGTTTTACCTGTTTCATCGCTTGAAATTCTTACTTTATATATTTCTGAAATTGTCAATATGACTGTCAATGATTATGATGACTTTTTGTCAAAGCGTCGTCATCTTATGGCACGAATGATCGAGGAATATTACAAGCATCTTTAATTTTTTATAAGTGAACAGTTCAGGGTACATATTGAAAATAATTTTCCAATATGTACCCTGTATTTGATTACATGAATCACATAATGTTATACAATAATACAAGGGTGAAAAGCTGTAAGCCTCTCACCCTTGTAATTTTTTGATCCAGATGATGTTTCTTTGCCGGCGGTTCTTGCAAGAATCAATGACCGAACAAAGCGAAAGTTTGTTATTATTATTGATGAATGGGACTGTATTTTCCGTGAGGATAAAAACAATCAGGTATTGCAGGAAGAGTATATATAGTAAACGACATTTTTATTTACCTATTGTAGATTTGTTAAAGGAGTGGAGTGTGGAGAGTGAAGAGTGGAGCTGTTTTTTGTGTCTGAAATTGCTTTAAATTCGGATTTTATAAAGAATTTGGATCGCAATAACTCCACTCTCAACTCTTAACTCTCCACTCTGAATGAGTAATATCCGTTGACGTTTACTATAGATTTGCTCCGTGGACTGTTTAAGGGAGCAGTAGCCGACAGATTTGTTGCTCTTGCTTACATCACTGGCATACTCCCCATCAAGAAATACGGCACACAGTCTGCTCTGAATAATTTTCGTGAGTTTACTATGCTGAATCCTATGGGTATGGCTGAATACTTCGGATTTACTGAAATAGAGGTTCAAGGGCTTTGCGGATATGGTATTTATACCGAAAAGGTCAGCCACCGTTCCTGCTATGATAATTGAATTGAAGTGGGATAAAAGTGCCGATTTCAAGCCGTTTTTCAGACTTGTGACATACTCCCCCGCCTACGCTACGCTTAGAGGCGGGGGCTTCTCGCTCAAGTACAGCAACCTGTACAGTATCAACGAGCTATCCCCGTGTGTCACACGGTTCTTGTTTTGTTTTTATGCCAATGCTATACGCATACCTTCATTTCGTATGTTTACAGCAGCGTTTATATCTCTGTTATGATGTGCTTGACAACAAGGACAAATCCATTCCCGAACAGACAAATCTTTTGTTTCCGGATTTTGGTATCCACAAGCACTGCAAATTTGTGAACTTGCAAAGAATTTATCGATTTTGATAAGTCTTTTTCCGAGTTCCTCTAACTTGTATTTCAGAAATGCCGTGAACATTCTCCAACCATTATCCGAAACAGATTTGCCGAAATTCAGCGACTGTGCCATTGCCTTCATATAATGTTTGTGAAGAAAATCTTTTCTTTGGTTAGCAACCTTTTCATGCAACTTGGCGACCTTGATACGCTGTTTTTCTCCATTTTTTGAACCTTTTACCATTTTTGAAAGTTTTCTTTGTTCTTTTTTGAGTTTCTTTTCGGATAATCTGTAATATCTCGGAAATTCGGGACAATTCCCATTGCTGTCAACATATAATTCGTGCATAGAAAAATCCAGACCGATAAAACTCTCAAGTTCCTTCATAGTGATTTTTTCTTCATACTCAAAAAAAACACACTTGCAAAATATTTACCGCCTGCGTTTTGACTTATTGTAACGGACTTGATTTTGTAATAATCAGGAATATTTCTATGTTGTTTTATCTTTACAAGCCCTGTTTTCGGCAACCCAAATTTTTTAGGGTTGCTAAAAAAATTATTGTAAGCCTTTTGCAAATTCATCTGTGCTGGGGTATTGTTCAGTTTTTCTTTTGTCTTATTGTAATACTCTATTTTATCCTCAAGCATTTTATTATCAAACACACCCATGTATTTGTGAAATAGAGTTGTGTGGGTAAAAAGTTTGTATAATATATTACGGGCAGAAGCCTTGAGAGTTTTCTCAGGTTTCTGCCCGATTTTTTCCTTTTTTAAAGTTCAAAATCCTCCCATGAACCCGAAGAATATTTGAACTTTGTTTTTTCATAAGCTCCTCCGGCTCTTGGTTCAATTGATGTATCTATACGGAATATCTGACCGGCGTTTTCCTGGTCATCATAGTCCATATTTTCTGTCTGATAAGCGATAGTTCCTTTCTGGACATCTTCATCCTTCACACCTGAACTGAATATTATTTTAGACGGTCCCATTGGCATTACTAAACGGTAAATATCCGTTCCTTCTATTCTTTCCATCTCTATGCCCGGCCACTCGTCTCCGTAAAGACCTCCGCTTATCTTATTTGTCGGTATAGCATCCCACCAATAAGCGAATACTTTATCCCATTTTGTCCGGCTGTTATCGAAGTAGATGAAATTTTCCTTTACACTGAGTCCGGGATTATCAGGTGCTATGCTTATTACAGAAGGAATACTTGAAAAACCGGTTCTATCCTCATATTTTATCGGGACACCGCATTCCAGTGCTCCTACTTTATGCTCAAACATTGCCTGTAAGAATTCGGGATAGATGTTTCTCCAATACATAGGCTCATGGCGACCTGACTCATATTTGTCAAATACAAGTTTATCTTTCGGATAACCCTTTTCTATCAGCATATTGTACACAGGTTCATTAACATCTCCGTTATCTCCTCCAAAGGCACCTGCATAAAAATAAAGAAAAGGTGGATTTTCCATATTTACCTTGTCTTTAAGGAACTCAGCCCATGTATTGTCATCATAAAGCTGGAACGAAGCAGACATTACACCGGCTGTACCGAATTTATCAGGATGAGCAAGCACAGCGTAAAACGACTCCAGTCCACCGAGAGAGCTTCCTGCCAGAGATGTATGTTCAGCATCGGTATAAACATTGTAATTTTTCTGAATAAATGGCATGATAGTATCGCAGATATAATCGGCAAATGTATTTCCGTGTTTTTGTGTTTTAAGCATATCCTCCCCGTTTGGTAAGGATCTTATCTTTCCTATGTCCGGCACAAGTTCATTGTCCCTGTTTCCCTCAATATTGGAAATACCTACGATAACAGCCTTATTGTTTGTCACTGACATCATCGCTGTAACGCTTTCGGAAACATTCCAGCTTTCTGTATCGCTGTCCATTCCCCTTTCCCTGCCGGTAGCAAGCACTGTCTGTCCGTCAAACATATATATTGTGGGATATTTCTCATCCGAGTTTTTATCGTAATCCCTGGGTGTCCAGACATATACAGATTTTTCGATACCGTCAAAACTGAATTTATGTGTATCAAATTCCGGATCATATTTAAGATCCATTCCCTCCGCATAAGGAAGAAGCGTATCATTGTTAAGATACCATCCTGCTGTAAAGCGGTTAAAGGCTAAATCGCTGCTGACGATATTATCGCCGTATGTGATATGTACCATATTATAAAGCTCAGGATCACCGCTGCAAGTGAATGTGACATGATCCTCACTTTCTTCCGATCTTGTCATTTCAACATCTTCTGTTTTTCCGTTGGCGGTATTCAGGAATGTTGCGGTCATTTTACTGTTTTTTCCGTCATCTCTGATAAACACAGTATGCATTCCGTTGCTTTCTTTTTCTTCATTGCCGGTTTCTTCCGCATTTGTCGAGTTTTTACTTTCTTCTTTGGCTTTAGATGTTCCGTTGCCGCACCCTGCCGTAAATGATAAACACAGGGCAGCCGCAAGAATACCTGTAATAAATCTTCCGATTTTCATGGCTGTTCTCCTCCTCGCTGTTTTTTAAATTGTTTCTTCCTCATTCAGTATACCTTAAAAGTCAAGAATTATCAAACAACTATTAAGTAAATAAAACAACCAAACGAACAATGTTTAAAGCATAAGTTTATTTCTGTCAAAACATAGAATATCCTATGGGATCGAAAAGGAGATCGCCATATATGATCGATTTGTTTTAAAACAATGAAAGCTGCTCCGATAAGTAATAAGCATGTTCCATGTGATGTTTCGCTTCTGATTCCAGTATTTCCACATTGGAAAGCGGGAGGTTTTTAAATCGCAACTGATATACTATATCAAAAAAACTTGTAACGGCAGCTGTGCCGAGATGAGTAAAGCATATAAGCTGTATGTGAAACAGATGTGCGATACGGAACATCGGCTCAAGAAGATGAGGCGATGATATAGGTCCAAACGGGTTATCCAGGATAAGAACGCCGCTTGTATGATTCAGGCTGCTCGTCAGACTCCTTGTATAATTCATCACGGAAACTATAAGTGAAAATAAAACTACAAACTGCTCTCCGCCGGAATTGGCTTTCAGTGCATCCTCCCATGAACGATAACGACTGTTCTGAATATTTTTATCGATCTTGAATACAGTAATAGGTATCGTTTCCTTTCCGATGTAGCAATTCAGAAGCCTTCTTATCTCAAGATGATGGTGTGATACAGTCGTTTTTTGAGGCTCAGACAAATACTTTTTTAGAACCTGTTTAGTATCTGGACAAAAAGTAATACAATGTGATATAATGGAGTAAAAAACGAAAGAAGTATCAAA
>CADCCP010000025.1 GCA_902800005.1 uncultured Ruminococcus sp. | reverse complement strand
TATGCGGCATCATTTCCCGATGCGGCAACCTGTTCAACAGGCATATTGTCATCAACCAAAACCGCCCTGCCGTTAATAGTGCCGAGTGCCAAATCTCTTTGAACACCCTCTTTGTCAGTGTATTTGAGATAATTGAGGAGTTTGAGGTTTTCGAGATTTGTCGATACAGCGGAGTGCATGATAGCAAGTGTGAATTTTGCCTTGTTGTCACCGATAGCGTACTGCATAGCACTGTTGAGAGTGGTTGCACTGAATTTACCGGTTTCATCTGTATTAGCGGATATGTCATATGTATGTCCGTTGACGAATTTCAGATTTTCAGTGCCTGTCATGGAGAATATGCCTTTGAGAGTTGAAAGAACAGTATTTTGGTCTACACCGTCCCAGTATTCGCCAAGCTGCTGGGCGACCTGTGCAAGAAAATCCGTACCGCCCGTAATATCATAGCTGAAATCATTTTCAACCCAACTATCCGCACGTCCCACAACGATTCTGCCCTGCGTATATGTTTTGATTGTCTTTGAAGTTATATCGGTAGAGCCGTTGTAATTCAGCGGAGTACCGCCAATTCTGCCTGTAATCGGGATAACGGCAAAATTTCCGCCAACTTGGTCTTTGAAAGTGCCTGCAAGATCCTGTCTTTGCTTGATGGCACGGGATTTGATAAGTTCATTTCTGTTAAGATTAGGCGTTTTGTCAACGTAAGCCTGAAATACCTCTGAATTGAAATTCTTGCTGTCAAAAAGTCCCATAGTGTTTTACTCCTTTCAGTTATATCAAAGTTGATATGTCAATATTCGGGTGTGCATTCACATAAGCCATAGCGTCCGAAAGTGACATCTTGCCGCTGCCAATATCAACAGGATTGACAGGTGCAAACGGTTTATGCTCCGTTCCGAACATATAGTCATTTTCGGCTTTTACAGCGGCAATGGCATTTTTAATGTCAATGTCACGATTTTTACTGCCTTTGAGAGTTTCAATGTCAAGCAATGCCCTGACTGCTTTCAGATTTCTTGCACCGCTTGAAGTGATAGCATTATCAATAGAATTGTTAAACTCCATGTCGGCAAGTTTGGTCTGATACTCGGTTTCCTTTTTCTGCAAATCGGCATTGAGTTTCTGTATCTCACTTTTCAGATTGTCAACGTCAATGCCGTCAAACTTCTGTAAAGCCGTCTGTGCGGTTTCAAGCTGTGATTTGTAGTTATCTCTCTCAACCGTCACTTTGTCAAAGTCGGATTTGGGTGTGTAAACGTCCTTAAAAGCCTTTTCAAAGTCCTTTTTCTGTTCATCTGCCACTGTCAGACCTATGCCCGACAGTATTTCATAAATTTTCTTCATGTCATCAATTCCTTTCTTAAAGTTCGATTTTTTCAACTTCCGCCCTAACTTCAAGTATATACAGGTAGCTTTCCATAGCAGACAACTGCTCTCTGAGAAGTCTGATGTCAGTGTTCAGCTCGAGAGTACCGGCATCAAGTTTGACAACGGTTTTACGCAGTGCATCAAAACGCATTTTTGTCTGCCAATACTCAGCTTTGAACCTGTCCCTGTAGTCGTCACTCTCCATCAGTGCGACAGTTTCTTTGAGTTCAGTCATTTTGTCCATTCCTTTCAAAGTTCATAGTAACCCGATATTGCATACATGCTGAACTCCATCACTTCCGACATATTCAATGTCACCATCTCCTTTTAAATAATTTTTTGCAATATAAAAAGCGTTCCCGAAATAAAAATTCGGTCACGCTTGAAACCGTATTCAGAATAGTGTTTAAACCCATTTAAAACCCGTTTAAATTTGATTGTAGGGCATTAGGCATATAATTATACCCCCTCGAAATAAAGTGCCGTAGAAACGAAAATATGAGGACATACGAGAGTATTTCCAAATGGAAACTTTTTATACCGCCTATTTCACCCAATAGACAGGCTGTCCGTCTGTAAAAGCAGATATGATATTTTGTGCTTCCTGTTCCGCTTCATCAAAAGTGTCAAAGAACGTCAGTGCATAACTGTCCCTTTCGTTTGTATCAGACAGGCACACACAAGCACCTTTTTTATCTTGATACACTTCCAAATTCTTGCCGTCATCAGGTAGCAAGGAAAACATCTGTATAGAAGTTCTTTTTTCTCTTGTTTCAAGCGGCTCACATCTGTCCCTTATTTTCTTCAAATTCGGAATTATTTTCATTTTCACAGCCTCCAAAAAGCAATTTCAAATATCCGATTTTTTCTGTTATACGGTCAACTATAATTTCTATTTCGTGCAGTTTTTCCGTAACTAAAGAAGTATCAATATCAACTTTCATATCAAGGATATTTTCTTTTTTCATGTTCTTTCCTCCGATTTCAGGGTATAAGAAAACCGCCCGAATGGACGGTTTGTCTATGGATTGGTAAATCAATAAAAGAGGTGTTGAAAAAATTTAGTTTGATGTAAAATTTAAATTTTGTGGAATAACTTTGCCTACTACTGTTTTATCGGTTATCTCAAACCTTGAAAGATGGCAAGCTCTTTTGCAATCATTACACCAAATAACAGCATAGCCCCAATTTTTATTAACTTTAACCGCTGTATATTCGGTATTTAAGTTGTCACAATAAGGACAATTTCCGGGCGAATTTAACTGAACTATATTTTTTATATTTTTTAACCATTTCATAAATTTGCCCTCCTTTTTACAATAGTATAATAAAGACTTTCAAACCTATAAGCTGTTCGTTCCATTTCATTTAAATTATCTTGGACATATTTTTTGCCATACTTTTTAAGTTGCTTAACATGACATTTTTCGTGAATAACAGTTCTTAAAAGTTGTTCCTCATTTGTAAAGGCAAGAGGAAATAAATCTATTCGCCCTATATTATCATAATCTGTCGAGCCGTAAGCATAAAATTCTAATAATTCCTCTGAACGCTGTATCTTAAAAGTGATACCTTTTGTATCAATACCATACTTTTTGCACATTGATAAAACATAACGCTTTTGCATAGGAACTTCCAACTTGGAAAATACACCTGTATTTTTTTCTTTACGTGATAAAGTACCTTCCTCTGTTTCTATTATACCACTTTCTTGTTGTTTTGCAACCCGCAAAATATAACGATAATCTTTCATCAAATTTTGGTACTTTTCCGAATTGGTCTGTTTCATACGGACAAAACCTGCAAACGACTTTGGTGCATCATTCGGCAATACCGCCTTGATACGCTCGTACTGCTTGTAGTTCTCGTTCCGTCTGCGTTTCTCTGCCTGCTGCTCTGCGTAAGCTTTGCGTTCTGCATCGGTGCGGGTGTCCTCAAATGGTGCAGTGCTTTTTTGGCTAAATTTCAACAATTCCTCTTTTTTGTATGCCCTTGCA
The DNA here is from genome assembly GCA_902800005.1 of uncultured Ruminococcus sp. GTDB lineage: Bacteria > Bacillota > Clostridia > Oscillospirales > Acutalibacteraceae > UBA1213. Next base: position 14,205 of record CADCCP010000025.1, on the reverse strand, counting down.
GGAAAAATAGAGATACGGTGTCGGCAGTTCGGATGTATCGTTTCATAGCCTTTAGCAAATGCCGTATCGTAGAGATAGGGGAACATCAGGGGAGTTCCGTCCGGTGCTTTGTACTTGCCATTTGCCGCCTCTTTGGTAATAGCGTACACTCTGCCCTGATACATCGCACATATCGGACAGGTCGGGCTGTGCGAGGTCATTTCCACCAAGTCATAACCCCACTCCATGCCCTGTGTGGTCTGTGCCTTATTCTGCGTTTCGGCAGTCGTGGAACGTGCCGTCATTTCAGCATATTTTTTGATAGGCATACTTGCACCGTTCTTATACGGCACCGAAAAAACATTCTGTGCCTTGAAAATCTCCGTCAGGCTTTTCTGCATTTGTCTGACGGTCTGACCTGTCGAGAGTTTCTGTGCCGTTGCCTCCAGCGTAACGGTGCGTATCATATCCTGTGTCCGTCTGCCAATGATGTTGATAGCCTTGTTGAAATCGCCTGTAGCATTTCGGGCAATCAGTTCTATCTGCCGTGTATTCAGCTTTGACATAGCAAGCTGTGCAGGAGTTATGTCCGTATCAATGGGGGCACCGATTTTTTTCAAATCCTCTATCAGCTCATTCAATGAACTTTGGTAATTCTCAATGACAAGTTCGTCAACCGTCTTTGCAGAATTTGCTTTCAGCCTGTTGAGTTCCTTTTGAACCTGCCGCAAAAGCGACCTTTCATATACAGCGGCACTTGCAAAAGCACCTTTCTTTTGAATTATCGCAAACAGACGTTTTTCAGCTTGTTCATAAATAGCTATCAATTTTTCCTGTGCAGTCATTCATCTACCACAACACTTTCAGGCTCATTCACGGGAACATTCCCGAAAGTATCGTTTATTTCATCGGCTTCTATCAGCTTCATTTCCGCATCGGTATCGCTGTCGGAAAGATTGTCCATGCGTCGGATAGCCGTATATCTCGACAAAGTAGCTTTACTGCCCGTTCTGATATTCATTATTTCGGCTTCCTCTTTCGGATCCGATGGCAGACCGTCATGCCATTTTATACTTATCTCCGTAGGTTCGATATTTTCACCGTAGATTTTCGCACAAAGAGATATGATATTTTTGATAGTGGTATCATATTGACGTGAAATTCGCCTTGCTTTTGCAAGAGGTGAAATCATCAATCTTCTTAACGCTGTGCCGCTTGCAACCGTTCCTGTACTGTGCGACAGGTCGCCGAACACGGCACTTCCCATTTCGGAAATCGTATAAAGCTGATTTGTCAGCAGTTCTATCACCTTGAAATTGGCTTCCATATTTGCATCCCATGTAATCATTTTGGGTTCGGGATCGTCACTGGAAGTCCTTGCAAAGAAGTCACCCATGCGAAGTTCCCACTGCCCCGACTGCTGATTGAACTGCATGGCACTTTGAGGACCTGACATTGACGGACTTGAAAACTTGTCAAGTACCTTGCAGACCTGTGAAACACGGATAATCAATTCACTGATAATGCTGTCCACACTTGCATAATCGTCAATGCCAAAACAACTGTCGGAAGTCGGTGTATTCGATATGGTAAAAATCGGACATACCGAAAAAGTTTTTTCAATCTGTTCTTTGGGAGTGACGGAAATTTCATTGCCGATATTTCTGCCGTTGTATTCATAACGGTGTATTTCGCATACATTCGGTTCATCAGGTTTATGTATCTGTACGGCAAGACCGTATTTTTTCTTTTCGCTGTCAATGATGTACTTCCATGCAAAAACATGATACATAAATTCCTTGATATTGTCGTTATTCACGACAGGGAACCAATATTGCGGAGAAGTCACATCAAGCCTCGCTTTGTTGTTTTTCTCCGATACCTGCAAAATACTGTCACCGTAGCGGCTGATGTCGATAACCGACATATACAGCTTGTTAAAAAAATCCGTGTCAAATATGATTTTTTCAATGACAGCCTGTTTCTTGTCATCGGAAACGGTAATATCAGGCGGAGTACCGAAAACAAAATCGGCAATTTTCAGCGACATCAGCTTCTGATAATTGAACACAACACCATAGCTGACAATATCGTTGAAATTACCGATAACACGTTCTATTCTTTTGAATTGTTCTTTATATACCTCTGCGTGTTCATCTTCAAACAGAAGACGGTTATTTTTATACCGTTCAAGCCTGTCAAATTCGGCAGCAGGCGGAAACGGTTTTCCTTTTTCCAGAAAAGATAAATCTGTAAGAATCTTACTCACCTCCCGAAATTTAATACACTTGGCATACCGTCCTCACCTTTGAGAATGGTATAGCAAAAATAACGAATATCGTCCATAGCATGGTCATTTTGTTTTAAAACCGTGTCAACACCTGTACTTTTTGATTTATCGGTGTCCCATACATAAGACGCAAATTCCTTGAAAGTATTTTCACAACAGTCATTGAACATGATATTATGCTTTTGCAGACATACGGAAGTATATCTGATACCGTCAAGCACATCATTTTTTGCCTTTCGGACGGCATATTTGCCATGTTTTTGAATTTCGGCTATGAACGAAGCGGCAGACGGATCGACAATAATTTCCTGTATCGGCAAGCTTCCGATAAAATTATCCAAATCATTGTAATATTCTGTATCGGTCTTTTGCCTTCGTAAAGTCCTGCCATCATAGTACAGTTCTTTAATTCGATACCATATATTTCCGCATTGTCCCCAGAGTCCTGCCGAAAAAGGATTGAGTGTGCCGTAGTCAACACTGACATAATATCTTGTATAATATCTGTTTTCCATCGGCACAACACACGTTGCCTTATCAAAGTTCGGATAAACAAGCCCCTCTGCCGCAACCCATAAACCTTTGATATATCTTTCAAAGAAGTTCCCCGAATACAAAGAGTAATATCTTTCTTTGACCTGTTTTGAAAGTGTCAGATTATCATCCATCGTGAAATGGAGATGTAAAGCCCGTTTTTGTTCAGCCTGCAATATCCATTCCTGATAAAACCAATGATAAGGGTTATCAGGGTTGCAGTTAAACCAGTAACGTGAGCCTGTCACGGAACAGCGTCCGAGAGCTTGTTCAACAAAGCTTCTCGGCATGAGTGCTACTTCATCAAGCATTACCCCTGCAAGCGTAATACCCTGTATCAAGTCCTGACTGCTTTCATCTTTGCCGCCGAATATGTAAAAGTAATTCTTTTTCTTGCCTTTTGAGATGATAACGAGATTGTCGGAGCGTTTTTCTTTAACGCTGTACAAACCTTTCAGCATTGGCAGCAGCGGCTTGATGACATTTCTCTGGCAAGAACCAACAGTCTTACCGCAAAAAGCAAAATTACAGTCATCAAATTCCGTCATAGCCCAAATAACAAAAGACAATGACATACTCATTGTCTTTCCGGAACGGATCGAGCCGTCTGCAATAACGGCACTGTATTTTTCTTTGATTTTCGGATGTGTCCACCATGTCATAACTTTCAGCTGTTTTTTTGAAAACGGTTTAATCTTCATCGGTGAACACCTCATTTGCTTTCCTGTTCAGAGCGTCAAGCAAGCCGTTATCCTCTGCAACTTCTGTATCGGAATCCTTGAAATAATCGCAGTACAGTCTGATAGCGTTTGTATCGCCTTTCCTGCACCGTTCCAACAGTGCGGAACGTATTTCAGTAATTTCCGTTGTCTTGTACTTTTCTATCAAAGCAGAAAGTTTCTTTTTATAGTCCTTTGCCCTCAGAACTCCGTACATTCTCAGCAGCTGTTCCAAGTCCTCCACAATATCAAATTCAGCTTTTGTATCTGTCGCTTTCAATATGTCCGACAGCTGTTCCAATTTTTTCGACACCCTAAACACCTCTTTTCTTTTTGGCATAGCTCCGCCGTGCACAATTCATTATGCATTATGAATTGTGCATTATGCATTGATTACGGCTGTTTCAAGTCAAGGGACGAATCAACCTTTTCTTTCCGTCAGCGTTTGTTCCGTCATAAATGACAAAGTGAATCTTGTCGGCTTGCCTGCTATATTTGTTTCAATAACCGCCCTGTGAGCGTGTCTGTCAAGGCTCTTTATGCAGTCTTTAAATGTCAGTAAAATACCGTTTAAAATTTCATAACCGCCGTCAAAAAGTTTTACCGTTGACGGTTCGGCAAACAATTTGGTGCTTTCGATAAGCCTTTCAACTTCATGTTCCGACAGCGGTTCGGGAGATTTCCCACCGCCCAAAAGCCTTATGACACCGTTTATTTTTGATATTTCATAGTATATCAGCCAGTTATATTCCAGATTTACAAAAACATACCCTTTAAAAACGACATATTTCTTTGTTGTCCATTTACCTTTGGAACGGATAACACGGTTTTCAAGCGGCACAGCTGCTGATATGCCTTTTCTTTGAAGTGATTTCATCACATAAAGTTCTCTGCCCGTATTCACATACAGAACATACCATTTTGTCTTATCCACCGTCTTTCACCTTCTGTTTCAGACGTGCAATTTCCTGTTGAAGTTCCGCATACAGTTTCGGATTTTCCTTTTTGAGAACGTCATACAGCAGATTCTGATTGGCTTCAAGGGCTATTTCTTCATCATTCTTGGATTTCATGTCAACGCCCTTTTTATATGCGACTGCTCTTGCAAGTGCCGTAGCCTGTGCAATCAGATCGTTTGCTTTTATGCTCTGCCAGTTTTCATCATCAAGATTGGCAACAGCGTCATAGACCTTTTGTGATGCAAGCCTGAGTATTGCCTCCGCAGGATCCAAATTCGGATAGCGTTCCGTTTCGGTGAGTATCATACGGAAATTTTCCTGTGCGATACGGAGTTGTTCGGCATTGGCAAGAAATCTTTTGGCATAACGGCAAATGCTTGATTGAGATATACTTTCCTCGTTATCGGAAAGATATTTGACAATTTCCCTGTAACTTTCGCCTGAAAGCAGCATTTGATCAACAGTGTCTTTCAGTTCCGGCTTCAATTTATCCACACTGCCGACAATTCTTCTTTTTTTACTCATGGTCACACCTCAATAAGTTCATCGGTGATAACGCCCTCCATCAGCCAAGTACCTTTTTGAGTTATCTTCGCTTCAAGTTCGTCAATGTCAAAGTCACTTATATCGGCATTTTCCTTGTTTTTTATCTGTCTGCACCTGATATAGCCCGATTCAAACAGATAATTCAGGCATTTCACACATTCATCTTCCGAAACATTCACTTCAAGGGCATAAATTATTTCGGAAAGTTTCTTGAAGTTCTTTTCAAGAAGTATCATCGCCCTCAGAACCCGACCATTGTTTTTGATAAATCCTGCACGGTTCATTCTTGCCAGAGTTTCCTTGTCATTCATCTTTTTTTCCTCCAATCTTCAAAACTACATCATAAATGCTGTCAAGTTTCTTATCCGTATTCTTTTCAAGCCGTTCTATCATTCTTTCGGTATTAGCCTGCTGTCTTAAAAAATCGGCTTTTTTGAGGGTATTTTCCTTGATATCCTCAATATCCTTTTGCAGCTTGTTTATGCCATTGTTGGTTTCTTCCTTGAACTCTTTCAGCTGATCTCTTGTAACATAGGTCAGCTTGATATGGTTGATATCTTCTTCATGCCTGTCCTGCTTTGACATAGTTCGTTTCAGGAAGTAAGATATAATTCCAACTGCAACGGTTGCCAGCGTAGCGACAAGCCACCATGTATCTGCTCCGAATTCCATTTTCCGTTTCACTCCAATAAAAAAGGTATCATCAAGTTTTCTTAACTTAATGATACCTTATAATTTTAAATCCCTGTTATAAAGTATTTTATGAATTTACCTTAAAACAGTTTCAGTTGCTCGTTGTTTTCGTATTTGCAAATTTCATAAATCGTCTGTTCCGAAAGATTGTACATTGCCGCAAGCATTTTGGCATTATAACCGTTATACTTTTTTCTGATTTCACGGTTTCTTGCTTCTCTTATGATTTCGGAATATTTGTGTATGTAAAAGTTATTGATACCTCCGAAACGTTTCGACAGTTTGATGTAGTTGTCAAGCCCTATCAGTTCGGCAATTTCCCTTTGTGTATCCGCTAAATCTTCAAGTCTGATGTCCACGTCAACCACCCTTTGCTTTCTTTTCCGCACTGCTTACATACCTTTTGAGTATCTCTATCATTTTGGAAGCATCATTGAATGAGAACCATGCAAGAGGACTTTTTGATGTGGCATCAATTTTGAATTCCTTTTTGATGATTCCGCAAAGTCTTTCACCCAGAGCTGCCGATGAAGGGGAGAGTTCCTGAAGTTCGTACATCAAACGCCAGATTTTTCTTTCCTGACCTTCCGTCATGCCCTTTGAATTGCCTTTTGATTTAGCCTTGTAGGTGTTGGAAGTGCCGGCACGGCTTTGAAGTTCCTTTATGACTGCCGCATAATCTCTGTTTGTCAGTTCTTTCAGACTGTCTTTTCCGCAGACACTGTTTATAAGTGCGTGTAAATCTTCATTTCCCTGCTTGCCTGACATTCCTGCTTTTTTTGCCAATGCGAATATCTTTGAAAATCTGTTTGTTGTCGGCACTTCCCATCATTCCTTTCAATTATTTAACGCTCAATTTTTCCTGTGTTTCAACATGAACACTTGAATTGATAAGATTGAGGATTTCATCAACGCCCTGCTTATCGGTGATACCGCTCATCTTCAGCATGGTTTCAAATTCCTGCCAGTTTGCCGCTTCCGCCAGCAGGTAGGCATAGTCTGATGCGTCATCTTCCGAAAAGCCTCCTATGTTCATCAGATTTTTCTTATCGGTATCAAATTTCTTGCCTTTGAGTTTCTTTTCAAGTTTTTTCAGAGTCCTTTCATCTGTCGGAAGCTGATTGATTGCCTGCTCGAGAGTGACATTTTCGGTGTACTTTCCCGAAAACATATCTATCAGAATCTGTTTGCCTTTGGGCTTGATGGTGTATTTGGTTTCGGTTTCCACCAAGTCCTCATAGGCATTTCCGAATATCAGTTTCAGCCTTGACGGATAATCTATCACCAAATTGTCAGCCATTGTGAATGTCGCCGAAGTGCCGTTTTCCGTTGTATAGGTGAAAGTCTTGTTCTTGGTGTTTTCAAGCTCCGATTTGCAATCGGCTATGAGTTCTCCTTCAAGTCTGTCTTTTTCCGCTTTAAGACTGTCGGTTTCTTCTTTTATCGCTTTGAGCCTGTCAATTTTCCTGTTTCTTTCAATGATCTGTTCATCTGTCATTTTCCTGCACCTGCCTGTATGTATATTTTTTTAGCACAATCCTTGCATATCTCCATGCCCATAATGTTTTTTACATTCTCTATACCTCTGCAAAAATGGCATACAGGGATATGCTTTCTTATCATAATGTATTCTCCGTCGGTATCTATGTCAACAACTGTTCCGATGGGAATATTCAGTTCTGCACGAAGTTCTTTCGGGATAGTTACCCCTCCTGCACCTGTGATTTTCTTTGTAGTCATGCTTCTGCCTCCATGATAAAGCCGTTTTCAACAGCTATTTTTCTGAGTTTTGCTATCGTCTTTGTACTGATGCCGTTGCCGAAGCCTTTCAGTTCTTCGAGCTTGTCAAGAAACCTTGCAATATCATCATTCGACTTACTACTGCTTATCTCATTGATGAAGTCGCATATCTGTTCATCAGTCATCTTGCGTATCTTCACAGCGGTATCATGCTGAGTGCGTTCAAGATTATTTCTTTTGCAGTTTCTTTTCCTTGCCAATGTATTCACCTCCTAAAAATAAAGCATGGGGTTGACTGTCACTATCTCAACTCCGTCCTTGACAATCCTGCTTCTGCCAAGATTACGAAGTATCAAGTTGTTTTTGGCATCTTCATCTGCCTTGTCAAATTCCTCTTTGGTCTTTCTGAACTTACATTCCCAACACAGCTTTGCTTTCAGGATACTGCAATAATTTCCTTTATCAAAACAGCATTTCATGTTTCTTTGCTCTCCTATCGTCTGTATTTTCCTGTTTTTCCGTAATGTTTTTTGGACAAAATCCAATTTACATAATCCGTATACGATAAAGAAGGAAAGTCTGTTACCATTGAATCATAAAATTCTTGCCATACTCTACAGAAGTAGTCGCACGCTTCGCAAAGTTCATTCCACACAGTCATTTTCATCCTCCAAATCGATCTTTACATTACAAAAAGTTTCGTTATATGCCTCTATAAACAATGCAATAAACTGCTGTTCAAAAGATTTGCCTGTACCATAGGGCATTTCTATTATTTCACTCATTTTTATCGTCCTTTCCTGCCGTGATCAGTGCCATTACAAAGAATGTTATTATCGCACCGATTATTGCTCCGCCTATGAAGTCCATTCGGTTCACCTGCCTTTCGTGTCATATACGTCTATTTCATATGAAATTCAACGCTGCCCCTTCTTCCAAGCAGAAAATCCGTTGTTACGCAGAAATGATCCGCTAACTTTATCACGTTTTCAAGGCTTGGAGAATGTGTGCCGCAAAGATAATTGGAAACTGTTTGCGGTGACACGCCGAGAAGTTCACCTATATCTTCATTGGTCTTATCGCCACTTATCATAAGCAATTTTAATCTTTTGATGAATGCAGCGTGTACCTTGTCTGATAATGCTTTTTTCACGTTTATATCCCCCAATCAAAAGCCTGTCCGCATTCGGAACAAAATCGTGGGTTAAGTACTCCATTATACAGTTTCTTGCAATTAGGGCAACTGAAAAGAATTTGACTGCATTTAACGAGCTTTTCGGGCTGCTGTTTTTTCAATGCTTCAATCGCCATGTCAAGAGCGTTTACCATATTTGCGTCAGGATATATATCAGAACAAATTGCAAGTTTATTGGCTGCCAACATCATTAAGGCTTCGTGAACATTCATTGATTTTCCTCCATCTTCATCATTGCAAATTCATTCCAACGACTTCCAACCGACTGTATATCATACCACAATGTTTCATTTTCATCGGGTTCGGGTATTTCTTCATCAAGCAACCATGTCAAAAAACGATTGAGCTGTACGGATAAAATACCGTGTTTCATAAGGTCATTACCGATGAATACCTGCAAAATATCAGATGTTGAAACCTGTCCGTTTTTCTTCTGCGAAAATTTGCTTTCGCTTTCTCCGGTACTGATACCATAGCTTGGCATTGTTGTAATCAGATGTTCCGCACTTGCCGTGAGAATCGCTGCCATGCTGAACAAAAAGCCTTGAAGTGGCAGCGGCAACATCTGTCTTTTCCGAATTTCTGTTTTCTGTTCCTCCTCAGATACCGTATAATCTTCAATTTCAACGGGATAAAGACTCTTTTCGATTGCTTCTCTGTAGGTCATTTTTTGATACCTCTTTCTGATTTTTATTAACACGTCAAGACGGCATTTCTGCCGCCTTGATAGGTTTCATGTTATTAAAACTTTATAGCCACTATATAGGCCTCGCCCAGACTGTCGGCTATTTTTACTTCTTCGGGAAAATATTTTTTGATAGCCTGTGCATACTCTGTAAGAAGTCTGTAAACAAACGGTGCGGATATTTCGTTGAGAGGCTGAATGCTCTTGCTGATCTTCGTGCTGTAATATTCAAGTGTTTCGTCCAGTTCCTTTCCGGCACTCATATCCTGATCAGCGACTTTCCGAGCAAGAGTTTCCAAAAGGTTATCTATCTTTTTCATTCAGTCACCTCATGTCGCTATCCTTGTAACTTCCGCCATTGCTTTAAGTCCCGCATAAGTGATGTTACCGTTATCGGCAGCATTGCGGTAGAGGTTGCAGGCACCACGCAAAGCCTGTTCGGTATGAGCGATTTTGTAAAGGAATTCAGCGGCGTTTTGATCAACTGAGGGAAAAAGCAGTTTTATGTCGTCTATCGTAATCTGAGAAACGTGCCTTATACTTGTGAATCTTGTTCTGTTCCTGATTTGTGCATATCCCGGTTTTCCATTGTTGCAAAGACTGTTAAGATTTCCGATAAGACACACTCCGAAATCGGGATTGCTGTCTGTGAAAGACCTTATGGTTTCAATAGTTTTGATGGGAAGGTGCTGACTTTCATCTATGATAAGCACTTTGCGGCTGCCAAGAAGTGTATCGTTTATTCTCGACCACATATCATCTTTTCTGCCGCTGAAATCAATATGAAGTGCTTTGGCAAATGATTTGAGGAAAGCCGAAACGCTGCTTGTGCAGGGATTGACGGCAATATATATCGCTGTATTCGGATAATCTTCTATGTACTTTTTAGCTGCCATTGTCTTTCCGACACCTGCATCGCCTGCCTCAACTGCCAGACCGCCCTGCAAATGACAAAGGCGTATTGTCTGATAAACACCCTTTGAAATGCCTGTATCAACGTAATTGGTCTCGCTGAAAAGTTCTTTGGCAGCTTCTGCGTTTGCGAAAAATTCACTGATTTTGGCTTCAAGCACATCAATATCTCCGATATATTTTCCCTGTCTGTACTGACTGAGAGCTGATGCACTGACACCGATTGCAAGAGCCGCTTTGTTTTGAGAAATACCGCTGTTGAGGTATTCTTCGAGCTGATTTTGAATAGCCTTGTTATGCTCTTTAGGCATACAAATTCTCCTTTCTTTGACCTGTCATCTTCAGAGCAGGTAGGTCATCTCCTGCTTATCCGCAGCGGCACTTTTGATGTGCCGTGCGGATTTCGACTTCATCTGTTGATTTTGCTTTCACGATTTTTTATCATTCTTTCGATTGATACAAGGCTTTTATCATTATCCGATACAGCATTTCTTAACGAATGTTCATTTTCGGAACCTGCCGCTTTGTCAAGTTTTTCGTCAGCTCGCTGTATTTCAATAACAGGATTGCTTTTGGAAATTTGTATATTTTCTTTATTTTGATGTGCTTTTTCGAGAGCCATTTCAACAGCGGTCTTTGTACCGTAAAGATTCTTGATTTCTTTAAGTTTCTGCTTAACTTCTTTGCTGTGTGACCTTGTTCTTCCCATAGCAGCTTTGATTTCATCCTGACTTGCACCGTATTCCAAAACAGCCTCGTTATCAGTCGGAACGGTCATCAAATATCTGTCTTCAAGGTCATATACCCTTATACTGCTCAGATTATCGGGATCATAACGATAATAAACCTCTTTGTTGATGTAATTATCTACAAATTCATTGTTCCAATAGTCTATCCGTTCTCCTGCAACCATCATATGTACGCCACGTCTGCCGACTTTATATTTGCGGCTGCTACGCATAAGCATAAGATTCAAATCTTCCTCTGCCGCTACACGTCTGACTTTGAGATTGTCTTCATATATTTGCAGTTTTGTCTTGCCTCTGTCCTCAATAACAGCACCATTATATTCCTCATAGTTGAAATAGTTTTCAATAAGTTCGTTGACGATATGGATAATCTCGTTGTCATCAGGAATCGTTCCCTGACCGCCTTTCAAGACAAATTTCAGCTTTTCGGGACGTTCAATGATATTTCCGCCTGTAAAAGTGTCAAACAGTCTGCTTAAACCGTCCTTAATATCCCTGAAACGACGCTCTATTATCTTTGCTTTCGCATTCCTTACGAGAGCATTTGTCATGTTGATACCCAATCTTTCTATAACAGGCGGTGCTTTGAATTCGTCTTTGGTAGATTTTTTCTGCCTGTGTCCCAAACCGCCGACATCTTTTGTCAGAAATTCACGTCCGTTATCCACATAGATATTTTGCGGAATACCATATTTCAGAATTGCCTTTCTCAAAGCAACAAGTGTCGCATAGGAACTCGGCTGATCCGTAATATGCCAACCGACAAAAATACCTGAACGGGCATCTAAAAATGCTACAATATGCAGTCTGTGCAAGATTTTGCCGTTATCTGAAATAATGTCGAGAGTATGAGTATCACCTATCCACCACTCGTTGCTTTCCATGCCTTTATATTCTCTGCGTATATACGGAGTACAGCGGTCCGTAAATGCCTTTTCGCCCTCTCGTCCAAGCACTTTCAAAGATTCCTTAATATCGGAATCTATGTGTCTGTAAAAAGTGCTTGGTGACGGGAACGGTAAAAGTTCAGGGTGATTGTCATTCAGCCATATTTCCAAATGTTCAAGGCATTTTGTAACCGGAGGCTGATTTTCATCAAGATAGAAATATAAAAATGCCTGCCATGTTATTTCGTCAATCACACTGCTGCCCTTGTTATGACCGCCCCGAAGGTCTATCAGACCGCAAACGCCATGTTCTTTCAATGCCCGTTTCTTCCTGTAAAGTACATTTACAGAAATTTGAATATCAGGATATTTCAGAGCGGCAGCAACGGCAAAATCTTTTGTTGCCTGTGTTTTTGAGGGCTTGCCAATGCAGTAATCGTTCCATTCATTCAGAATGTTGCTCCACAAAGTAATTTCCTCTCGTTGGTCCGCACTGTAACTCTCTATATCGGTACTTCGTGCCGCTGTGGTTTTCGCTTTGGGCTTTCGCAGTTCCTTCGGCAGTTCTATATCATGCTTTTTGTAATATCGCAGTTGTTCTGCTTCCGTAAGTTCCGACAGCGGTATCATATATCTTTTTCTGCCGTTCTTTGTCGTTTCGGTACTTGTTTTTATCTGTCCGTTGAGAGCTTGTTTTCTTAAATATCGTTCAGAACAGCCTTTGAGTTCCGCTGCTTCCTTTATTGTAACAGTAATCAAATTGCCTCACCATTTTCCAGCCTATAAATTACATTAACTGATGTTGAGCCTGTCATCATCAGAACGAGTAGGCTATCTCCCGTTGACCACTGAAAGTTTTTTACGCTTTCAGGGTTTCGACTTTTTCATCTGTATATATTATGTAATTTTTTTCTGAAACTTTTTTCAAATCTGCTCTATTTTATCTATCAGCTTATCTGCATTGTAAAGAGCTATCTTTTCAAGTTTTTTGATTTCCTTTGGTTCAAAGCCTATTTCTTCATATTCGGCAAGCCTGTCAAGAAGTTTGGCAACAGGGCATCTTTCACAGCTCTTGTTTATGCTCTGTTCACACCATCCGCTCATTTCCTGACAGTAATCGTGACCGTTCCATGAAGCATTGCCTTTATCGGTTATTTTCGTTAAACGCATACATACTCACCCAAACCTTTCTCAAAGTGTCCGTCTGTGGAATATCCCCACTCGATAGTACCATTTTCATACATGATCAAACGGTGAGCCGTACAAATCCATCCGCCCGAACTTTTAAACACCGCTGTATCTTCCGAAACTTCCAGGCACTCATACTGCAAACCACTGTGATTTGTGTATACCCTGCCTTTTTCAGGCTTGAAAGGCTTGTATTTTACGATGTTGTTTCTATCCATATTGCCCTCCTATTCTACCCACATTCGCTGTGGAATACGGTTATTTTCGCTTTTCATGATTGCGGCTCTTTCATCAAGTTCCTCAACGATTGATATCAAACAATCATGTGCAGATTTCATATCCAAAGTCATAACCAATGTAACAAGGATTTTGCGGAAATAGCTTATCAATTCAGATTTCGTAAATCTCATAAGCCTTTTTTCTGCTTCTTCTATCGCCCAATCACTCTGGTCTATCAAACGGCGATAATCTTGTTGAACCACATCATAACCGAGTACATCATCAACCTGTTCGAGAAGTGCCACTGTGAAATCGTCCCAAACAGTACGCTTCTGCCATTCCCCGTTTGTATGTTCAAAATCATATTCAAGGTCGCTCATATCGGAAAGCATGGTTTCCGCACCGTCTGCCAATTCATCAAAGAACGGCTTGTATTCATCATAGTAGCTGTCTGTGCTTCCACAATCATATCCGTAAGAATCACCATTACAGGAAATTTCGTTAAGTATTTCCTTGATATCCCAATAATTGAGGTGTTGCAACATAGACCTTTTCCAGATAGGAGTTTTTGACTTTTCCATGATTATTTTTCCTTTCCGATAATCAGCACAGCAGAGGCATTATGCATACCTTTTACAGTTTTATCGTTAGTTCCAATCATGCTCTGTATAGCCTTTACAGTGTTATTGAAAGCAGACGATTTTGCAATTCTCTGATTTTTTCTTCTTACCAAAACACTGCCGCAGGAATTCAATATGCTCTGCAATTTGCCGCTGTCGATATGCTTTGCGATACTATCAAAACTGTCAGCCTTGCCGATCAGCTCGGCAGCTATCTCCGGCTGTGATATACCTCTTGCATTGAGCGTGCCGATGCAGACATCAAGTATATGTCTGATTTCATCATCTTC
>CADCCP010000024.1 GCA_902800005.1 uncultured Ruminococcus sp. | reverse complement strand
CGGCAGAGGTAGTTATTTTGTGGGAGCATAGCATTTCTTCAAGAGTACCTATCTTATCGAATTTGTAGATATATTCATCATCTTCATATACTTTACCGCATTTTTCACTATCGAAAGTGCAAATTGAAACATAGGATTTTTATAGTTGTCATAGAGATTTTTCAAAGCGACTTCATCACCTTTTGAAATGGCTTTAATGCACTTGTCCAAGTTGAACTTATCCACATTATCACTTCCTTTGTATTGATGTTTCTATTAAGTAAGAGCGTAAAAAAATGCAAAATGTATAAAATTTCGGAGAAATTTAAAAATTTTGCCGGATTCAAGTGCAAGATATGTAAGCATACAGTGCAGAGTATGCAAAGTATATTGCAATTTTTTTGAGGTAATATTATAATAAAATCACGGTCAAGGGAACGGCTGAGAGAAAAAACACTCTCCTCTCTCGTTATGGGACTTTGGCAAATGGGGGGTGAACAGCTTGAAAATAAAGCTTGCAATAAGTGATGAAAGCTATGAGGAGGTGAAAGAGTTCCTGCTTTCAAAAGGGATAGAGGTAGACGACGAAGCCGATTTTGAGTTGATACAGAGGGATAAATATGCAGGTCACATGACTGTAAGGAACACAAAGACGGCTGAAAAGGTACATATCTCGGTAGATGAGATAATCCTGATAGAGAGTTACGGACATACAGTAGAAGTTGTGACAAGTGAGGGAACGTATGTAACGAGTGACAGGTTATATCAGTTGGTGAACACTCTCGATCCCGATAAATTTATAAGGGTAAGCAATTCGGTCATCGTATCAAAAAGGAAGATAAAGCAGATTCGCCCGTCATTGTCGATGAAGTTTGTACTGACGATGGAGAATGACAGAAAGATAGATGTAACGAGAAGTTATTACAACAGCTTCAAAGAAGCGTTCAATATTTAAGGAGGATTTTATTATGGATTACAAAGTGATATATATAATGGCAATCGTTTTTATGGTCGTTTTGGTGGTAGCAGGAATATATTTTGTGATATATCAAAGACATATCAACAAAACACTCAAAGATCCGGAGGGTGCAAAGAACAGCAGAATCAAACTGCCGTCTTTGGGAATTTCCTATACGGGAATGTGGTTTGTAGCCTGGATAGTGTCGGTATTGATAACGCTTATTATGATAGTGAACGTATTTTCAGCGGCAAATTTAGCGGAAACGTATGCGGAAATCAATTCGGAAAAGCTGAATTGGCTTCAGGAAGATTTTGCAAAAACTAATGAGAAAAACGAAAAAATATATGACGAGATGATGAATGAGAGATATGTGAGCGAAAAGAATGCGAAATTCGAGCTGGGCAATTTCAATGCGGAGAAAAACACGATAGATTTGAGAGTGACCGTAACTGATGTAAACATGGCAGAGGGTGACACTGTAAAGTGGAGAATGAACGGCAGAACGGTTGATCTGAAACAGGACTTGGAGAAGAAAATCTATACAGGTGTCATCAATATGGACATCATGGAATTTGATGTTGACTATACACTTGACAGCGTGTTTATAAGTGAAGTTGAGGGCATAAAGAGAATAGACAGGATATATAAATATAACCGTTATTATCATGACAGTGATTTTGGCTTGGATAATTATGAAACATTCCCGCAAGGTTATCATTACTTGCCGGAGGGAGATTTCGGTGAATATTGGGAAGATTATTTTGTAGATTGCGGTGCGAGTATATATGAAGATGACGGAAATTTGATACAGGGCTGTGACGTGAAATTTGATGGAGATAAGCTCAGTATTTCAGGAAAGGTATATGGACATTTTCGTGAAGCAGTGAAAGAAAAAGACCGCAGGGCAGTTTCTGCAAATATAGTTCTTGAAGTTGACGGAAAGAAAGTATCGGAGCAGAAAGTAAATGTCAGCGGAAAAGAAAGTGAAGAATATGTAGAAACAATGGTAAACATGAATGTTGATAATGTCAAGAGTGACAGCAAGATATATTTGTATCTTGAAAGTACGGACAATTATGGATACGTTTACAAATATTCCATAGATTTTGTAAATGAGCCTGAGAGATTTTCATTTGATAAATATATTGTAGAAGATAAGGACGGCAAAGTTATCTACAACGGAAAAGCAGAATAAAATAAACAACAGACGGCAGAAAAAACTGTCGTCTGTTTTATAATTGCAGATTTAGCAAAGGGGAGCGAATATTCTGAGAATACCGTCAATGAACCAGCGAAGATCGCCGGTTTTAAGGTCGGCGAGGGTACGCTGAGTTGATTTGGACTGAGTTTTGAGGAAATCGGCTTCAATATCCTTTATTATGGCGGACTTAAAGAAAACGGAGTTGTTTTCAAAGTGCAGGAAAAGGCTTCTGTAATCAAGATTGACGGTGCCGACAGTGGCAATGTTGCCATCAATTATACAGCCTTTTGCATGGACGAAGCCCGGAGTATATTCGTATATCTTAACACCGGCTTCCATTAAAGTTCTGTAATATCCCCTTGACATTCTGTAAACGATTTTTTTATCTGGAATGCCGGGCATAATGATACGCACATCAACGCCTCTTTCGGCAGCCTTCACGAATGCTTCAAGAAGGTGATCTCCGAGCATGAGATAAGGTGTATAGAACCATGCTGTATTTTCCGCCTGATAGAGCAGATCAATATATAGATCATTGCTGAAAGTTTCAAATCTGACGGGTGAGTCAAAATAAGAAAGGACATAGCCGTCATCGGAAGAAGTGATATTTTTGGGAACAGGGGGGAAGTATTTTTGGACTTCAAGCTGATCGGGTATTTTTGAGAAGGCGTTCCAGAATTCAACGAACATCTGAGCATATACCTGAGCAGCAGCTCCCGTTACATAGAATCCTATGTCTTTCCAGTGACCGTATTTTTTCTTTTTGTTGATGTACTCATCAGCAAGGTTCACACCGCCGCTGAAAGCTATCTCGCCGTCAATAACGAGCATTTTTCTGTGGTCACGGTAGTTTAGAGTGCCGTTGAGAACCGTCAGAGGATTGAAGCTGACACATTTGACTCCCTTCTTTTTGAGGTCTTTGACGTTTTTGTGAGAGTATGTCGAGATACTTCCAATGTCATCATACATGAAGTAAACTTCAACACCCTCCTGAACTTTCTGTTCCATGATCTCTACCATAGAATTCCACATGATACCGTTTTCAACGATAAAATATTCCGCAAAAATAAATTTTTTAGCTTGTCTGAGTTTTTCAAGCATGACCTTATGCATTTCCTCACCGAGAGAAAAATATTTTGCACTTTCGTTTCTGACGAGTGGAAATCCTGTTTCTTTTTGTGTACGTTTGAGGATGGCAGCAAGCCGTGAATTATCTTGTGCGACCTTATCGAATATTTCTTCCGAATTTGCATCAGTGTAGACTTTGATCTCTCCGGCGGCACGGTCAAGTTTTTTTCGAATAGGTTTTGAACTTCTCTGATTTGCCAGACAGGAGTAGAGAAAAGTACCGGGCAGAGGAAAGGCAAGTATCAGTATGAGCCAGAGTAGCTTATAACTTCCTTCATCACGCTTTGTAACGATGTAGAGAACGAATATGAAAGAGTAGATGGCAACAAGAAAATCCACGATCTCTGCTATATCTTCCCACACCCATGCAAGCAGCAGCATCCACCATAATTGGAGTAATATAGCGGGAATGGCAATTAAAACTCTTGTAAGCACTTTCATGAAAAAATATCACTTCCTTATAAAAACGAGAACAGGAAATATATTATTTTCTGTTCTCAAAAAATATCAGATTGTTTCGGGCTGAGGATAGTCAATGCCGAAGGTTTCGACTGTAACGGACTGCATGATCTGTGGATCGAGAGGTCTGTCGGAGAAGTCGGTATCTGTTTCTGCAATGGCGTTGACAACGTCCATGCCTTCAACGACCTTGCCGAAGGCTGCATACTGACCGTCAAGGTGAGGTGCATTTTTGTGCATGATAAAGAACTGCGAGCCGGCGGAATCGGGTATCATGGTACGAGCCATTGAAAGAACGCCTTCGGTATGTTTCAGGTCATTTCTGAAGCCGTTCATGGAGAATTCACCTTTGATATGATAGCCGGGACCTCCGGTACCTGTACCGTTGGGACAGCCGCCCTGCAGCATGAAATTATATATTACTCTGTGAAATGACAAACCGTTGTAAAAGCCCTTTTTGATAAGGCTGATAAAGTTGTTGACGGTGTTGGGAGCAATGTCGGGATAAAGTTCTGCCTTGATGACATCACCGTTCTGCATGGTGATGGTAACGATAGGGTTTTGAGCCATAGTAAAAAATTCCTTTCTTGATCAAAGAGTTTTAACGAGTTCTTTGAGATAGTTTTTAAAGGGTTGGGCAAGTACGGGATTTTTGAGTGCGATCTCAACGGTAGCCTGAAGGATGCCGAATTTATCGCCCATATCATAACGCTTTCCGGTATAGTCAACGCCGGTCATGCCGACAGTTGTGGCAAGAGTTTTCATAGCGTCAGTGAGCTGTATCTCACCGCCTGCACCGGGAGGAGTATTATCGAGAATGTCAAATATATCGGGAGTCAGGACACATCTGCCCAGAATGGAGTAGAGGGAAAGTACAGCTTCGGGAGTTTTGGGTTTTTCCACCATATCGGTACAACTGTAAATATTATCTTCAAGTTTATCGACCTTCAGTGAACTGTACTTGAAGATTTCGTTTTCCGGAACTGCTTTTATGCCTACAACGGATTTTCCGTATTTTTCATAAGCCCTTATGAGCTGACCGCAGGCAGGGTCTTCACCTATGATGACATCATCGCCGTAGAGGACGGCAAAAGGTTCATTGCCTACAAACGATCTTGCACAGTTTACGGCATGACCGAGACCTTTTGTTTCTTTCTGTCGTATAAAATAGATGTTTGCGAGTTTTGAAATTGCAACGACCTCATCATATACATCTTTTTTACCTGAAGCAAGCAGTCTTTCTTCCAGTTCGGGACTGCGGTCGAAGTGGTCTTCAATGATACCCTTGCCCCTGTTGGTGATGATGAGGATGTCAGTAATTCCGGAATTGACAGCTTCTTCAACGATATACTGAATTGCAGGCTTGTCAACGATAGGGAGCATTTCTTTTGGCATTGATTTGGTAGCAGGCAGAACTCTTGTACCGAGACCTGCTGCAGGGATAACTGCTTTTGTGACTTTCATAAAAAAACCCCTTTTTAGAAAAATTTTTATTTACAGCAGTGAAAACGCAAATGTTGCGATAAGATAGCATACCATCATGGACCATGCGAGAGGTGTATTGACACCGCCCTTTTCGGATATTGCCTTGACAGTATTTTCACCGCCTGATTTTTTGATTTTGGAAATTTTATGCACACAGTGTTTATAGTAGCCCCTGTTGGCAGCGAAGCCGCATACAAGTTGTAAGATAAATGTAAGGACACTTATCATATAGGGCATCATCATGAGAAAAAGTTCATCGGAAGAGTTATGAGAGAAAGCCCATGAAAAGACATCTTTATAGCTGAGATAAGATACTCCCGAAGACGAAACGGCACTATACACTTCGCTCCAGAGATCAGCAGCAAACCATGTTACAACAAGATAGCGTGCCAGTGTCAAAAGGAAATAAAGTACAGATATGACGGTACCGATAACATACTGTTTTCTGTACAGATACCAGCCGCCCGTAAGGAAGAATGCTGCAAAATTGAATTTACCCTTGTTTTCAGACTTTATTCTTTTGAAAACAGGCATATAATAAGGTGTATTTGCTCTGACGAACTTTGCCATTTCTGCACCCGTCACGCCGTCAAAGTCCTCATCTTTTGCCACGCCGCCCATAGGATCGATGAAAAAGATAAAAGGGTTTCTGTTGTCGGAGGAGTTAAGTTCTTTGTAGAAGTCATCTATTTCATCTTCATCGGGATCTTTCCTCATAAAATCCCTTAATTGTTCATAAGGGTCTTTATAGTGAGGAGATTCCTCATTTTGTTCGGGGAGGGCAGCACCGCAATTTTGGCATACGGCATTATCTTTCGGATTTTTCTCACCGCAAACAGGACAAGTCAAAAAATTGACAGCTTCCTCTTTTTTATCTTTGTCATCGGGTTTTGAAGTGTCGTAAACTTCACTCCATGATTTTTTTGATCTATGCAGATCGGGGAAGATACATTTGCCGTTTTTGTCATAGCAATCTCTATGATAGGGAGCACCGCACTTTGGGCATACTACTATATCATCATCTTTTTGAAATTTCATTGAGCAAACAGGACACTGTTTTTCCAAAAAATCCATATTTCACTCTCCGTTTCTTTAAAAATTGGCACAAATATATTATACTATAATATTTTCAAATTAGCAAGTTATATTTAATAGTTGCCGTCGGTTTTGTCAAGTTCCTCAAAGTCAATGCCGAGTTCAAAAGCGTTTCCCCTTTGGGCAGCGTACAGATCGGGATACTGCGTATTTTGGTAAACGTGGTCAAACTGTGTGGAAGCGGCAACAACGCCGTTGGTCGAGTGATATGTGTTGACTTCATTTATCATTTCGGAATAAAGATTGGCAGTTTTATTGTGTGAGGTGGCATTATTTGAAATGATCTGTTGCTGTATATTGGAAGTATAGGCATTTGTATCTGCAATTATCTTTGACTGGCGGTCAAGGGAAGCAGATTGATTTTGAGCGATATTCATTTGTACGTTATTGGCAAGTGACATAGCATTTGCACGAGCCTGAGCTATTCCTTGAAGATGTTCGAGGGAGTGCATGATACGTTGAAGTTCGGCATAAGCAGAGTCAAATTTATTCGGCGTGGCGAGCAGGGTAAATTCATATTGTGTATCCCAGAAAAATTCCTGAATTTGTCTGTTGACCATCTGGGGCATCATACGCATACCGAACACACTTGGCATAGGCTGCATTTGTACAGAGGATACGTTTGACATTTTTGCAAGCCGGATAAGACAGGTTTCGGCATATATTCTGAGATTTTTTCCGTTTGGAGAATAGCCGCTGTATGACCTTCCGGCAATTTCGGCAGAGGCATTGATAAATCCGTTGGCAAGGAATTTTTGTGTAAGGGCATTTTGTTTTTGAAGTTCATTGTCATTGAGAGTTTTTTGTTGTGTAACGGAAAGCCTTTCAAGACCGCAGCTTTGGGCAAGCATATCACAATAAGTATCTGCATTGACACATGATCTGAGTCTGAAAAAAGATGGAGATCGTGAAACGGTCATGTCATCAAGACGACTTTGGAGCATGGCAGTCTGAGGAGTGAATTCGATATGCTTATAGAAAGACTCATCGGTAAAAACTATCTTTGCAGAGCGGTCAGGTGACATGAATGTGACCGACATGACAAAGGGATTACTCACAAGATCAAATCTGTCTCCTGCAAGGGAACAGCGGTATTGCCAGTTCTGAGGGATATAAGTTTTGATAAGAGGGAGACCGCCGATAACACTTTCATTTGGTACGGTGAGAAGATCAACTTGTCCTCTGCCTACAGGTGGCATGAGAACAGAGTGTGAACGAGGGTGCATTTTGTATCTTGCGGCACATCTCGGACACTGGATAATATCGTCAGTCTCGTTCCACATCAGAAGCTGACGGCATTTCGGACATTGAAACTGCTTGGACATTATATTCCCCCCTGATAAAAAATAATTCTGCTTTTATTTTATCCCATAAAAGCAGATTAGTCAATAATTTGTTTCAGTCAATGCACGGCAGTTAAATGGAGTTCCGCTTATCAGCAGAGATACCGCTGGAACTCCGCCGCTGCTGCCGCTTTTATTATAGATTATCATGTTTTGTTTGTCAATGACAAATGTATATGGAGTTGATCCATTCCATCTCCTTTAGAGGTGGGAGAATCCTTGCTCATTTAAGTTGAACAAAAAAAGCCCGATACGGAAAATCGGGCTTGAAGTGCGGATAACAGGACTTGAACCTGCATGAAATTGCTTTCATATGGACCTGAACCATACGCGTCTGCCAATTCCGCCATATCCGCAAGTGCTTGATTATTATATCATAATAGCTTTTGTTTGTCAAGTGGAATTTTTTGCAGTAAAGTTTTTTTATTATCAGCAAAAAAATGTATAAAATGTCAAAAATAGTGGATAATATTTCTAAAATAGAATTTTATTTTTGAAATAGTGTGCTATAATTTCATAAGAATTTTTGTGAAAAGGATGTAGTTCAATGACGTTTGATGAAGCTTACAGCATGGTCGAAAACAAGTTCAATGAAGCCGATCTGTCGAGGATAGACAAGGATTTTTCAGCGGAGTTCTGTCTGACGGACGAACAGGAGCATTATGCGTATGCGGCTTATATAAAAGGAAAAAAGATACTTGAAAAGAAAAAGCCCGAAAAAGCAGATATTTCTATAAGAATGTCGTTGGAAACGGTTGAGCAGCTTCTTAATAAGCAGATCGATCCGTTCAAAGCATTCACGACCGGTAAGGTGAAAGCAAAAGGAAATATATTCTTTGCCTTGAGTTTGTACAAGAAGTTCAAGGGCAACTGATTTTTTGAAAAGTTTTTAAATTTATAGGAGATGGGAAGATGGCAGCGTTTTCAATGGACGAATTTTATCGTGGAGAGTGTACGAATGCGTATGAGTATTTCGGAGCACATCCCGTAAAAGACGATGATGATGCAGGAATACTTTTCAGGGTGTATGCACCTGCAGCGTGGCAGATCGAGATCATAGGAGATTTCAACGGCTGGAACGGTTGGAATCACAAGATGAACAAGGTCAACGGTACTGTATATGAGCTGTATGTCGATGAGGCGAGGGTAGGTCAGCGTTACAAGTTCAGAGTTTATCAGCAGGGCGGCAATGTTGTGGATAAGGCTGACCCGTATGCTTTCCGCAGTGAACTGAGACCTGATACCGCATCTATCGTGACGAGGATAGCAAAAGATAAGTTTCATGATGATGAGTGGATAAAGAACCGTTCCAAATGCTATGACCAGCCCATGAATATCTATGAGATGCACATGGGTTCATGGATCAGACCGTTTGGCAAGACGGCTTCTGACGGTGCGGAACAGTGGTTCCATTACGACAGGATCGGAGAAGACCTTGTAAATTATCTGAAGGACAATAATTACACTCATTTAGAGGTCATGCCGCTTGCAGAATATCCGTTTGACGGATCATGGGGTTATCAGGTCGCACAGTATTACAGTGCAACTTCAAGATACGGCACTCCTGATGAATTGATGAGATTTGTCGATCTCTGCCACATGAATAATATCGGTGTTATCATCGACTTTGCATTTGTGCACTTTGTAAAGGACAATTACTCGCTCGGTAATTTTGACGGAACGTGTCTTTATGAATATCCGCCGTCAGATGTCAATCAGAGTCAGTGGGGTTCTTATAACTTCAATCTTGCAAAGTATGATGTAAGAAGCTATCTTATGTCATGTGCGGCATTCTGGCTGGAGACATATCACTTTGACGGTATAAGAATGGATGCTATCAATAACGGTATTTACTGGATGGGAGATAAGAACAGAGGTGTTAATGACCGTTCTGTAGAGTTCTTCAAGAAGATGAATCAAAAGCTCAACAAGCAGTTTGAAAATGTCATTCTGATAGCAGAGGATTCGTCTGATTATCCGGGAGTCACAAGACCTGTTGAAGAGGGAGGACTCGGATTTGACTATAAGTGGGATATGGGCTGGATGAATGACACACTGAAGTATTTCAAGCTCGATCCGCTTTGGAGAAAGGGAAGTCACAATCAGATCAACTGGTCTATGGCATACTTCTATTTTGAGAGATTTATACTTCCGCTGTCGCATGATGAAGTCGTACACGGCAAGGCAACTATCGTGCAGAAGATGTTCGGCGGAGATTATTATAACAAGTTTGCACAGGCAAGACTGCTTTATGCATACATGATGACACATCCCGGTAAGAAACTGAATTTCATGGGCAATGAACTTGGAATGTTCAGAGAGTGGGATGAAACAAGGGAAATGGACTGGTTCCTGATAAAAGAGTATCCCATGCATCAGCAGTTCCATCAGTATTTCAGAGACCTTTGCGGGCTGATAGTGAACAATTCGGCATTCTATGAGAGAGATTACAAGCCCGACGGATTCCTTTGGATAGATGCGGACAATGCCAATGACAATATGTTTGCATACTTCCGCATATCCGATACGCAGAAATATGCAATATTCCTGAATATGTCGCCTGTAAGGAGAGATAATTACAGAGTCGGCATGAACTATCCCTGTACGATAACAGAAGTGCTGAACAGTGACAGCGAGTGCTACGGTGGAAGCGGTGCAACAAATCCGAATCCCATCAAGTCTGAGCCGATATGTCACAGTCAGTGGTATCATTCACTTGAGATCACATTGCCGCCGTTTGGTGCAGCAATATTCGAGGTCAAGGAAGAAATACCCAAGACAGAGGAAGAAATCGAAGCGGAAACAGAAGAAGCTGCCGAAAAGACAGAAGAGACTGTTGAAGAAAAACCTGCCAAGAAGTGTGCAAGGAAGTCGAAGAAAAAAGCAAATTCTGATGAATGATAATAAGACCTGTATCGCAAAACGGTACAGGTCTTGTTTGTGTGGGAGGTGAGAGGAATGCAGTCTGTATGGAATCCGTGGCACGGCTGTAAAAAAGTGAGTGCAGGTTGTCAGAACTGCTATGTTTACAGAATTGACAGTGCATTCGGAAGGGACAGCGGCATTGTTGAAAAAACTAAGGCATTTGACTATCCCGTGAAGAAGAACAAATATGGGGAATATAAGCTGACCTGTTCGGACAGTCCCGTATATGTTTGTCTGAGTTCGGATTTTTTCATAGATGAGGCAGACAAATGGCGTGATGATATATGGGAGATGATAAAAACAAGAAGTGACATTGATTTTAAGATAATCACCAAGAGGATAGAGAGATTTATGGATTGCATACCGTATGATTGGGGAGAGGGATACGAGAATGTGACGGTGATATGCACCTGTGAAAATCAGGAAATGGCAGATAAAAGACTGCCGATATTTCTGGAAGTTCCGATAAAGCACAGAGAGATAATACATGAACCTATGCTGGAAAGTATCTGTATTTCACAATATCTGAACAGCGGAAAGATAGAAAGAGTAAGCTGTGGGGGAGAGTCGGGAGAAAATGCCCGTATATGTGAATATGACTGGGTGGTGAATACAAGAAATCAGTGTGTATTGCATAATGTGTCGTTTGTGTTCAGACAGACGGGAGCAAATTTCATAAAAGACGGAAAAATATATAACATTCCGAGAGATAAACAGATTTCGCAGGCTGAAAAGGCAGGTATAAATTTCAAGGCATTGAATGAGCCTGTGCATGAAAGGAAGAAATCAAAGATACAGCAGTATTATGAAAGTGACTATGATGCAGACAACCCGTTCAACAGTATCTTGTTGCAGTTGTCGAAATCTCCTTTTCACAGTGATATATCTTTAAGTCAGAAAGACAGGAGATATTATTTGTCACACAGTATTGAGGATATAAAGAAGGAAACGGGAGAGATAGTGAAAGAAAATTTGTATCGTGTGATACCTGCGGAGAAGGACAGACATACAAGAAAATGGGGACATCCTGTATATGTTGCACAAAGGGCAACAGGGTGCTGTTGTCGGAGATGCCTGTATGAGTGGCACAATATACCGACAAACAGACGGCTTACGGAAAGAGAACTGCAATATATCACCGATCTGCTCATGGAGTGGATGAAAAGGGACATGAAGTATTTATAATATCGGCAGAAAATTTTGCATAGATATTCACGAGGTGAATAGGATGTTTGCATTTTTAAGTGAACTGCTGAGTAAAATATCACTGCTGTTCATACTTCATGTAACGGGCGGGGGAGCATTTCCAAAACCCTTGTCCGAGAGTGAGGAAGAGAAATATCTGGGGCTTGCAAGAAATGGGGATATAGAAGCAAGAAACATTCTTGTAGAGCATAATTTGCGGTTGGTGGCACATATCGTAAAGAAGTATTACGGTACGGGTGCAGATCAGGATGATCTGGTGTCGATAGGCACGATAGGGCTTATCAAGGCGATCAATACATTCAAGTCGGATAAAAAGATAAAGCTGTCAAGCTATGCATCAAGGTGTATCGAAAATGAGATACTGATGTATTTCAGGGGTGCAAAGAAAAATGCCCTTGATGTGTCCATCAATGAGGAGATAGATTCCGATTCGGACGGGAATGCACTGACTTTGATGGATATAATGGCAATGGATGACAGTATCGTTGATGACTTGGACATGAAGATGAAAACAGAGCGTTTGCCGAGATATATCAATGAATGTCTGACACCGAGAGAAAAACTGATAATCAAACTGAGGTACGGTCTGGACGGCAGAGAACCGCTTGCACAGAGGGAAGCGGCAAAAATGCTGAAAATATCACGTTCATATGTTTCAAGAATAGAGAAGAAGGCGTTGGAGAAGTTAAGAAAAAGATATGAAATGGGTTAAGACTTTTTGATGATAAAAGTGGTGATACCCTGATTCAGACCGAGGATTTTACGTTCGATTTTGGCATTGGAATATTTACGCACCATGTCACGCAGGGCAGTTCCCTGATGATAGCCGTGAATGATGTTGAGTTCACGGACATCTGACGGCAGATTTTTTAAAGTGCTTGTAATGAGCTTTCTTGCACTTTCAACGGTATGGTTATGAATATCTAAATCGAGAAAATACGACACAAAAACAGCTCCTTATAAAAAATCCCACTCTTTGAAAGGTGGGATTTTTGTTATATTCTGAAAATGCAGCAGAGATCGAAAATTCTCCACTCTCAACTCTCCACTCTTATTTAATACTGTGTATACCGTGAAGATCGGATATTTTTATACAGCCGGTGGTGCAGTTCTTGGCACAAATGCCGAAATCCGTACAGTCGGGACATTTAGTGTAATCGATGACGGCAACATTGTCAATTACTTTTATTGCCTTTTCGGGACATACACGCTCGCATTTTTTGCAGCCGATACAGCCGTTGAAACAGTATTTTCTTGTAACAGCACCTTTATCGTGGTTGCTGCACGTTACGACAACATTTTTTGTATCCGTGATGAGAGAGATAAGCCCGTTTGGACAAGTCCTTGTGCAGAGACCGCAGCCGACACAGCTTATGGGATTTATTACAGCGGCATTTGCAACAACGGAGATGGCATTTTGCGGACAGGCGTTGGCACAGTCACCTAATCCCAGACAGCCATACGGACAAGTACCCTTTCCGCCGTACATAAGTTTGGCAGCGGCACAGCTTTCTATACCCTGATAGATATATTTGTCCTGTGTGTGAGCACAGTCGCCTGAGCAGTGGACAACGGCAATTTGCTCTGCAACGTCCGCAAATTCCACACCAAGTATCTCACTGAGCTGCTTGGCAACATTGTCCGCACCGGGTATGCAGAGATTTATAGGTGTATCGGGATCATTACACAGGGCTTTGGCATAGCCGTCACAGCCTGCAAAACCGCAGGCACCGCAGTTTGCTCCCGGCAGACACTGACGTATAACAGGAAATTTTTCATCTTCCTCAACCGCCATGAGTTTGGAGGCGACCACAAGTACCGCAGCACATATAACGCCTATGATAACGACAGGTATAACGGCAGTAAGAATTTCAGCCAATTCACACACCCCCGAACAGATTTTCTATTACTCCGCCGAATCCCATGAAAGACAGGGATGTGATGGCAGCAGCAATGAGAGTGACAGGCAAGCCTTTGAAACTTTCGGGAATGTCGTTTCCCTCGATAGTTGACCGTACACCCGAAAACATGACCATAGCAAGAAAAAAGCCTAAACCGCTGCCTAAAGCGTTTACCATAGCTTCGGCAAAGTTGTAACCTTCATCTATATTGAGAATGGTAACTCCCAAAACAGCACAGTTTGTTGTTATTAGAGGCAGATATACACCAAGGGATTTATGCAGGGATGGGATGTATTTTTTTAGGACGATCTCAACGAGCTGAACAAGGGCGGCTATAACAAGAATGAAAACAATGGTTTGGAGATAGCCGAGATCATTGGGATCAAGCAGATATTTTTGTATTGGGAAGGTCACGGCAGTAGCCATTAGCATGACGAAGATGACGGCAAGGCTCATGCCTGTGGCGGAGTCGAGTTTTTTGGAAACACCCAAAAAGGGGCATATACCGAGAAAGCGTGAAAGAACATAGTTGTTGATGAAAACTGCCGAAAGCAGTATGATGATGAATTTGGTCATTTTTTGGCAGCCTCCTCTTTAAGTTTACCGCAAGCCTCTGCCTGAGGGCAGTTGTCACAGCCGAAATCATTTTTCTTTGGTTTATGCTTTGAGAACCTGTTGACAGCGGCAATCAGCAGACCAAATACAAGAAATCCTCCCGGAGCCATTGTTAAAATAGAGATATGATGGTTTGAGAGTACGGGCAGGGGATAGCCTGCAAAAGTGCCGCTGCCGAAAATCTCTCTGACGGAAGCCATGAGGAATAATGCAAATGTGAAGCCTACGCCCATGCCGAATCCGTCTATGGCAGAGGCAAGGATTTTATTTTTGCTTGCAAACATCTCTGCACGACCGAGAATGATGCAGTTGACGACTATAAGAGGGAGATATATGCCGAGAGCCTCGTCAAGTGCCGGTGCAAAGGCTTTGACAAGCATCTGTACCATTGTTACAAGCCCTGCAATTAGGACTATATAGCAGGGTATCCTGACTTTATCGGGAATGACTTTTCTCAGAGCGGATATGACCATGTTGGAGAAGACAAGGACGACTGTTGCAGCCGTTCCCATGCCGAGAGCATTGATGATGCTTGTAGAAGTGGCAAGTGTGGGGCAGGTACCGAGTACAAGCACTAAAACAGGATTTTCTTTTATAATGCCTTTGGTGAAGTTGTTGAGTGCTTTCATTTGTCTGCCTCCTTTATTTTTTGTTTGGTGTCGTGTGCAAGCCCGACAGCTTTTTTATACGCCTTTGAAGAAACGGTCGCACCTGAAACAGCATCTACATTCATGTAGCTGTCGGCAGTTGTGCCGGAATATTTTTGATTGTAGCCTGACTTGTTATCGGCAACTTTTGAGCCGATACCGCTTGTTTCGGAATGCAGGAGGGTTTTTACTTTTTCGACAGAGCCGTCTGAACGTATGCCGCAGATGATCTTGATGTCACCGCCGTAGCCTTTTGCTTGTGACATGATGACATAGCCGGAATCATCACTGCCTTTAAAAACGCCCGTTACGCCCGCAGAAAGTGAAATATCAAGCTGTTCAAAAGATCTTGCTTCTTTGAGGACTTCTGAACGTGCGAGAGCGGCATTTTTTTCTTCGGCAGCCTTTATGATGGGGGCAGTCACGCTGTTGACACAGGCAAGAACCGTTGTTACAACAAGGCATATTGAAGCCAAAACAATGACAGGTTTTATGATGTCTTTCAAGATCTTTCACCCCCGTCCGCACCGAGTGGTATTTGTCTTGTTAATTTTGAAATATACGGAGTGAAGATGTTCATTAGGAGAATAGAGTAGGAAACGCCTTCCGGCAGACTTCCCCAAAAACGAATGAGGACAGTTATAAGACCGCAGCCGATGCCGAATATGATTTTGCCCCATTTGGTAGAGGGGGAAGTCGCATAATCGGTAGCCATGAAGACAGCACCCAATAAAAGACCGCCTGAAAGTATCTGATAGAGAGGGTCTTTTCCGCAGACGGGTGACATGAGTGCAACGGTTGCAATGAAAGCGGTCGGGATATGCCATGTTATGACCTTGCGTACAAGCAGATAAATGCCGCCGAGCAGGATGGCTAATGAGCAGGTCTCACCAAGACAGCCGCCGTGATAGCCTAAAAGCAGAGATGTATAGGAGGGGAGGGTGTCAAGACCTTTTGCGGCAGCCGCTAAAGGAGTAGCTCCTGAAACGGCATCAACTGAGTTTTGAGGGAAAGCCCATTTTGTCATGGTATCGGAGAAGGCAATAAGCATGATGATACGGGCAGTTACGGCAGGATTGGCAAAGTTCTGACCGATACCGCCGAAAAGCTGTTTAACTATGATTATAGCCGTAATGCTGCCGATGACAGCCTGCCAAAGAGGAATAGTCACGGGCAGGTTGAAGGCCAGAAGAACTCCCGTCACTACAGTCGACAGGTCGGAGATGGTATTTTCCTTTTTGCAGAGTTTTTCAAAAAAGAACTCTGAAAGTATACATGAAGCCGTGCATACGCCTGCTATAAGAAGTGAACGCCAGCCGAATATGATAAAAGAAGCGATAAGTGCAGGCATTAGGGCAATGATGACATCAAGCATGATGTTTTGAGTAGTACGCTTCCCAAAAAAGTGCGGGGAAACAGATACGGTAAGTTGTTCCATATAGTCACACTCCTTTTTTGTCTTTGAGGTATTCACGAAGTTTGATTTTGGCGAGTTTATTGGTTTGCACAAGAGGTCTGTTTGCAGGGCATATATAAGAACAGCAGCCACACTCCATACACATATCTACACAGAGTTTTTGAAGTGCCTCGCAGTCGGATAGCTTGTATGCAAGTGCAATGGAACGGGGATCAAGCCTGAACGGGCAGTGTGAAAGACAAGCTCCACAGTTTATACATGCGGTAGTTTTCGGCATGGCAGCCTGTTTTTTGTCCATGAATATTACTGCATTGGTGTTTTTCAGAACAGGCTCATCAAGTGACGGCACTGCAATTCCCATCATAGGACCGCCGTAGAGGATCTTTGACGGCTCTGCTTTCAGACCGCCCGACGCTTCGATCACGTCACGGATTGACATTCCGATCGGCACGATGACGTTTTTGGGGCTTTTCACTGCCGAACCGTCGATCGTGATGCATTTTTCGATCAGCGGAACGCCGTTTTCGAGATACTCTGCAATAAATGCAAGCGTTGTGATATTGATGACGATCACGCCGACATCCAGCGGCAGACCGCCTTTCGGGATCAGCCTGCCTGTTGTGTGATAGACAAGCACCTTTTCACCGCCTTGCGGATAAACAGACGGCAGGATATGCACGCTCACTCCCTCTGTTTTGTCCGCAAGTGCTTTCATTTTCTCAATGGCTTCCTGCTTATTGCTTTCAATGCCGATAATGAACTTTTGTATTCCCATATACTTTCTCAGCGCTTCGATCCCTTTGAACACATATTCGCTCTTGTCAAGCATGGTGCGGGTGTCGGAGGTGATATACGGCTCGCATTCTGCGGCATTGATGATGACCCTTTCGACGGACTTCAGGTTAAAGACATTCAGCTTGACAAAGCTCGGAAATCCTGCGCCGCCAAGTCCCACAGCGCCGCTTTCCTTTACTGCCTGCACAAAGCTTTCAAAATCACTGACCTTCGGCTTCGACAGTTTTTCGTACATTTCTTGTTTGCCGTCAGCAGCGATCAATACACAAGACACCTTGACTCCTCTTGAATTCATCATTTCACCGATCTGCCGCACTTCTCCCGAAACGCTTGCATGGATGTTGGCGGACATAAAGCCGTCTACCTCGCCGATGAGCTGACCGACCTTTACGTTGTCGCCCTTTTGGATCACGACCTGCGCTTCTTTTCCGATATGCATCGACATGGGAATGGTGACCGTTTTCGGGATCGGCAGACGGATGGGCGCAATGTCTGCCGTAAACTTTTTATGAGGCAGTCTGATGCCCTGCATCCTGTTAAAAATGCCGTTGATCTTCATATATAATCATCTACCCCTTGTATCAATAACGAACTAAACACAGACTATTATTATACTACAAAATTCGACGTTTACCAATAGTATAAGCAACTATTTTTCAGCGGAATTTTTATGCATACTCGTCAAAATGTTCTTCTGATGGAAAATGGCAGCAAAGACAAGAAGGTCTGATAGACAGGTTTTTGCAAACTCCTGCGGTGACAGTTGAACTTTTTGGGGAAATGTGGTATATTATAAAACAGGTGATAAAAATGATGTC
>CADCCP010000023.1 GCA_902800005.1 uncultured Ruminococcus sp. | reverse complement strand
CCGTCAATTTCGCTGACACTTTTCAGCAATTCGGGAAAACTCGTCTTTTCATCAAGACCTTTTCCGTAAGAATTTACATTCTGCCCCAAAAGAGTTATCTCTTTAAAGCCCGATCTTATCATGGCTTTTGCTTCATCAAGAACTATCTGCGGTTTACGGCTTCTTTCACGTCCCCTGACATGAGGTACAATGCAGTATGTGCAGAAATTGTCACAGCCGTACATTATTGAAAGCCAGCCTTTGAAACTGCCGTCACGGTGCATGGGTATGCCTTCATAGATCTGACCGTCATCAACGCCTCTTTCAACAAGCCTTTTCCCCGTTGTCACGGAGTTATAAAGCATTTCGGGAAACTTATGTATAACATGAGTACCGAATACAAGTCCTACATATGGGAAACTTTTGTAAATTCTCTCAGCTATATGCTGTTGTTCCATCATGCACCCGCACAAGCCTATCAGAAGAGACGGTTTTTTTCTTTTGAGTGCTTTCAACTCCCCGACATTTCCGAAAACTCTGTCTTCGGCGTGTTCACGGACTGCACAGGTGTTGAAGATGATAATATCCGCTTCATCTGCATTTTCCGTTAGAGAACAGCCCATTTCTTCAAGCATACCTTTTATTTTCTCGCTGTCCGCCACGTTCTGCTGACAGCCGTATGTTCTTACATGAGCTTTCGGCTGACCGCAGTTATACCTCATGTATAAAATATCTTTCAGCATTTCCGTATATTGGATCTGCTTTTCAAGTTCCGCTTTTGTGTTTATCTCCATAAGGAAACTCTCCCCCATTTTCTTTTTATCTTCCCTATCATAACATATTTTACGCCGATATTCAACCGAAAAATTTTATAATAAAAAATATTGAATTTTTTCACTGAAATATGATATAATTTAAAAAACACTTTTAAGGAGGCATTTTATGGCAGAAGAAAAAAAATATCCCCATGAGGGACACAGGGACAGAGTTAAACAAAGATTTATGAGTGTAGGTTTCAAGAACATGACGGAAAATGAGATCCTCGAAATGCTGATGTTCTATGCTATACCGAGAAAAGATACAAACGATCTTGCCAAAAATCTTTTAAAGAATTTCGGTTCACTTTTTGATGTCATTACTGCTCCTTCGGAAGAACTCCAAAAATGCGGTTTAAGTTATAATGCCACTGTATATTTAAAGATGGCAGATGCTCTTTGCAGAAAATATTACGATGACAAGACCAAAGATACAGTTTCGGAAATTGCCGGAAGCGACACTGCCGATAAGCTTGCACCGCTGTTTTCGGAACAAGTCAAATGTGAAAAAACTGCCGTAATGCTCTTTGATGCTTACGGCAGAGAGATATGTACTTCCGTTGTATATGAAGGAGCATTTACGGATACCGACCGCTATATCAGAAAACTCCTTGAACTTTTACTTCACCATCATGCATGGGCAGTGATACTTGCACACAGCCACACCAATAACGTCCCCATGCCGTCAGCTCAAGATGTCAACACTACTTATATACTCAAAAATAAAATAAATGCTGTCAACATAAAACTCCTTGACCATATCATCTTTGCAGGTCACAGCTCGGTATCTATGGCTTCTCTTGAAGAATTCAAAAATATCTTTTCCGTCACGGAATAAAACTCAATTTCTCAAGTCTTTCAATGCTTCAGCTATCATTTCGCTGTTACCTACAACGGATGCAAGTATAACAGAATATATCTTATCCGGACAGCGGTAAAAATTCTTTTTTACCTCCTTTACCTCCTCTATCGTCGGTACAAACATCGTCAGCGACATAAGATCTCTCATACCGTCCGTTATCCTGAAATTTACATTATATCCTCCCCCGTCTGCACCGCTAACGGTGACGGGGTTTTCTTTTTCCAACCTTTTTCGTGTCACCAAACGCATTATCGCACCTATCGTTTTTTGCCTCAAAGTAACGGACAGTGTCGTATAAAGCTGTGATGAGATCAGTCTGCCGTTACGAGTTATAACAAGCATCTCTTCATTTTCATCTGCATACTCTATGTTACCGCACTTTACAAGCTCCTCTATTGCTGAGATCGTTTCAAAATAATTTGCTATAGCATTTTCCTGTATGATATGTACAATGTCCTCTTTGGCAAACGGAGAATCGATATTATGCAGCATATAGCATATCAGCACCCCTATATCACTCTTGCTCCTTAAACCACCCGGCTCTATCCCGCCTGAAAACGCATCAAAATCCATTCATTCTCACCTCTGACAACAATATTTTTATCCATAAATAAAATTTACATCATCTGCCCGTTTATGTCAAGCGGATTTTTTAGATAAGCAAGAAATTATAAGAAAAAAAGAGCATTTCAAAGAAAAAATGAGCAGCACCGTATTTAAACAGAATTTTTTGACTTTTTCTGACTTTGACCTTTTCTAACTTTCGGTATATAATCAACTCACAAGGTCAAAGAAAGTCAAAGACAAACGGAAGTGATGAAAATGAAAATGAGCGACTTGGTTGCACAGTATATCCTTAAGATACTTGATGAAAGTGACGGAAATGCCGAGATACAGCGTAATGAACTTGCAAATGTGCTTGGTTGCGTTCCGAGTCAGATCAACTACGTTATTACGTCACGTTTCACGCCCGAACAGGGGTATATTGTAGAGAGCAGGCGTGGCGGCGGCGGATATATAAAAATAACCCGTGTCACAACGGACAGGCGTGTTGCCATCATGCACATTGTCAATTCCATCGGTGACAAGATATCGACTGCATCCGCTCAGGCTATTCTAAACAATATGTCTGCTCAGAACATGATCTCGGAATATGACAGGGTATTGATATCCTCTGCACTTTCCGACAACGCCTATGCAGCCGTTTCTCATGAATACAGAGATATGCTTCGTGCGGCTGTGATGAAAAATATGCTGATAACTCTTGTTATCCTGCAAAACTGAAATGGAGGTAATATTTATGTTATGTCAATCATGCGGTAAAAGACAGGCTACCACACATATAAAAACCATTCTCAACGGTGAACTCAAGGAATATGACTTATGCCCCGAATGTGCAGAAAAAATGGGTTACGGTTCTTTCTTCGGAAACATGGGCTTTGACCTTGATAAACTTTTCGGAAGCTTCATGGGCGGTTTCTCTGCCAAACCCACTAAACGCTGTCAGTGCTGTGGCAGCAGCTTTGAAGACATTGCCAAATCCGGCAAAGTCGGCTGTGCCAACTGCTATGATGTCTTTTATGAAGAACTTCTCCCCTCTGTCCAGAGGATACACGGCAGAACTTCTCATACAGGCAAACTTGCACATTCCACCGGTACTCAGGTCAAGATCAAGAATGAACTTGCAAAACTCAGATCCGAACTTGAACGTGCCATCAAAGCACAGGAATTTGAAAAGGCCGCTGAACTTCGTGACCAGATAAAAGAATTGGAAAGGAATGAGTAATATGAGTAAAAATAAATACACTGCCCTTACAGATGTCAGTGACGTTGTCATAAGCACAAGAATAAGATTTGCAAGAAATCTGCGTGACTACCCGTTCCCATGCAGACTTTCCGACGAGAACAAGAGAAAAGTCGCTTCTATCGTGAAATCAGCCGTTCTTGACGGACATTCCGCTATATCAAGTAAATTCCAATATATCCAGATGTCCGAACTCACTCAGGAAGAAGCCGTATCCCTTGTCGAAAGGCACCTTGTCAGTCCGGAATTCATCTCCGACAGACAGGGCAGAGGACTTCTTCTCCTTGATGACGAATCTGTAAGCATCATGATAAATGAAGAAGATCATGTAAGGATACAGGTCATCAGTCAGGGCATGAACCTCGAAAGCACATATGACCTTGCTGACAAGATAGACACTCTCCTTGATGAACAACTCAATTTTGCTTTCAACGATAAATTAGGCTATCTCACCCAATGCCCGACCAATATCGGTACAGGTATGAGAGCCTCTCTTATGCTCCATCTGCCCTCTCTCAAAGAAAGCGGTGCAATGGGCAAGATAAGCTCATCTCTTTCAAAACTCGGTCTTGCCATTCGTGGAATGTACGGCGAAGGCACTGAACCTAAAGGTGCTATTTATCAACTTTCCAATCAGGTGACTCTCGGCATCTCCGAACATGAAGCCATAAATAATCTCCGTGATATTGCCTATCAGCTTGTCACACAGGAGAGAGCCGCCCGTGAAACTCTCGCTAAAAACATCAATATTCAGGATAAAATTTACCGTTCATACGGCATTCTTCAGTATGCCAAACTTCTCAATAATGATGAATGTATGCAGTTGCTTTCAAACGTGCGTTTCGGCATTGAGGCAGGTTTTTTCTCGGAAATGGACATCAACACGATCAATCGTCTGCTTATTGAGATACAGCCGGCAACCCTCATGAAAAATATAGGCAAAAAACTCTCTCCACAGGAACGTGACCGTATCAGAGCCGAACTTGTCAGGTCTGCCCTCATGCAGCCGCAAGTTCCCTCCAGTACAATGTGCAATGTGCAATGTGCAATGTGCAATGTGCAATGTGCAATGTGCAATGTGCAATGTGCAATGTGCAATGTGCAATGTGCAATGTACAATGTGCAATGTGCAATGTGCGATGTGCAATGTGCAATGTGCAATGTGCAATGTGCAATGTGCAATGTGCAATGTGCAATGTGCAATTTAAATAAATCTTGTTAAGCAAATTACCGAATGATTTGAAAAATGGAAATCAAACAAAAACTGTACATTGTACATTGTACATTGTAAATTGTACATTGTACATTGTACATTGGAAAGGGGTATGTTTTATGTATAAGTTCAACGGTTTTACGGAAAAGGCTAACAATGCCATAAATCTCGCTATCGAATCCGCTCAGGATATGGGACACACTTATATCGGCAGTGAACATATTCTGCTCGGACTTCTCAAAAACGCTGACGGTGCGGCTTATACCGTACTTGAAAAGTGCGGTGCAGATGCCGACACGCTTGAAAACCTCATCAAACAGGAGATAGGTACGGGCAGTGAAACAAAATTGTCTCCCGATGACTTTACTCCCCGTGTCAAAAGAATACTCCAGACCGCTATCATTCAGGCAGGCAGAATGGGACACAACTATGTCGGTACAGAACATATTTTGATAGCCCTCATTGCAGACGGTGACAGTTATGCCGTGAGATTCCTGCAATCAACGGGTATTCACACAAACGACATTGTCAAAAATCTCAACGAAACTTTGGGAAGTATCGAAAATGAAAATAATTTCTCAAATTCCGATGAAAGCAAGCCTAAAAACAGCAATACCAAAATGCTTGACAAGTTCGGCAGAGATTTGACCGAAATTGCTAAAAAAGGCGGTATTGATCCCGTTATCGGCAGGCAAAACGAAATTGAAAGAGTTATACAAATTCTTTCAAGACGTACTAAAAATAATCCGTGTCTTATCGGTGAACCGGGTGTCGGCAAAACCGCTGTTGCTGAGGGGCTTGCTTTGAAGATCGTTTCAGGTGACGTTCCCGAACCCCTCAAAGATAAACGTATAATTGCCCTCGACCTCACAAGCATGATAGCAGGTACAAAATACAGAGGTGACTTCGAGGACAGAATAAGCGGTGCTATTGATGAAGTTAAAAAAGCCGGAAATGTCATTCTCTTTATAGATGAACTCCATACAATCATAGGTGCAGGCTCGGCGGAAGGTTCGGCAGATACCGCTAATATTTTGAAACCGTCACTTGCAAGAGGGGATTTTCAGGTCATCGGTGCAACGACTATCAATGAATACAGAAAGTACATTGAAAAAGATGCAGCCCTTGAAAGACGTTTCCAACCCGTGACTGTCGGTGAACCTACAGAAGAAGAGGCAGTTTTAATTTTGCGTGGACTTCGTGACAGATATGAAGCACATCACAAAGTTAAGATAACCGATGAAGCTATTGATACCGCTGTCAAACTTTCTTCAAGATACATTGCAGACAGATTCCTGCCCGACAAGGCTATTGACCTTGTAGATGAGGCTGCGTCAAGGGTGCGTTTAAGAGCATATACCGCTCCCGATGACTTGCAGGACATTGAAAACAAGATAAAATCCCTTGAAAAAGAAAAGGCGGAAGCCGTCAATAATCAGGACTTTGAACACGCTGCAGCCATCCGTGACGAAGAAAAGAAGCTCCGCACAGAACTTGAAGATAAAAAGAAAATTTGGCATGAAAAGAATGAGCATAAAAACGGTGAAGTCACAAGTGAAGATATTGCAGAGATCGTTTCAAGCTGGACGGGCGTTCCCGTTGTACAGCTCACTCAGGAGGAAAGTCAGAGACTTTTGAAATTGGAAAGTATTCTCCATGAGAGGATCGTCGGACAAAACGAAGCTGTAACGGCTGTTGCCAAAGCCATAAGACGTGGCAGAGTAGGCTTGAAAGACCCTAACAGACCTGTCGGTTCATTCATATTCTTAGGACCTACGGGTGTCGGTAAAACCGAACTTTGCAAGGCTCTTGCACAAGCCATGTTCGGTGATGAAAATGCTATGATACGTTTCGATATGTCGGAGTTCATGGAAAAACATACCGTTTCCAAACTCATAGGCTCACCTCCGGGATATGTCGGTTATGACGAGGGCGGTCAGCTTACAGAAATGGTCAGACGTAAACCTTATTCGGTTCTCCTCTTTGACGAGATAGAGAAGGCTCACCCCGATGTATTCAATATGCTTTTGCAGATTCTTGACGAGGGCAGACTGACAGACTCTCAGGGCAGGCACGTTAATTTCAGAAATACCGTCATTATTATGACTTCAAATATCGGTGCAAGGCTCATCACGGAAAAACAAACCAATCTGGGATTTTTCGGCGGTGAAGAAAAATCCGAAAACGACAATGTCAAGATCAGGGAAGCCGTTCTCGGTGAACTCAAAAAACTCTTTAAACCCGAATTTCTGAACAGAGTTGATGATACCATCGTATTCAATAAGCTGACAAGTGAGGATATACAAGCTATTGCCAAGAATCTTCTCAAGAATCTTGAAAAGAGATTGAATGACCTTGATATAAAGGCAGAGTTTGATGACAGTGCAATAGAAGCCGTTGCAAAGGCAGGCTTTGATGAATTGTACGGTGCAAGACCTCTTAAGAGGGCTATACAGTCTAACATTGAAGATGCCATTTCCGAAAAAATGCTTGACGGCAGTATCAAGAGCGGTGACATAGTCACTTGCAGATATGAGGACGGTGAATATAAATTTGACATTGCGGAGGTCATTGCATGAAAATAAGAGTAGGTCACGGCTATGACGTGCATAAATTTGCAGACAGCAGAAAACTCATTTTAGGCGGTGTTGAAATACCCTATGAAAAGGGACTTTTGGGACATTCAGATGCAGATGTGCTTGTCCATGCAATAATGGATTCTCTTTTGGGAGCGGCAGCTTTGGGTGACATTGGCACTCACTTCCCCGATACCGATGAGAAATACAGAGGTGCAGACAGTATTGAACTGCTGAAAGAAGTTATGAAAATTCTTTCCGCAAAGGGATACAGCGTATCAAATATAGATGCGACAGTCATTGCACAGAAACCCAAATTAAAACCGTATATTGAAGACATGACAAAGTGTATTGCAGATGCCATGAATACGGATATTGACAACATCAGCATTAAAGCTACTACAGAAGAAAAACTCGGCTTTACGGGAAGACTTGAAGGCATTTCCGCTCATTGTGTGGCACTTATACAAGAATAAAACGATACCGCAGGAATTCAAACATTCCTGCGGTATTTTTTTACGGCAAAGATACAATGAATTTCACCCATTCGCCGTATACACTCTGAACGGATATTTTTCCGCCGTGTGCCTCGACACTTGCCTTTGCTATCGACAAGCCTAAACCGTAACCGCCTGTTTTGCTGTTGCGGGACTCATCCTGACGGAAAAATCTTTCAAATATCTTTTTGAGATTTTCGGGCTGAATTCCCTCACCTGTGTTGTAAACTTCAATTATGTGCTTGTTTGATTGGTCATACAGCTTCACGGATATTTCCCCATGCTCAAAGGAATATTTTACAGCATTATCTATCAGGATAGTAAGAATATGCTTTAAAGCACTTTCATCACCCTTGCACTTTATATCAGGCTGTACATCCACATCAAATTTCTTGCCCATCTCAAAGACCGTACTTTCAAACGGAAGTGCAGTCATCAAAACCAAGTCACTCAAATTTATCTCTGTCATAATGAGCTTATGTCCGCTTTTGTCATCGAGTCTTGCCAGCATCAGCAGTTCATTGACAAGCTCGCTCATTCTCTCGGATTCAGTGCGGATATATGTAAGCCACTTATTTTCGCCTATCTCACTTTCAAGAACATCTGTATTGGCACTTATAACGGCAAGGGGGGTTTTCAATTCATGACTTGCATCAGAAATAAATCTTTTCTGCCTTTCAAAGTTCTCTTTTACAGGCTTGACGAGCCAGAAAGATATACCGAGTGATATTGCGGTAAAAAGTATTATTGCTGTTATCCCCATGAAAAGCGTCGTAAAAAAAAGAGTCCTGCTCGTATGCCTGTACTGGCTGATGTCAAGAAAAACTATTATTTTTCCGTAAGACTTCAATTCTATCAGATATGCATAACTGCCTATCTCACCCTTTTTATTATTGGAGTTTATTGCGGTGTTTGCATATTCCACATAATCAGCCTGTGAAATACTGTCATCATCGTCTCCTGTCCTGCCCACATACACTCCGATAAGTCTGTACGCACCGTCAACGAGTACGGAAAAAGTATCTATATATCCCTCATCACTTTCGTGATATATATTCTTATGGCTGTATTCGGGCGGTATTTTTCCGTCATTATAGGCGATTTTCAGCAGTCTTTCATTTATCTGTGCCTGATTGTTGGAATTTGCCGTCACGTTTATAGTGACCATTATACCTATTATTACCACTGCAAGCACCGCCGACAGTATTACTGTGAGTTTGATCCTCAGTTTTCTTATCAAGAATTACCACCGTCCAAACAATAACCTATACTTCTCCTTGTCTTTATCTGCACGCATGAATGCAGGAGCTGTAATTTCTTTCTTAAAAAAGAGATATACACCTCTACATTGTTATATTCGCTGTCATCACTGTCACCCCATATTTTTTTAACAAAATCCTCTTTTGTAACGATCTGCCCTGCTTTTGAGATGAGGAGTTCCATCATCTGAAATTCCTTTCTGCCAAGCACGACAGAGTTTGCTCCGCATATGATCTCGCCTTTTTTCAGGTCAAGTGTTATATCCTTATATTTGGGGTTGATGTCTACAGATATGCCTTTTCGCCTTGTCATAGCTCTTATCCTTGCAAGAAGTTCACCTGTTGAAAAGGGCTTTGTAAGATAGTCATCTGCTCCGCAGTCCAATCCCTTTATTTTGTCGTCAGTTTCAGACTTTGCCGTAAGAAGCAATACAGGCGTTTCAACTTCCTGTACCCTCAGATATGTCAGCACTTCCAGCCCGTTCATTCTCGGAAGCATGATATCGAGCAGGATACAGTCATATTCACCTGTCATGGCATATTCAAGCCCTGTTTTGCCGTCATTGGCTATATCTACTATATATTTTTCTTTTTTGAGAATAGCCCCTATCGCATCTGCAAGTCCCATCTCATCTTCAACTACAAGTATCCTCATGTTCTTTCTCACTCCGTAAACCATTTTTTCTTAAAAAGCTGTGACGGTCTGTGACCTGCATCTTTTGAATAATTGTCGGTTTTCTCCGCAAGAATACCGTACTTTCTTCTGAAGGGTGCTTTGAGCAGTTCCCTGTCAAGAATTATCTCATATATCTGCTGAAGTTCCGTCAATGTAAAATACTCAGGCACCAAATTCAATGCTATATCCGTATAAGTGACTTTTCCCCTGAGTCTCAGAACTGCAAAAGTGATGATCCTTGCATGGTCAAAGGCAAGACCTTTACTTTCCACTATATCATATTTACTGTCAAGACCGCTGCCTGTTCTGGTCTTTGTGAGCCTTATGACCGCACTAAGCACTTCTTCACCTTTGAGCAGTTCAAGTTCATAATCCGTCACACTCACAAATCCGTCACTTTTTTCCGTGACCTCAGAATTTTTCTTCTTCAGACTTACATCAAACCACTCTGCACTTTTGGCATCATCACCTGCCGATACATTTATCCTTTCGCTGTCTACAAGTGCCATGTACGAACAACTCATGACCCACATTCTCGGATCACGTTTCGGATCGCTGAATGTGTAAAGCTGCTCCAGATAGATATTTTCCACTCCCGTTTCTTCAAGCAGTTCTCTTTTAGCCGCCTGCTCGGTCGCTTCATCAGGCTCTACAAATCCGCCCGGCAATGCCCATTTATTGATATACGGGTGTCCGCCCCTCTTTATCA
The DNA here is from genome assembly GCA_902800005.1 of uncultured Ruminococcus sp. Classification (GTDB taxonomy): domain Bacteria; phylum Bacillota; class Clostridia; order Oscillospirales; family Acutalibacteraceae; genus UBA1213. The sequence continues at coordinate 12,216 of CADCCP010000023.1, read as the reverse complement.
GCAATACCTGCAATCTCTTTTCAGGCAGTTTTCTGTAATTTCTTTCCTCACATTTTCCTGCCGTGAAGATCACCATATCCACCGCAACAGACGGTCTTTCATAGTCACTCGGCTTGTACTGCTCAAGAAACTCCCTCTCAGTCAATCCGTTTTTATCTCTTATCTCCATTTCATCACCTGTTAGTAATTATTTGATAATATCAATTATAATACACCTGAAACAATTTTGTCAATAGTTTTATGTTGTATTTTTCCTTAAAGTATGGTAAAATATTTCCGAAACGGAGATGATATATTGAAAACAAACTTTCATACACACTGCCAAAGATGCCGTCATGCCTTCGGCACTGAAGAAGACTACATAAAGAATGCTGTTGAAAAAGGTCTTTCACAACTCGGCTTTTCCGATCACGCACCCTTTCCGGATCATGATTTCGGTAATCGTATGCCGTTTTGCGAACTGCCCGACTATTTATCAACCATTGACAGCCTGAAACAAAAATATGACATTCAACTTTTCAAAGGACTTGAAATAGAATATTTCCCTAAATATTCCAATTATTACCAACAGCTCTTTGATGAATACAAGATAGAGTATCTTGCACTCGGCGAGCATTTCTACACAACTCCCGACGGCGATATTAAAAATATCTATTTTGCCGAAAGCACCCTTGATTACATCAACTATGCCAACGAAATATGCAAGGGTATTAGGACACATCTGTTTACATTCGTTGCCCACCCCGATCTGATGTTCCTGAATCGCTTTGCATGGGACGATAACTGCCAAAAAGCCTGTGAAATTATCATAGAGTGTGCTGAAAAGCACGACATGATCTTAGAGTTCAATGCCAACGGCTACCGCAGAAATAAAAATACTTTTCCTGACGGCGAAAGATACCCTTATCCGTATATGCGTTTCTGGAACATGGTGCAAAATACCGATATTCGTGTCATAGTCGGCTCCGACTGCCATGAACCCCATCAGGTATTTGATGATAAAGTCGAGCTTTCTTACAAAACTGTCAATATGCTTGGTCTGAATGTGACCGACACTATTTTTTAAAGGAGAATATCTATGAAAAAACCTGTATCAGCCTTATCACTTTTACTGGCACTCTGCCTTTCTGCCTGCACAGTATTCCCTGTACCTCAAAAAAGTTCCGAACCCGAAAGCTCTGTACAGCCGTCACAAACAGTTGTTTCCGAGCCGTCACAGACACAAGATGAAGCCACTTTCCCCGAAAGCTGGCAGGACAACGGCATTTTCTCTGCTTACTATCAAAAAGCCTATGAAGAAATGCGTACCATGTCGCTTGATGAAAAGATCGGTCAGATGTTCTATGCAAGATGCCCCGACTACGATGCAGTTGGATTCGCTCAGAGATACCATTTAGGCGGATATGTGCTTTTCGGCAGGGACTTTTCAGACAAGTCCAAGCAGGAAGTCAAAGACAACATAAACTCCTACATAAATTCACAAGACATTCCAATGACAATATCTGTTGACGAGGAAGGCGGTACAGTCGTGAGGATAAGCAGTAAATCTGCTCTTTATGACAGTGAATTTCAATCTCCCAGAGATATTTATGACGAGGGCGGAATGGATGCCGTCAGAGAAAATGCACTTGCAATGGCAAAGATGATAAAAGATTTTAATATAGATGTCAACTTTGCCCCCGTATGCGACATATCGCTTGATGAAAATGACTTCATGTATTACCGTTCAATAGGTCACGATGTTGACACGGTATGCGAATTTGTCAGCGAGTTCACAAGAATCGCACAGGAAAACGGCGTTTCCGCCACTCTCAAACACTTTCCGGGCTACGGCAACAATGTTGACACCCATACGGGCATTGCCATCGATGAAAGAGATTACTCTACATTCGTGAATGAAGATTTCAAGCCCTTTAAAGCAGGCATTGAGAAGGACGCACATCTTGTCATGGTCAGCCATAATATCGTCAACTGCATGGACAGCACAAAACCTGCTTCACTCTCAAAAAACGTGCATGATATTCTCAGGAATGAACTCGGTTTCACAGGGATAGCCGTCACAGACGATCTGGAAATGGATGCTATCACAGAGTATACCAACGGTACATCACCTGCTGTTGCAGCGATACTTGCCGGAAACGATATGCTCACCATAGGCGATACGATGATAGCCGACGCTGTCAGCTCCATAAAAAACGCCGTTTCTGACGGCACTCTCGATGAAGATATGATAGACCACGCTGTCACAAGGATCCTTGCATGGAAATACTTAAAAAATTAACAGACGTGAGTTCGGCGAGATTTCCCCGAAATGATTTTCTGATATTTTCAAATTTATTTCCGACCTCGCCCCCTACACCACCGCCTGGGGGCTGAGAGAACAGATATATCGTTAATATAAAAAATTTGTGTAGTGCAATTCTGTCGAACTCACGTTAACAATTATTATGACAGCTATTTCTAAAATCAAAAACTGCCGTTTCTCCTGAGATAACGGCAGTTTTAATTTTACACAAAAACATTACTGTATCATTTCGTGGCTAAGCCACACTAATTAATTGCTTGTTTCGGGACCCTGACTGATACTGATGACAATTTTTGAACCGTAGGGAGCCATATCACCTGCATTGTAGTTTTCGTAGCCTATGACCTTGCCTTCTTCAACTGTATCGCTGGCGACATATGTGCCTGATGCGATAAAGCCCTGCTGACCGAGAGCCTCAACCGCTGCTTCAAGCGATTGTCCGCTTATCGCAGGCAATTCACGGTTATTCTGTCCCATGCTGACAGTTACCACAACTTTAACGCCCTTTTCGGCACTTATGCCTGCCACAGGGCTTTGATTTACGATAGTACCTTCTGCCTGATCGCTGAATATCTCCTCATTTGCCTTGATGACAACATACTCGGAATCAGCATTCTGCATAGCTGCTATATCATCATAATTCTTGCCTATCAGATTGGGTATCTTCACAAGATAAGGATTGTCATCTGACGTTTCACTCAAAGATGTCTGAATATCGTCATTGTTGCCGAATATTTTCGTGAGCATCTCAGGATTTGTCTGAAGCCAGTATGTACCTACTACAAGCAGGATCAACATGATCGCAAGTACGCCTGTGATACCCCATACATAACCAGGTATACCTTCTCTTTTTCTCGGTGCATAACGCTGTACGGTCTGTTTTTTCATTTCGTTTCTGTTCGCCTCATTCTGTATAGCCTTTACCGCCGGAGCTGCTGAAAGCTGTGTGCGGAGTTCTTCAAATGTCTGTATTCTGTCCGTTTTATTGACCTGCAAGCCTTTTGAGAGTGCCTTTACTATGTGCGGAGGAAGTTTTTTGAATATCGCTGTCGGAATAGCAAGCTTGCCGTCAGGCTTGCGTGTACTTCCGTTTTCGGGGAGAGTACCTGTCAATGCATAGAATAGCGTTGCCGTCAATCCGTATACATCAGTTGCCTCATCTATCACACCATTCTCCCTGTACTGTTCGGGGGCTGCACAACCGGTAATAAGCTCCGGTTCAAAGAATCCGCCTGTTTTTCTGATCTCTCCGATTGCAAAACTCTTTAGTCTGAGTTTTCCGTCAGCAGTGACAACGAGATTGGACGGAGCTATCGCATAGTGACCTGTTTCTGCCTCATGCAGAGAGGACAGTGCAGATACCAGCGGCATAAACAACGGTCTTGCCACACCCCACTCTATCGACCCCCCACGCCTTTCAAGATACTCAGTAAAGGGTATGGACTCATATGCCTCGCCGACCACATAGGATGTATTGTTTTCGCTGAATATGTCGAATATCGGTGAAATAGCTTTCAGATCACGGAATCTTGCTATATTCCTGTAATACTTCAGAAAGTCCTCATGAAGCTGTGCATACTGCTTTTCATAGTCGCTTTTTACGATGACCGTATTCTTACTTTTGGAGCGACCGCCTATGCCCGCAGGCATAAACTCGCTTATTATCACGGGAGAATGCATTGTATTGCTGTAAGCGATATACTTTGCACCTTCAGCGTTGCTTGATATTTTCTTTCCTACGATATAATTTTCATCTTGCAGTTTTGTTCCCAGCGGAAGATACGGTACAGACTGTTCTGTATTCCTATCAAAACCGCAGTGAGGACATATCTGCTCACCGTTATTTTCTTTCATGCATCCGAAACACAGTGCCATAATTTATAAACCGCCATTTCTCCGTACAAAAATAAAGATTCTATTAAACAGGCAGTACGGTTGCCCTAAAACCAAATCTCATAGTATTATAACACATAACAATTATAAATTGCAAGTTTTTATCCGTCAATGTTGCATTGAATTACAAAATTGTAAATAATGCCCTGAAAATGCATTTATTTTTGGAATTTTCGTCATAATTCCGCAAACACAGCCTGCCGCATTTACGCCGTGCAGCAGGTTATGTCTGTCTTTATCAAAGAATTTTTCAAAATACTTTTCATGTCCTCATTCTTATACAAGTTCGGATATTCTCCCCTGATATGCTTCTCTATCGAAAACACATCTGCACCGCTTTTTAAAATCGTCTTTTCAATGCCTGACTTTACCATATTTTCTATTCTGCACGTTATTTTATTTATCATGTCTTTACTGTAACTCCTGTCAAGATATATCTCTGCATTGAACTCTATTTCCAATTTCCCGTCTTTCCACACGGGAACAATATCCGACTTCACATTTTTTATTCTGTAACTTGCATTTCCCGCCGTGTCCGTGAAATCCGTTACTTTTCCGTTTAATATGAGTGTTCCGACTGTTTCATCTGCCGTTAAATGACAGTTCTCTTTCCCGTCCGAAAGCAAGCTTCCGTTTACGCTCAATGCCCTTATATCCTCATTAACTATGATATACGGAAATAAAAGTGCCTTTTCACAGCCTTTCAGTGATGATATATAATTGATAAACGAACAATGTACTTCTGTCTGATCTATCGCCTTACTGTCTGCAAGTACATTGATATATTCTGACTTATAACCTAATTTTTCTATCGCTGTTGAGATAGTCTTTTCCGCCGTACCGTCTGTCACCATTAAATTTGCCGTTTTCTGCATCCCGCTCTGCCCTGCAAAATATGAAAGCGTTTTTTTGCAGTCCGCAGCCGCATTTTTATCCATCATCACAAACAAACACTGACTTAACAGCAATTTCTTTCCTCTTTGATTTTCAAGTGTCCCCAATGCCTCTTCTGTCGTCCTGCCCTGTGTATAAATCAATTTTACGGAATTTTCCTTTTCCGTGTCCTCGGTGTCAAGCACTATCAAAGTAATTTTATATCCGTCATTAGCCTTATCAATGCCTATCCCCTGCACTATCAGCCTTTGATTTAACTGCATATTGCTGCAACCGCCCAATATCACCAAAGACAAGCCTACTGCCGTTAATTTCGGAATTTTTATAACCAGCGGTATCAGCGATGTGAACATCACTGTCAATATGCACCACACATATTTATCAAACAATATATCACTTTCGGGTACGGCTATCATCAGCACTATCAAAATTATTCCGCTTATCACCGGAATGATCTTCGTTTTTTTAAAGATCACTTTCACGCTCTCAGATACCGCAAAAAGCATGACCGAAACATTACAAAACAAACTGCACATCGTCACAAATATAAAAAACGGATTTAATCTTTGCAAAGAGCCTGCACCCTCTGTCGCCTGATATACAGACAATTCCCTTGAATTGATATAATCCCCTACCGCTCCTTTGAAAAGTATCAGCATGAAACACATGAATAAAAATATCATTACGGAATATATAACCGCACTTTTCCAAAGTTTTCCTTTGCTTGACGGAAGCAATACATTCAATGCTGCCGATGTGTTCATTCTCGATATGATGAATACAACTCCGTCCGTGACTGCACTAAATGTCACATACTCCACAGGCATTAAATTCTCTACTGCAAAGCCCTGTATCAGATAGATGAACATTATCACTGACGAGATCAAGATAAATCCCAATACGACAGCCGCCATTCTTGAAAGTGCCTCTATGCCCTTGACTGCCGCATATATACACGCAGTTACAAGCACTGTCATAACGACTTGTGCGTTTATGTCACTCGGCAATATAACTTTCAAAAAATGCTCCAATGCCTTTATCGCATACGATCCCGAACCTATGAAGTAAATCCCATATAAAACGGGTACTGCATATCCGACTTTACCGAACTTTTCAACCGATAGATCACATACCGATTTTCTGCTGAAATTCACAGGCACTAAAAGCAATACGCTTACGGGTATACAGATCATCAACGGCATGAGAAAATCCCATATATTTTCCATTCCCGATATAAACACAGAATACATCACAGAAAGCGATATTCTGCTTATAAACAACAAGGTATAAATTTGTCCGACTGTTACGATATTTTTCTTTATCACCTGACATCAGCTCCGGGTAAATTCTGCACTTTGGCAGTTTTCTTTGAAAGAATTTTCCAGCCTGCACGAATCAATACATCTCTGACGGCTACCGCACTGAAAGGCGTTATAGGTGTAGTATACGGCACTCCGAAACTGTTTTTTCCGCATATATTCACCAACACCGCACACAGAACTATTGCAACTCCGAATATACCCAAAAATCCCCCTGCCAATGTGAATATTATCCTTAATATTGCAGAGGGTGCATATAAATTCGGTATCACATAGGAGCTTATAGACGTTATTGCAACCACCATCAATGTCGGTGAACCTATCAATCCCGCATGGATAGCGGTATCACCTACCACCAAACCGCCTACTATACTTACAGCATATCCCAACGGCTGAGGCATTCTCAAACCTGCTTCACGCATTATTTCATATACAAACTGTATCAACAGAGTTTCCCACATCAACGACAATGGCGTTGAACCTATCGACACGGCTATTTTATTTAACATGAGTGTCGGGAACATTTCGGGATTAAAGGTTCCCAATGCCACATATACTCCCGGTAAAAGCATGGATATGAAAAATGCACAGAATTTCAAAATTCTCGTAAAAGTCGCAAAATATGCCCTGTTGGAATAGTCGTCAAGTGTCTGAAAATACTCCGCAAACAAGTACGGCACTATCAATGCAGACGGCACCCCGTCAACTAAAACGGCAATTCTGCCTTCGATTATCTTTCCGCAAACTGTATCAGGTCTTTCCGATACACCTACACCGCTAAAAAATGAAAAGTCATTTTTTTCCTCTAAAAAAGGCACTAAATATCCCGATGTCAAGACGGTTTTCAAGTTTGCTTTTTGCAATCGCCTTTTCAGTCCATCAATGATATTTTCCGAAGCCGTTCCCTTTAAGTAACATATACATACTTCTGTTCGGCTGACTTCCCCTATTATCATCGTTTCAAAGTGCAGAGACGGATTTTTTATTATCCTTCTCATCATTGACATATTCACCCTCACGGATTCTACAAAACCCTCTTTTGAACCCCTCTGCACAACGTCCGATTGAGGTTCGGAAACTCCCCTTGATGCATAACCCTGTATTCCTGCACCAAGCATTTTATTACAGCCGTCTATCGCTATCACTGCAAAGCCCGACATAATTTGTTTTTCAACGTCCTCGTATGTGAATAATTCCACCATATCCGCTGTGAAAAGCACTCTGTATTTTATATCGTTATAGCATACTTCCGCACTGCTTTCCCCGAAATCATACGAAAACAGCGGTGTTAAAATACCCTCTGCCATGACCTGCTTGTCTATCATGTTATCTATGGAAATTACTGCACCGTTTATTCCCGAAAGGGAAATCTCCCTCACAGTCAGGTCTGCACTGTCGGAAAATACCGTTCTGAAATAAGCTATATTTTCTTCAAGAGATTTTTTTATCGGTGTATGTTTCGGCACATACGGTTCTTGTTGTGAATGTGTATAAATATCCTTCAAGTCCCTCACAAACTCATACAATGCAAATCACCCCTCGAATAGTGTGGAGTTTGGAGAGTGGAGAGTGAAGTTATTTTCCGGTTGACTTTCATGCTCCACTCTCAACTCTCCCTATGTAATATTTTGCACGTCTGCCAAATTTTTATACAAGTTATATTTTTCTTTTTTCAGTGCAAAATAATCTCAGGGGGATTTTTATGATAATTTCGGCTATAAGAGCGATATTGCTTTATGTGATAATCATATTTGCCATGCGAATGATGGGCAAACGACAGATAAGTGAAATGCAGACAAGTGAACTTGTCATAACTCTGCTCATGTCAAATATAGCGTCCATTCCCATGCAGGATACAGAACAATCCATGTTAAGCGGTATAATTCCGATAATGGTATTGCTTGTATGCGAGATATTCATATCATACTTAATGCTGAAAAAACAGGGTATCAGACGGCTTATATGCGGAAAACCCGTTATAGTCATAAATGACGGAACGATCGACCAAAAGGCTATGAAAGAATTAAGGATAAGTACGGAAGATTTATTTGAACAGCTCCGTCAAAAAGATATTTTTGACATTTCGGAAGTTGCCTATGCCATTCTTGAAACTAACGGTAAAATGAGTGTTTTCAAGAAATCTCCGTATGAAAATCCGACTGCAAAGGACATGGATATTGAAAAAGAGGAAAGTATCTTACAGGTAACTGTCATAAGTGACGGCGAAATTGCAAAGTCATCTCTGAAAATATGCGGTCTTGGCACGAATTGGATATATCAGACTCTCAAAAATGAAAATATCGCTTTAAAAGACGTTTTTCTAATGACCGCCGATAAATGCAAGAATTATAAAATCATCAAAAAGGAGTGAAGAAATGAATAGGATAATCGGTGCATTTACCGTACTTGCAGGTATTATTATTACGGTTGTATCGGGATTTTTCATAAATACGGAAACTGCCGAAAATGTATGTCGTTCTCTATCTCTTTCAATGGACTATGCCGAAAACGGTGACATTAAAAATGCCAAAACAGAACTTAAAAAAGCTCTCGATGAATGGAATGATAACATGGATACAATGCTTTTATTCATATCTCACGGCAGGCTTGACGAAATAGAACAGGCTCTCAATACCGCTTGTTCATATCTCAAAAACAACGATATTTCCATGTATTCGGCGGAATGCACAAGGGCTTTTCTCATGACGGAGAATTTTAAAGATGTAGAATTTCCAAATATAAACAACATTTTCTGACATCAAAAAAAACGGCTCATTCCGAGCCGATTTTTTTAATCATATACATATCAACACTATCTATAATGCCGTTTTTCTTTATGTCTGCCGCAAGTTCCTGATATTTTGTGAAGCCCTCCTTGCCGAAAAGGTAATCCCTAATCAAGTAAATATCCCTTGAATTTATATTGCCCTCACCCGTCACATCACCCTGCACGACCGTGTAATAACTGACAGTACCGTCACCCGAAAAATCAATTCTCCAGCCTGTACCCATCTGACCGCTTGTCACGGATTTTTCATTGTGATTTGTGAAAGTGATCTTGCAGTCACCGTATTTCATGCCTTTTTTAAAATCTGCCACAGTCGTTCCCTGCGGAATGTATATCACATCTTCCGAAATTTCATAAACATCACTTGCGATAGTGTAATCGTAAACTTTAGGTTCTTTCACCGATACCTTCGACCTCTCCGAAACAGATATTTCAATTTTGCTTTCAGGCTTGGAGATCTCCGTTTTTGAAACTTCGGTTTTTGACGGCTGAATTTTTTGTAAAACTTCCGTTTTGCTTTCTTCTTTCAATTCACTTTTGGTAATATATACAGCTTCACCGTCAACGATTTTATAACGATTTTCACCGCTGACAATTATATTTTCCTCAATGGAAATTTCCGGCACTTCCGGAAATTCATCTATATTTTCACTTTCACCCGTGAGAATATCATACTTGACCATTTTTGAACTGTCTGCAAAGTAAAAATAATTTTTATCTGCCGTCATGGTGTAGTCACCGTCAAGACTGACTTCCGCAATTTCCACATGATTTTTTGTAAGTATATAGATAAATCTCTGCCTGTTTGAAGTCAGATATATTTCCCCGTCAATGCAGAATGACTTGTCAAATTCATCTCCGCTCGTGAAATATGTTTTCTTTTCACTCGGAGAGATCTTGAATACTTCTGTTGTTTTTCCGACAGTCCGAATTTGATATACATTTCCCTCACCATCGGGCAAAAATGTATTTTCACCTATCGAAACGCCGTCTACACTGCATGAAAGTAAAAATACAAGCAATGCCGTTATCAGAAAAAATCTTGCTTTCATAGAAAAAACTCCCTGTCAAAGTCTTTTCTACATTATACGATATTTTCCCCCGAATTTCAATCCGTTATCTCTTTTATCGGCAATATTCCGCCTATATCATAAAGTTTGTCTTTTCCCAGAGAATACAGCTCAACATGATAGTTTCGTGCAAAATCACGCATATCAGCATAATTTCTATGTAACCTCACATTTCCCGAAAAGGCAAGTGTATTTTTTGAAATAAAACCGCAGCAACCCCCTATGAACCCATAGGCATACCCGTCAAGAATAATATCACCAACGGATATTTTTAAAACATCAATTTTGTTGTCAAGGCAAATTTTATAAATGCCGTTATCGGAAGTCACCAATGCATTTTCACCTATAACGGCACATGAGCATTTTGCATATCGCTGATTGGTATGCAAAATTCGTTTTTCTTTCAGAAATTGCAGTGCAGGCTTGTAAGCAATTTTGGTATTACAGATGACGTTTTCACCAAATATACAGATGTTCAGTAAAGGCTTTTCTGCCGTGACCTCTTCATCAAGTTTATCGGCATAAAAAAAGTTGTCCTCACCCATGTGAAGTACACTCATATCCGCATGATATTTTTCCGAACCTGCTATATTTTCAAGCACTTTCGGCACTGTCACTTTTATTCCCATGCTTTCCAATTCTCTTTTAAGATCGGGCTTGTAGTCCGACATGATAACATCACTTACATTACCTTCGGGCAAATTTGCCTTTTCCAGAAATCCCATTTTTTATCTCCTCAGTGCTTCGACAGGATTCAGACTTGCCGCCTTGAATGCAGGATATATGCCGAACACTGCACCCGTCAGAAGCGAAAATATCAGTATTTCCATTATTTTATCAATTTGAAGTACAAGTGTCAACCCCAGTGCAGACACACCTATCCATGATGCAAGAATACCTGCGGCAATGCCCGCCAATGCACCTGTCAATGTCATAATGAAGGCTTCCGTGAGAAATTCCGCAATTATAATTCTCCTTGATGCCCCAAGTGCTTTTTTGATACCTATTTCCCTTGTACGTTCCGTCACCGCCGAAAGCATAACATTCATTATCCCCAATCCTGCCACAAACAGCGATATTATCCCCACCGCCGTCAGCACTCCCGAAAATATATGAATTATATTGTTTATATTTTCCTTTTGCCGAGCCATGTTTGTAAAAGAGTATGCTCCTTTTATATTTGCATTTCTTTCCATTGTTTTAATGATATTTCTGCCGGCAGTTTCCTCATCATAGCTGTCGGTGATCTTGACAGCTATCTGTGAAAAGTTATTAGTACCGATGTTATTTTGCATGGTGGTGTAAGGAATATAAACGAAATCGGGTATATATGAACCCATGATATTCTGCAAAACACTGCTGCCTGTCTTGATGACACCCACTATCTCATATTCCGCTCCTGAGCCGCCGCTGTTGATGAGCAGTTTTTTACCGATGATATTATCTGTGCCGTAACAGTTCTCTGCCATTATCCTATCGACCATGCAGGTTCTGGCATGAGAGGATATATCACCCGAATTTAAAAATCTGCCTTTGAGCAGTTCAAGTGATATTACATCTTTAGCGGTTCTGTCAATGCCCCAAAGATAGATGCTGCTTTTTCTGTCACGAATATATGCATCTGTTGCTTCAAACATCACGGGCATGGCATGATCAACATAAGACATTCTCTTAACGCTTATCTTGAACGGTGTGGAGGTCATATAGGTGTTTCTATTGCCCCAAGTGAGCGACACAAAGGATATGCAACCCAAATTGTAAAAATGGCATTACCCAAATGCAAGGAGTTTGGAATTGATAAAGTGCTGTGTGCAGTCAATAGAGGCAATGAGGGCAGCAAAAGACTTTTTTTGAAATGTGGTGCCACATACGAATCTGATGTCTATGATTCAGTTGATGGAGTATATGTAGAGAGGTATTGGTTCGATCTTTCTGAGTGATAATTCC
>CADCCP010000022.1 GCA_902800005.1 uncultured Ruminococcus sp. | reverse complement strand
ACCCGATATGCCACGTGACGAACTTAAAAACTGTATTCTCAATGCTATCCGTCAAAAACAGGATGAGGACATATATCTCGGTTATACCCTCAAAGGTGTTCACCGTGATGATATGAACATCAAAATCAATTCCAAAGATGCCAGAAGCTATGCCTCTCAGGGACAACAGCGTTCTGCCGTACTATCAATGAAACTCGCTGAAGCTGAACTCCTGCAAAGATCAAAAGGTGAATCCCCTGTTATCCTCCTTGACGACGTTCTCAGTGAACTTGACAGGCAACGCCAAGACTATCTTATCCACCGTTTGAATGGCTTTCAGGTATTCATAACTTGCTGTGATACCAATATCTCCGCTCAAAATAAATTCCTTATCAAAAACGGCGAAATATTCAAAACGGAGTGATCTCACCTATGTACCTCCATTTAGGAAACGAAACTATCATCAGACAATCCGACATCATCGGCATATTCGATCTCGATAATTCCACCGTCTCAACAAAGACCCGTGAATTTCTTGCAAACGCCCAAAAAAATGACCAGATCATAAACGTCTCATCTGAACTGCCGAAATCATTCGTTGTCTGCCGTGAGAGCGGCAACTTCAAAATATACATCTGCCAGCTCTCCCCCATTACTCTTTCAAAACGTCTTTTTATCTGAGTTTTCCACTTATTTACGTTGATATTGTGGAATATCTTTTATATATTTATTCTTTTAAAGAAAAAACAAGTTGCTTTTATGTGCTATAATGGACATAGATCAATAAAAAAATATCCAATCGCCGACAACGCTTTTACAATGCCCTCTACGCTCGCTCAGAACGCTCTCAGCAGCCTTCGGCACGTTAAGGCAGGGAATTATATATACCCCACGCCGATAAGCTCTTCCTTGAGCTGAATATACGGCTAATCTATTTTTAAGAAAAGGGTGCTTTCAATGTCAAATACTATCCTGACAAGATGTCCGTACTGCGGAAAGAAAATTTCTTATCCCGGTGCTATGCTTATCAAGAAAAAAGGCGAACATTACTGCTATAAGTGCCACTGTACCTCCAATGTCATCATCAGCAAGGGCTTGTTTGCACTTGCTATGGTCGTGTGTGTCCTGTCTTTCCTTCTCATGCTCCTGTTCTCAATGTTCGGAAACCATGAGGATCTCAAAAATATTTTATGGGTAGTGCTTCCTTTTGTTGTGTTCTACCTTGCGACTCCTTTTTTCATCAAACTGGAACCCTTTAACGATAGGATATACCCTATGAAACGAATGCCCAAACGCATATTTAACTCTCCTAAAAAAACTAAATCTTCCAAACCTGTACAGCTCAATGTCGAAAATGACTTCTCTCAAAAGTTCATGCTCGCTAAAAATAACGCCAATCAGAAGATCGCCGAAAATACCGGCTCTATCGATGAATCTCTTCCAAAAGATATAGGTAATACACAGGTGATCTTTGACCTTAAAGACAATCAAAATTACAATGACAAACAATAAAGTTTTCAACAATTTCTTGCGAAAGGGTGGAAAAATGGATACTCTCAACGATATTTCCCAGACAACTCAAAATTACGGTGCCGATGAAATCCAAGTCCTTGAAGGTCTTGAGGCTGTCAGAAAACGCCCCGGTATGTATATCGGTTCGACAGGTCCCAGAGGTCTTCATCATCTCGTCTATGAAATAGTTGACAACTCCATTGATGAGGCTCTTGCCGGCTACTGCTCAAAAATTGAAGTCGCCATTCTCAAAGGCGATATTATCCGTGTCACAGATAACGGTCGTGGTATCCCCGTGGGAATACAGCCTAAACTCGGTATCCCTGCCGTTACCGTCGTTTTCACCGTCCTCCATGCAGGCGGTAAGTTCGGCGGAGGAGGCTACAAAGTTTCGGGCGGTCTTCACGGTGTCGGAGCTTCTGTTGTCAATGCTCTTTCAGAATGGACGGAAGTACAGGTCTGTGACGGTCATCATATCTATCATCAGCGTTTTGAACGTGGAAATGCCGTTAACGATCTTCATATCATCGGTGAGACTTCTTCTACCGGTACGACTGTCACCTTCAAAGCCGATCCCCTTATCTTCACCGAAACAGAAGTCTATGACTATGAAACACTTGCTACCCGTCTGCGTGAACAGGCTTTCCTAAATGCAGGCGTGAATATACAGCTTACCGATGAACGTGACAGCGAAAATATCATATCCGAGAATTTCTGCTATGAGGGCGGTGTGTCAAGTTTCGTTGAATATATCCATAAAAAACGCTCTCTTGATGTTATCCACCCCGACATTATCTATTTCAGTGCCAAAAATGAAGATGATACAGCCTCTGCAGAGATCGCTATGCAATACAATGACAGCTACAATGAACTGCTCCTGTCATTTGCCAACAACATCCATACCAATGACGGCGGTACTCATGTCGAGGGCTTTAAACGTGCCTTGACGAAGGTTATGAACGACTATGCACGAAAATTTAACATTCTCAAGGAAAATGATAAAAACCTCAGCGGTGAAGATGTTCGTGAAGGTCTGACTGCCGTTATCAGCGTTAAACTCAAAGAGGCTCAGTTTGAAGGTCAGACAAAAGCTAAACTCGGCAATACTGCAATTCGTACACTCGTTGATAAACTCGTCAGCGAAAAACTTGAACAATATCTCGAGGAAAATCCGGCAACAGCAAAAGCTATTTTTGAAAAGGCTCTTATGGCTGCAAAAGCCCGTGACGCCGCAAGAAAAGCCCGTGACCTTGCAAGAAGAAAAACCGCTATGGAAGGTGCAGGACTTCCCGGAAAACTTGCCGACTGTCAATCAAGGAATGTCGAGGAAACCGAGATATACATCGTTGAGGGCGATTCCGCCGGCGGCTCTGCAAAGGGCGGTCGTGACAGACGTTTTCAGGCTATACTCCCACTTTGGGGTAAAATGCTCAATGTAGAAAAGGCTCGTCTTGATCGTGTGTACGGCAATGATAAACTTATGCCTGTCATAACGGCTCTCGGCTGCGGCATAGGTGACGAAATAGACCTTTCCAAACTCCGCTACGGCAAAATAATCATAATGGCTGATGCCGATGTTGACGGCTCTCATATAAGAACTCTCATGCTGACATTCTTCTTCCGCTTTATGCGTCCTCTTATCGAAGAAGGTCATGTCTATATCGCACAGCCCCCTCTTTACCGCATTACCAAAGGCAAGGAACATCACTATGCCTATTCAGATACCGAGCGTGACAAAATAATGTCCGAACTCGGCGGAAAATATGAGATCCAAAGATATAAAGGTCTCGGTGAAATGGACTCGGATCAGCTTTGGGAAACTACTATGGATCCCGCTACACGCATTATGCTTCGTGTTGAAATGGAAGATGCCGCCGCCGCTGATGAAGTCTTTACTATCCTTATGGGCGACAAGGTCGAACCCAGACGTGAATTTATAGAAAAAAATGCAAGGTATGTACAAAACCTTGATGTCTGAATAAGTGTGAAGAGTTGAGAGTGGAGCAGATGTGAGTTTTCAACTTTTCCCGAAAACTTGTTGAATATCCAACGGGTAAATTAAAAAATGTTTCACGTGAAACATTTTTTTGTAAAACATAAAAAAGGGAGATAATACATGAAAGATGAACCTGTCCACCCTGACGGGTGGAATGAGATAGAAGAACACAGAGATGAACAGCTTATCGATGACATCTCACATGAGATCGATATGATAGAACAGATCCGTCATGATGAAAATCCTAAATGGGACGGCTCTGAGTCCGAGCTTGTTGCGGATGATGATGCCGAAGAGTATGAAATTCCCGAAACCGGTATCAAAATTTCCTATTCACTGACGGAAGATGAAATGTACAAGTGTCTGTATCACAGTCAGATGTATAAAACCAAAGGTAAACGTGCCGTTGCCCAGACAACTGTATTTGCATTGGCAGGTATCGCTTTTTTGCTTGCTTACTTCATGACAAACTCTCAGTACAATGCTTATAATCTGTTTTTCGGCATACTGTGCTTTGTTATGATCGCACTTGTATGGACAGTGCCGTATTTCCACATGAAGAGCCTTGCAAAAGTAACGGCTGACGGAAAGACCGTTGAAGCCGAGATCTATCCGACACATATCGATATCGGCAAAGATGACGGGGCTTGGACGGTCGAACTTGACGGTAAAGCAGAAATAGCCGAATTTGACGGCATTATCATGATCTATGACGATGACAGGAGTTTTGCCATTCCCGAAAGAGTCATTGAACCCGAAGTCTACAACGAGATCAAAGCGATCCTCCTTTCGGGAACTATGCCGGAAGAACCGTAAAAAATGAGGAATGAGGAATTAGGAATGCGGAATAATTTATCATTCCTCACTCCTAATTCCACATTTTAAGAAAAGGGTGTTGAAAACTATGATTAATGAAACTCCTATCACTGCACGTTATGCCGAGACCGATCAGATGGGTATCATACATCACTCTGTATATCCCGTCTGGTTTGAAGTCGGAAGAACTAATTTTATTAAAATGATCGGTATCGGTTACGGTCAGCTTGAAAAAAACGGTGTTATGCTCCCGCTTTCCGAACTGACCTGCAAATATATCAAGCCTGTTCACTATGAAGATGAAGTTATCATTCAGACTTCGGTGCAGAAACTCACTGTTTCAAGGATACAGTTTGCCTACAAAGTCCTGCTTGACGGCGTTCTCATGGCAGAGGGTACTACTACTCACGGTTTTGTAAGTTCGGATACACTCAGACCGCTTAATATGAAAAAATTTGATCAACAGCTTTTTGATAAATTGTTGAAAAGTATCCCCGATCGATTCTCGGAAAGAGGTGCAACAAAATTTGAATAATCAGCAGAATATACAAACTTCAAAAATTATACCTGTCGACATAGAGGGCGAAATGAAAAAATCGTTCCTTGATTATTCCATGTCCGTTATCGTGTCCCGTGCCCTGCCCGATGTACGTGACGGCTTGAAGCCTGTTCACAGGAGGATACTCTATTCACAGTATGAGGACAATCTTACACCTGACAAGCCTTATAAAAAATGTGCTACTACGGTAGGTAATGTTCTCGGACGCTATCACCCCCACGGTGACAGTTCTGTTTATGATGCTCTCGTCAGACTTGCACAGGATTTCTCCATGCGTTATACCCTCGTTGACGGTCACGGCAATTTCGGCTCCGTTGACGGCGATCCGCCGGCAGCTTACCGTTATACCGAATCCCGCATGAGCAAGATAAGCGTGGAAATGCTCACAGACATCGACAAGGAAACCGTTGACTTTATCCCAAACTACGATGACAGCAGAAAAGAACCTGCCGTTCTTCCTTCAAGATTTCCGAATCTGCTTGTGAACGGCTCTACAGGTATCGCTGTCGGCATGGCTACCAATATCCCCCCTCATAACCTCAATGAAGTGGTTGAAGCAGTAAAATGTCTTATTGATAATCCCGATGCGACACTCGATGAACTTATGGAATACATAAAAGGTCCTGACTTCCCCACCGCCGGAATTATCATGGGAAAAAGCGGTATAAAAGCCGCTTATGCAACGGGACGTGCCAAAATAACCGTCCGTGCAAAAGCCGAGATAGTTGAAGATAAAAACGGCAGATTTAAAATTGCCGTTACCGAACTGCCCTATCAGGTAAACAAGGCAAGGCTTGTTGAAAGCATTGCCGACATGGTGAAAGATAAAAAAATCAGTGGTATTTCCAATATAGATGACCATTCCGACAGGAACGGTATGCACATCGAGATTTCTCTCAAAAAAGAGGCTTCACCCAATATAGTTCTTAACAATCTCTATAAAAACTCTCAAATGCAGATCACATACGGCATTATTCTGCTGGCTATCGTCAACGGTGAACCAAAGATACTTACCCTCAAATCGATGCTCCAAAACTACATTGATTTCCAGTTTGACGTTATCACAAGGCGTACAAGATATGACCTTCGCAAAGCTCAGGAAAGAGCCCATATTTTAGAGGGCTTGAAAGTTGCCATTGACTTCATTGATGAAGTAATCAAAATAATACGTTCTTCCAGCGATACCGCAGCGGCTAAACAAAATCTTTGTGTCCGTTTCGGTCTGGATGACATTCAGGCTCAGGCCATCGTTGATATGCGTTTAAGACAGCTTTCAGGTCTTGAAAGAGAAAAAATTGAAGATGAACTGCTTGCACTCCTTGCTAAAATAGATGACTTCAAAGATATTCTCGACAAGCCCGAAAGAGTTTATGACATCATAAAAAAAGAACTCAATGCCATCAAGCAGAAATTCGGTGACGAGAGAAGAACAAAAATCGAAAGTATCAGCGGTGAAGTTGAAGTCGAAGACCTCATACCTCATGAAGAATGTGTCGTTACAATGACTAATTTCGGTTATCTCAAACGTCAGAAAGCCGATATCTATAAAACTCAGAGACGAGGCGGTCGTGGCATTTCGGGCATGAACAGGCGTGCAGAAGATGTGCCGATAGATATGTTTGTCGGAGATACTCATGACTTTGCACTGCTGTTTACCAACCTCGGCAGAGTCTATAAAATGAAATGCTATGAGATACCTGAAAGTTCACGTACTTCAAAAGGCATGAATATCAACAATCTTGTACAGCTTTTGCCAAATGAAAAAGTTACCTCCATGATAAAAATGCCGCAGACCGGTGATGAGGGAATGTACCTTGTCATGATAACGAAAAAAGGTCTTATAAAGCGTATTGCTACAAGCAATTTCCATTCTGCAAGAAGAAAAGTAGGCATCAAAGCTATCGAACTCAATGACGGTGATGAGCTTGCGTGGGTACGTCTTACAGACGGAAATGCCGATCTTCTTATTGCGACCGTCAATGGCAAGGCTCTGCATATTGCGGAAAATACGGTACGTCCATCGGGTAAAGCTGCCCGTGGTGTCAAAGCTATCAGACTTTTAGGTGATGATGAAGTTGTCGGAATGTCAATATTAAGAGATGGTGCGTATGTCTTTACCATATCAGAAAACGGTTTCGGCAGACTGACTCCTCAAAGCGAATATCCTATCCATTCAAGAGGCGGTCAGGGTGTCAATAACTATAAGGCTGTCAGAAACGGTAAAGTTGCTGCTATCAAAGCCGTTGACCTTAATGACGATATTATACTGATAGCCGATAATGGTGTTATTATAAGAGTTTTTGCGGAAACTATATCTTTTCAGTCAAGGTTAGGCGGCGGTGTCAAGATCATGAAAATGACCGATGACAGCAAAGTGGTTGCTGTTGCAAGAGCGACACATGAAGAAGATACAGATGAATAAAAAAATATATGCCCGGTCTCTTTCAGGGAGATCGGGCTTTCCAATTTCAACTGTTTTTAATGAACTCGATAATTATGCTGATAGACTTTTTAGCGGCTGACTTGCTGAAAACCGTATATTCAACGGCATCATCTTCTTCACTCATGCTGTCTGATATTGCACGGACTATACCAAACGGGACTTTATTCAGGTAACATACCTGTCCGATGCTGCCGCCCTCCATCTCACAAGCCATTGCATTGAAATCGGAATTCAATGCGGAACGTCTTTCATTGCCTGTGATGAACTGGTCGCCTGTGGCAACAGTTCCTTTGACATAATGCGTTTCACCGATATCCTCACAAGCCTTTTCAAGCTTTTCGACCACTTCTTTATTGCACGGGATATAATCTATATTGCCTTCAGGCAGGTATAACATACCCCTTTGATCTCCTATTGCTGTTGTGTCCATATCATGCTGTATGACATTCTCTGCTATCACTACATAACCTATATGCGTGTTCAGACTTGTACTTCCACCTACACCCGTATTTATCACAATATCGGGTCTATATGTCAGTATCATTGTCTGTGCCGCAACAGCAGCATTTACCTTGCCTATGCCGCACTTCACTACAACACATTCTCTTCCATCGATTTTTCCGCTGGTGTAAGTACTCCCGCTTATGACAGAGGTTTTTATATCGGTCATCTTTGCAATGATACCGCTGACCTCTATGTCCATAGCTCCTATTATTCCTATCATTTTCATTCTCCTGACAAATATTCTTCAAGTGTTATGTTTTTTTCATATATCTCTTTTGCAGCTTCCTCTCCGACATATCGGATATGCCACGGCTGATACATGAAATCCGTTACCTGTACCTTTTCTTCAGGGTATCTCAGGATAAATCCGTAGTCTGCCATGACAGAATATATCTCCCGAAATATGCCGTCCATTTTCATCAATTCGGCATCTTTGTCTATCTTCTCCCCTGCAAAAAACAAGGCAAGGTCTATTCCCAATCCTGTCTGATTTTCAGAGTAATTTGGCTCGCCCTGATAGTTGTAGGCATAATTTTCTCCATACTCTCTTGTGTATTCTTCTATAAGGTCTTTCTGCTCATCTGCACTCAGGTAGGCACGGTTTATCTCTATCTGCAATTCCTGCATCATCATCTTCTCTCGGAGCTTCTGAAAATGCTCATAGGTCTCTTTTTCAATTCTGAATGCACCTCCGAAAAAATTCTTTCCATCAACTATCTCCACCGACTTTTCATAATTATCGGGCAGCTTATGTGTGCGGTTAACAAGCACAAGGTAATTTCTTTCCGGCACGGCACTTTCAGAAATTTCAGAAACAGTATCTCCGCTTTTGTTGATTACAGGTTTTTCGTCACAGCCTGCAGCGTAAACGACCGTCAATGCAGCAATTAAAATCATCAACAGCTTTTTCATATCCTTCCTCCCCTCAGTTATTTATCTCATCGGGCAGAACTGCCCCTGCATATCGGTTATATATATACCCGTCGGGTATTTCTCCTGTCGGCAAGCGTCTTTCATACTTATCTTTATTCAACACATATCTTTGCAAAAGCATATATATCCCCGTACAAAATAATATCACACTTATCCACTGGGATGTCGAAAGATACAGCAAATGTCCTCTTATATCGTCACCCCTGAAGAACTCATCCGCAAATCTTACGGTCGAATACATCACAAAATACAGGGCAAGAAGGCTGCCCTTTTTTAATCTCTTTTTATCAAAGTACACCAATGCAAGCATTATGACTATATTCAGACACGCTTCTATGAGCTGTATGGGAATACGTGTCACGCCGTTGATGGACGAGGCGAGATATTCATTATGGTAGACTACCCCCCATGGACTTTCAATGCCGTAGCAGCACCCTGCCATGAAACAGCCGATTCTGCCGAATGCGTGAAAAAGCGGTATTGCCGGAGCATATACATCCGCATAAAGCCAAAAATCCTTTTCGGCAAGACGGCAGTATATATATGCCGTCACTACGCCTCCCAAAAGTCCGCCGTAAAACACCATACCGCTGCAGGCTTCAGTCATGGCATACAAAAAATTGCTCCATGCCTGTGCCGTTAAAAATATATCCAACCTTGTTACAAAGTACAGCAGTTTTGCTCCGATAAATGCCCCTGCCGCACAAAACAACGGTATGTTTATTATCTGGATATATCCGAGATCACGCCTTTTTTTGGTATTAAGGTGTATGAGTATCCCTGAAAACAATATCCCGAACAATACACATATACCGTATGTGGATATTCTTGATCCGAAAATTTCTACGAAAGGCAGCATATCACATTCCCAAAAGACCTCTGATACCGCTGCACGCTGCAATACAGGCAAATGTTGCTCCGCTGAGCAATATTCCTATGATACCGAGAATTATGCCTGTCCAGGACATCGCCCCTCTCGGCATATTATAGGAAATATTCTGATTGCCGCCCATTGCACCGAATACGATGCCGCCGATACCGCAGAGAAGTGCGACGATATTCATAATTGTCGCAGCTACAGGTATGCCTGCAAAAAGACTGCTGATAATAGCAAGGGCAATGCTGCATATACTCAATATCATGCCACGCATAGCAACAGGTCTGCCCGGTTCGTCTCCGCTGTAATTAGGCAGGTCAGGTACAAAATCCGAATTCTGTCTTGTAGAACTCTCACCGTTGGGACCGACTGCAACCGATGGGTTTATTTTGGAATTTACCTCAGGTTCCTGCTTGATCTCTTCAGACACTTCGTACTCACTTTCCAACGGTTCATCCAACTTTTTTGCCAGTTCGTCAACATCGGGCATTTCAAATTTACTTTTGTTCTCGTCCATTTTAATATCTCCTTTTCACTTCTTATTTTCAAAGTCCGCAAGGACTTTTTTGACTATCTCATCAGTGTGCATTCCTCTTGAACCTTTCACAAGCACTGCACAATCTTTCTCTATCATCTTTGCAAGACATTCATAAGCCTGATTGTTGTTTTCAAAGCTGAAAACATTTTTACAGCCGTTTTCTTTTGCACCGATCGCCGTGTTCATTGAAAGTTTACCTACGGTCAAAAGTGTATCTATCCCTATCTCAGCCAGATGTTTTCCTACGCCGTAATGCTCACTCTCCGCTTTGTCTCCGAGTTCAAGCATATCTGCCAGCACAGCTATCTTTTTTCCCTTTGCAACGCTCTTGAGTACGTTCAAAGATACCTTTGCCGCATCGGGACTTGAATTATAACTGTCATCTATTACAATAAAATCTTTCATTTCATGTATCTGCTGACGCATGGGGGCATTTTTATATGTCATCAATCCGTCCTGTATTACCTTTTCATCAAGTCCGAGATGTTTTCCTACCGCAAACGCCGCAAGAGCGTTTCTTACACTGTGTTCTCCAAGTGCGGGGATCTCAATCCCGATCCTTTTTCCTTCATAACAGCATATGAATCTTGTATTGAATCCTACTGCTGTAATATCCTCTGCATAATAATCATCGTCACTGCACAAGCCGAATGTGACGGTCTTAAAAAACTGCTTGCCGTGAAGGGTTTTTAAAAGCCTGTCATCACCGTTCAGAAATAAAACACTGTCTTTCTCAAAATACTTCGTTATCTTGAACTTCTCTTTCAAAATATTTTCCTGTGTGCCGAGATTTTCAATATGAGCAACACCTATATTGGTCATTACTGCCATAGACGGTCTTGAAATATCAGCAAGTCTCTCCATCTCTCCGAACTCACTCATGCCCATTTCTATGACAGCAACTTCATTATGATCCGCTATATCAAACATGGTCATAGGCAAGCCTATCTGACTGTTTTTATTTCCCTGTGTTTTCATAACGTCAAAACCTTTTGAAAGCCCTGCCGCTATCATCTCTTTTGTACTCGTCTTTCCGACACTGCCCGTTATCCCTATAAGTCTTATATTCTGCCTGCTTCTGTAATGTGCAGACAATCTCTGCAATGCAGTACGACTGTCTTCAACTTTTATATAACAGCCTGTTGAATTCTCAGGAACGTCGTTTTCTGTAAAAACTGCTGCTGCTCCTTTTTTAAAACAGTCCGATATAAATTTGTGTCCGTCAACGTTCTCGCCTTTTATGGCAACAAATAATGTTCCGTCTTTTACAGCACGGCTGTCATACTGTATATCCGTTATGACTGTATCACCGTTTCCTGTAAGAACTCCACCGACCGCTTCTGCAATTTCACTTGCCGTCATATCAACCATTTGTATCACCTCCGATTATCTCTCTTACTACTTCCCTTTCATCATAGTGTATCCTTACACCGTTCTTTTCCTGATAATCTTCATGTCCCTTGCCAGCCAGCACGATGATATCTCCGTCCTGTGCATTCTCTATGCAATATCTTATAGCCTCCGTTCTATCGGGTATGACAACATATTTTCCATCAGTCTTTGCAAGACCTGTCTTAATATCCTCAATGATGTCCATAACATCTTCATTTCTGGAATTGTCCTCCGTTATCACCGACAAGTCTGACATTCTGCCTGATATTTCTCCCATTTCATAACGCCTGTCTCTGGAACGATTACCGCCTGCACCGAACAAGGTGATAAGTCTTTTCGGTTTATATTCCCTAAGAGTTTCAAGCACGTTCTCCATACTCATCGCATTATGTGCATAATCTATAAGAAGCGTGTAATTTCCATTGACGGCTACCGTCTCTACTCTGCCTTTTACCTTCACTTCATTCAATCCGTCATATATATTCTTTTCACTTACTCCAAAATGCCTGCATACTGCCATTGCAGCAAGAGCATTATATACATTGAACTTTCCGGGTATATCTACATCAACAGACATATCCAAAACACCCTCTGTCTCAAAATGTACCCCTATATATCCGAAATCCGAAAGTAAATGCTCATTCTTTGCACGTAATCCCGCACTTTCACCAAATCCGAAAGTTTCGATCTTTTCACAAGTATTATCACTGATAATGACAGGTGTGACCTTATCGTCTGCATTCACGATACCTGTTTTACACTGTCTGAACAATCTTGACTTGCACTCAATATACTCCTCCATCGAGGCGTGTTCCGCTCCGCCGATATGATCATGTGACAGATTCGTGAACAAACCGTAATCAAATTCTATCCCATAAGCCCTGTACAATTTCAGTGCCTGTGACGATACCTCCATCACTCCGCACTGACATCCCTTATCCACCATTTCCTTCAATGCTTTGTGTATGATATACGACTCGGGTGTTGTGTTGGGAGTCTTTTCTGTATTATTACCTATCACTATCCCAAGTGTGCCTATCACACCTGTACGGATACCTCCCTTTTCTAATATCGATCTTATCATCAATGCCGTTGTTGTCTTTCCCTTTGTACCTGTCAGACCTATCATTTTGAGTTTCTCCGCCGGTCTGCCAAAATACTCCGCACTCATCAGTGCCAACGCTTTTCTTGTATCCTCCGTCTTTATCACGGTCACTCCACTTATATCTGTGTCCCGACTGACAACTACCGCTACTGCACCTTGTTCGATCGCCTTTGTAATGAAGTCATGACCATCGGCATTGGCTCCTACAATGCATACAAATACGCAATCCTTGATTATTTTCCTTGAATCGTATATGATGTCCGATACCTCTATATCCGTACTTCCGCTTACAACTTCATATTCTGATCTGCCAAGAAGTTCCCTGAGCTTCATATCAAATCCCTCCAAAAAAAATCTTTCAGTGCGGAAATCCTCTGCTCTATATTAAATGCACTTTAAGCATATTTTATCACACTGTCGTCTGCTCTGCAATAATAAATATTCCGTTTTTTCAACAGTTTTTTCCACTTTTGTTCAATACTTGCAAAAAACGATTTTATCTGACAAGTTTGAAAGAAATATTGTCAAGAATACTTGACAAATTTCCTTCGCTGTGATAATATAATCTTACAGAAAATTTCAAGAACGGATCGTCTGAACGGAGGGTGTCTTATGGACAAAAAAGAAATCCTCGACAAAAATAAAAAACAAAACCGTAATTCACTTGATGAAAGAGAACAGAAAATATATAACTCCTCATTTGGTATAGGAGCTGTGGCTGTCGGTGTTCTGTGTGCAGTGTTCAGCATCTTTCGACTCTGCCATCATCAAATGTTCTATGAGTTTGCTTCTATCATCACTGCTTATCTCTGCACGACTTTCTTGTATCAGTATAAGAATATAAGAAAAACCATCTACCTTATTTCGGGAATATTAACAGGGATAGCCGCTGTGCTGACGGCACTCCTGTTCTTCATGGTGAATGCATGATGAATGATATCGTTTTTCAGAATAAACTAAGGATCGCTCGTGCGGAAAAAAGAATCTCTCAGGGTGAACTTGCCGAGATCGTCGGCGTTTCCAGACAGACTATCAGTTCTATTGAAAATAATCAGTTTTGCCCGAGTGCAAAACTTGCTCTCCTACTTTGTATCGCTCTTGATAAGAAATTTGAAGAGCTTTTCTACTTCGGAGATGCGACTTCTTGATTATAAGTTTACTTCATATACATTCCTCCTAAAAAAAGCAGTAATTCCCGATTGCTTCACGCAATCGGGAATTACTGCTTCAATCACTTGACGTATATTTACTTTTATGCAATTATACTTACCGTATTATTAAAAAAAGAAAATATTTCTTTTAGAGCAACTTTTATGCTCCGCATTGTAATATAATATCATTGATACGTTTTTAAAGTTTGAACCGTGATTTATGCCGAGCTATTCGGCTTCTGAAATAGCTAACCACAACCCGCTATGGTTATTTTGAAATTGGGCAGTTTTCCGTAAAAGGAAAGCTGTCCTTTTCGTTGTTCCAAACTGTTTCACGTGAAACATTGTCAGAACCATAATTCATTATGTATTTTTTTGATGTAAAAAAATGTTTCACGTGAAACATTTTTTACTGTACAAATGGAATAGTTTGTACTATAATAGGAGTGAAATTATTTGGAATAAGGATTGATGTATCAATGAAGTTCGTAGCAGGTGAATTTGACGTTGCGGTGATCGGGGCAGGTCATGCAGGCATTGAGGCAGGTCTTGCTGCCGCAAGGCTCGGCTGCAAAACCGCTGTCTTTACTATCAATATGGATGCTGTCGGAAACTGCCCTTGCAATCCCTCGATAGGCGGTACTGCAAAAGGGCATCTTGTCAGGGAAATAGATGCTCTCGGCGGTGAGATGGGTAAGGCTGCCGATGAATGTTTTCTGCAGATACGTATGCTCAACAGGGGAAAAGGACCTGCCGTGCATTCACTCAGGGCACAAATCGACAGACGGGCTTACAGTACCCGTATGAAGCATAGTTTGGAACTGCAGGAAAATCTTGAACTCCGTCAGGCTGAGATCACCGATCTGGAAAGAAATGATGATGGCAGATGGATATTGACCACAAGACTTGAGGCTCAATATACTGCAAAAGCTGTCGTACTTGCAACAGGTACTTACCTTGGCGGCAAGATATATGTAGGTGATGTGTCTTATGAAAGCGGTCCTGACGGAATGTTCCCTTCAAAGTATCTTCCGGATGCTCTTGAAAAATTGGGAATGTCCATAAGAAGATTCAAAACAGGTACTCCTGCCCGTGTTCTTAGATCAAGTATTGATTTTACCGATCTGGAGGAACAGTGCGGTGATGAACCCGTAGTGCCGTTTTCATATGATACAGATGTTCCTAAAGAAAATAAAGTGAAATGTTATGTAAGTTGGACTAATGACAAAACAAAAAAAATTATTTTGGATAACATACATCGTTCACCAATGTACAGCGGTAAAATAGAAGGTATAGGTCCTCGTTACTGTCCGAGCATTGAAGATAAAATAGTACGTTTCGCTGATAAGCAGAGACATCAATTATTCATCGAGCCCTGCGGCATGGATACAGAGGAAATGTATTTGCAGGGAATGTCATCCTCTTTACCGGAAGATGTGCAGATCGCTTTCTATCATTCCATCAAAGGACTTGAAAATTGCATAGTGATGCGTCCAGCGTATGCGATCGAGTATTACTGTGCTGATCCTGTGCAGATGAACGGAACACTGGAATTCCGGGAATTTTCAGGATTGTACGGTGCAGGACAGTTCAACGGAAGTTCTGGTTATGAAGAAGCCGCCGCTCAGGGATTGGTTGCAGGGATCAATGCAGCATTGAAAATTCAGGGAAAAAAACCATTGGTACTTGACAGAGCAGGTTCATACATAGGTACACTGATCGATGACCTTGTGACAAAGGGATGTAATGATCCGTACAGAATGATGACTTCAAGGAGTGAATACAGGCTGATCCTCCGCCAGGACAATGCGGATACAAGACTGACAGCTATAGGCAGGGAGATAGGACTTGTTACTGATGAACGATGGAAGAAATTCACTGCAAAGCAGGAACTTATCAAACAAGAGTTGGAGCGTGTCAGAAGGACTGTGATAGCACCGTCAGAACGTCTGAATGCCATTCTT
Source organism: uncultured Ruminococcus sp. (assembly GCA_902800005.1). Taxonomy (GTDB): domain Bacteria; phylum Bacillota; class Clostridia; order Oscillospirales; family Acutalibacteraceae; genus UBA1213. The sequence continues at coordinate 2,657 of CADCCP010000022.1, read as the reverse complement.
CGTGAGAGAAACACATCTGAAGTTACAACAGGAATAAAATTAGTTGATCTTTTAAAACGTCCTGAGCTGTCCTATGATACTCTCAAAGATATAGATACGACTCGTCCGGAACTCAATGCAAATATATTTGAGCAGATCGAGATAGAGATAAAGTATGAAGGATATATAAAAAGGCAGCTTGTTATCATTGAGCAGGTAAGAAAATTGGAACAGAAGATACTGCCGAATGATATTGATTATGCAAAGATAGACGGTCTTCGTCTTGAAGCAAGGGAAAAACTGAATAAAGTTCGTCCTGAAAATATAGGTCAGGCGAGCCGTATATCGGGAGTAAGTCCGGCAGATATATCTGTATTAGTGATATATCTTGCTTCACTGAAAAACAAGGAGAATTCAAATGCTGATACCGATTCTTGAAAAATGGTGCAATGAAAATGATATGCCACTTAGCGACAAGCAAAAAAATGATTTTGCAATATATGCCCGAATGCTTGTTGAATGGAATGAAAAAATGAATCTGACTGCCATTACCGAGGAAAGTGAAATCGCGGTAAAACATTTGATAGACAGCATATCTGTTTTGAAATTCGTGAGTATCGATCAAGGTGCTAGTGTCATCGACATAGGTACAGGGGCAGGATTTCCCGGAATACCGCTTAAGATCATGCGTCCTGACATAAAACTGACACTGCTTGACAGCCTGAATAAAAGATTGGTTTTTCTTGGAGAAGTGTGCAGAGTTGTCGATGCAGAAGCAGATATCATTCATGCAAGAGCTGAAGAGTACAGTCAAAAACCTGAATACCGTGAAAAATTTGATTATGCTGTTTCAAGAGCAGTGGCTAATTTACCATCACTTTGTGAATACTGTATTCCCTATGTCAAAAAGGGTGGAATGTTTATTGCAATGAAAGGTTCTGATGGTGAAAATGAACTTTTGCTTTCTGGAAATGCTGTTGAAGTTTTGGGAGGCAAGACCGATAATATGTACCATTTTGAGCTTCCGGACAAAAGCAGCCGTATTATCATCACGATATCCAAAGTGTCGTGTACGCCGTCAAAATATCCCCGCAGGGGTACCAAAATATCAAAATGTCCGCTGTAGAATGTTTCACGTGAAACATTCCGCATATACAAAAAGCCGACAGGCAACTGTCAGCTTTTTGTAATGTAAGGTATAAAGAGGAGGAGTGTTTTATGCCGCCGTTCAGGCAGTAAGTCCGCTGTCGTGACCTGCAGGAAGTTTTGGTATCTGAATGATGTACTCAATGAAGTCATCATTTTCTGTTTGGATCTTTACCGCCGGGATACCTGATTCACGCATTGTTTCAACCGCATTGTCTATTGTGTTTTCAAATATACGTATATCTTTGATAACAGCTTTTTTATAAATAAATTGTTTGCGGTGAGATTTGGCTTCACGCAGAAGCTCATCTATATATTCTTCGGATTGTGTTACATTCATATTATTCTCTACTATCTCGCTCAGTACAATACGTCGTTCTGTTTTATCTGATATTTTCAATATAGCTTTTGCATGTCTCTCTGTAAGGTGTGCTTTAAGGATGATGTTTCTTTCATCTCTGCCGAGGTCAAGCACACGAAGTTTATTTGCAACAAAGGAAGGTCTTTGTCCGATCTGAAGTGCAAGTTCCTGACGGCTGATGTGACAGCATGAGATGATGTTGTTGATGATTTCCGCTTCCTCAAAAAAATTAAGTTCACTTCTTTGCAGATTTTCCGTAAGAGAAAAAAGGCTTGCCTGTGTATCGCTGCATGAAACGATCATACAGGGAACTGTCGATAAACCGCATATTGCTGCAGCACGCAGCCGTCTTTCTCCTGTGATCAGTTCGTATTCCGTATTGGAGACTTTTCGTACAGTGAGAGGCTGTATGATCCCGTTTTTTTCTATGCTCACAGCAAGTTCATTCAGTTTTTCACGGCTGTAATCCTTTCTTGCTGCTGTTTTGAAAGGTCTTATCTGAACAAGCGGAATCTCAATGATTTTTCTGATGGTTGGATTGTTGAACAACATACTTCTCTGCTCCTTTCGTTATATATATGATAGCATATTGTCTGAGAGAGTTTTGTCATATATTGGAAAATATAAAAATGTTTTATGTGAAATATTTATATTCAAAGTTTAGTTAGACGAGCAAGGATTCCTGTATGTCTGCAGGCGGTGGGATGTATAAATTGATATACTGCTCGTCATTGACAAATAAAACATGATAATGCTATACTAAGAGCGGCAACAGGGGGCGGGTGTACGATGGAAAAGCGAGATTCGGAGTGCAGCAGTATCTCCTGTTGACAAAGAGAACGATCTACGTTCGAGAATTGAAGTAAGATGTAAAAGTCGTGATTCCATTTAGCTGCCGTGCGTGGGTCGAAACAAAGGTATTAGTGATAATAGGCAGTTCAGGGAATCTGATAGGAGGCTTTTAACAGTTAAAAGGATTTTATAAAAAGTTATAAAAGCATGTTGACTTTTATAAGTTCTGAGAAAGGCAGTGAAAAATATGATAAGAACTGTAAAAGTCATGTTATGTCCAAATAACAAGCAAAGTACAAAACTATTTGAATGTGCTGGAACAGCAAGATTTATTTATAACTGGGTAATTGACTATGAAAAGTTGAATTATGAATGCGAT
>CADCCP010000021.1 GCA_902800005.1 uncultured Ruminococcus sp. | reverse complement strand
AAGGAGGAACATATTCTTTATTGGCACTTACCACTTTTTCGACAGCCTCAATGAATTTATCTTCGGGATAAACGGGCATTTCCATTCTTTTTGCAGAAGTTGCCATACGTTCTGCATTGAGGTCGGGGCGGAATACAACTGTTCTGCCGTCCTGAGTTGTATAGGCTTTCAGACCTTCAAAGATAGTCTGTGAATACTGGAGTACACACGCACATTCACTCATTGTTATCATGTCGTCATCAATGAGAGTACCCTCGTCCCATGCACCGTCTTTGAAAGTTGAAACAAATCTTTTGTCAGTTTTGATATAGCCAAAGCTGAGGTTTGACCAGTCGATATTTTTCTTATCCATGTATAAGGACTTCCTTTCGCAAATAATTACAAGGAATATAATAGCACTATTTTTTTTTACTGTCAACCTAAAATGCAATTTTTGATTTCAAATCATGCAAAAAAATGACGGCAGATCTCTCTGCCGCCACAAAAAAGAAAGGTTGACATTATGAAAAACGTGTTATCAGAATTTTATTTTTTCATTGATGTATTCAACGAGTTTATCTATTGCAACTCTCTCCTGAACCATTGTATCTCTGTCACGGACTGTGACACAATTATCTTCAAGGCTGTCAAAGTCAAATGTGATACAGAACGGTGTACCGATTTCATCTTGACGGCGATAACGCTTACCGATAGAGCCTGCATCATCATATTCCGTCATGAAGTTCTTTGAAAGCATATCATAAACTTTTTCTGCACCTTCACCGAGTTTCTTTGAAAGCGGCAGTACAGCGGCTTTTATGGGAGCAAGTGCGGGGTGGAAACGTAATACTACACGAGTATCTTTTTCATCAATAACTTCCTCGTCATAAGCCTCTGTCATTATTGCAAGGAACAGACGTTCTACACCCAATGACGGCTCAATGACATAAGGAATATATTTTTCATTGGTCTGAGGATCAAAGTATTCAAGAGATTTACCGCTTGTATTGATGTGCTGTGTAAGGTCGTAGTCAGTCCTGTCTGCAACGCCCCACAACTCTCCCCAACCAAACGGGAACAGATATTCAAAATCGGTCGTAGCCTTTGAATAGAAACAGAGTTCCTCTTTATCGTGGTCACGCAAACGGAGATTTTCGGGCTTGATATTGAGAGAATACAGCCAGTCACGACAGAAACTTCTCCAATAATCGAACCATTCCAGATCAGTACCGGGCTTGCAGAAAAATTCCAATTCCATCTGTTCAAATTCACGCACACGGAATATGAAATTACCGGGAGTAATTTCATTTCTGAAAGATTTACCTATCTGTGCAACGCCGAAAGGAACTTTTCTACGGGTAGTTCTCTGTATATTGGCAAAGTTTACAAAAATACCCTGAGCTGTTTCGGGACGAAGATACAATTCATTTTTGCTGTCCTCTGTGACACCCTGAAATGTCTTGAACATGAGATTGAATTGTCTTATATCTGTAAAATTATGTTTACCGCAGTTAGGACACGGAATTGACTTTTCTTTGATATAGTCCATCATCTGTTCATTAGACCAGCCGGCTACATTAGTTCCGTCAAAATCTTCAATGAGATTATCCGCACGATGACGAGTTTTACATTCACGGCAGTCCATCAAAGGATCGGAAAAACCGCCGAGATGTCCCGAAGCCACCCATGTCTGAGGATTCATAAGGATAGCGGAATCAAGTCCGACATTGTATTTATTTTCCTGCACGAACTTCTTGAGCCATGCGGATTTGATATTGTTTTTCAGAGCCGCACCCAAAGGACCGTAATCCCAAGTATTAGCCAGACCGCCGTATATTTCGGAGCCGGGATATACAAAGCCTCTGCCTTTGCAGAGTGCAACTATTTTGTCCATTGTTTTTTCAGTATTAATCATAAAAAAATCACCCCTTAAAAATTACTCAAATATTCTAACATATTTTTCATGATATTGCAAGAGAATTTTCAAAAACATCTTGACAATTCATAATGCACAATGCATAATGCATAATTGAGGTGTGAAAATCAACTTCATTATGCATTATGCATTATGAATTATGAATTGAAAGAGGTGAATTTAGATATGAAAAAGGTAGAGATATATACGGACGGAGCGTGCAGCGGAAATCCCGGTGCGGGCGGATGGGGAACGATATTGGTCTATAACGGTCATGAAAAGGAATTGTCGGGCGGTGAGCGTGATACCACCAATAACCGCATGGAGATGATGGCGGTCATAGAGGGCTTGAAAGCACTCAAAGAGCCTTGCGAAGTCACTTTGACAAGTGATTCACAGTATGTATGTAATGCCGTTACAAAGGGCTGGGCTAAAAGCTGGAAAAAGAATAATTGGATAAAAAGTGACAAGTCACAGGCAAAAAATGCTGATTTGTGGGAAGAAATGCTGAAACTTCTTGACATTCACAAAGTAAAGATAGTTTGGGTTCGTGGACACAACGGACATCCTTACAATGAAAGATGTGATAAATTAGCCGTTGCACAGTCACAAAAGTACAAATAAAAAAGAAGTCGGCTTTTTTGATAAAAGCCGACTTCCATTTGCTATAACATCTTTTTGAGATATTTTCCTGTATATGATATATCTGATCGTGCGATTTCTTCGGGAGTGCCTGTGGCTATGACAGTGCCGCCGCCGTCACCGCCTTCCATGCCTAAATCTATGATATGGTCGGCGGTCTTTATCAAATCAAGGTTATGCTCTATCACAACAACTGTATTGCCGTCATCTGCAAATCTCTGCAAGACTTCTATAAGTCTGTGAACATCTGCTATATGAAGTCCCGTTGTAGGCTCGTCAAGAATATACATAGTCTTGCCTGTTGAACGCTTTGAAAGTTCCGTTGCCAATTTTACCCTCTGGGCTTCACCGCCCGAAAGTGTCGTTGCAGACTGCCCCAACTTTACATAGCCCAATCCCACGTTTTTCAATGTATTCAGCTTGGCAGAAATTTTCTGATGGTTGGCAAAAAACTTGCAAGCCTCGTCTACCGTCATTTCAAGCACGTCATATATAGACTTTCCCCTGTACTTTACTGCAAGCGTTTCACGGTTATATCTCTTTCCGCCGCAGACTTCACACGGCACATATACATCAGATAAAAAGTGCATTTCTATCTTGACAATGCCGTCACCCTGACAGGCTTCACATCTGCCGCCCTTGACGTTGAAAGAAAATCTGCCTGCACTGAAACCATGCATTTTAGCATCAGTTGTCTGAGCGAAAAGCTCCCTTATATCAGTGAAAACTCCCGTATAAGTTGCAGGATTGGAACGTGGAGTTCTGCCTATCGGAGATTGATTTATGTCAATGACTTTATCAAGATTTTCAATTCCCGTTATCTTCTCGCACTGAACAGGTAAAGGTCTTGCACCGTTGAGATCACTTGCAAGCTGTTTATAGAGGATCTCATTGACAAGAGAGGACTTGCCTGAACCCGATACACCTGTTACACAAATAAATTTACCTAACGGAAATTCAACATCTATATTTTTTAAGTTATTCTGATAAGCACCGTATATTTTAAGGCACTTTCCGTTGCCGTCACGTCTTTTTTCGGGAACGGGTATAGACATTTTTCTGCTGAGATACAGACCTGTCAGTGAGCGGTCACAGGCTTTTATGTCATCAATACTGCCTGCACACACAAGTTCACCGCCATTCACGCCTGCACCGGGACCTATATCAATTATATGATCAGCGGCATACATGGTATCTTCATCATGTTCGACTACAATAACGGTATTGCCTAAGTCACGGAGATTCTTCAAAGTGGCGATAAGTCTGTCATTGTCACGTTGATGCAAGCCGATACTCGGTTCATCAAGAATATACAGCACTCCTGACAATGCAGAGCCTATCTGAGTTGCAAGACGTATTCTCTGACTTTCACCGCCCGACAAAGTGCCTGCTGACCTCGATAACGTCAGATACGACAATCCCACACTGTCAAGAAAATGCAGACGGCTTTGAATTTCCTTTGTAATGGAACTTGCAATGAATTTATCCCGTTCCGATAAGGGAATATTCTTTGTAAATTCGACTGCCTGACTTATAGACATATCACAGAATTGACTGATATTCATATTGCCGACCGTCACAGCAAGACTTTCGGGAGAGAGTCGCTTTCCGTTGCAGGCATCGCATGGAACGGCTGACATATAACTTTCGATTTCCGACTTCACCCAATTACTTTGAGTTTCACGGAAACGCCTTTCAAGATTATTTATAATACCCTCAAATTCCGTATAGTAAGTTCCCGAACCGTATTCATTCTTGCGATGGACGGTTATTTTTTCACCTTTAGTGCCGTAAAGGATAATATCCATGACATCTTCGGGCAAGTCTTTCACAGGGGTATCAAGTGAGAACTTGTATTTTTCTGCAAGGGCTTCAAAATACATGGTTGCAATAGTGCTTCCTTCCATAGCCCATCCGCTGCCCTTTATGGCACCCTGACGGACAGACTTGGTATTGTCGGGGATTATCCTGTCAATATCTATCTGCATGAACACACCCAAGCCCGTACATTTCTTACACGCTCCGTAAGGATTGTTGAAGGAGAACATTCGGGGGCTTAATTCATCAATGCTTATATCATGTTCGGGACAGGCATAATTCTGTGAAAATAATATATCTTCACCGCCCTGAACGGCAATTATGATAAGACCGCCGGACAATTTAGCAGCAGTTTCAATGGAGTCTGCAAGCCTTGAACGTATTTCGGGCTTGATGACAAGCCTGTCTATAACTATCTCGATATTATGCTTTTTATATTTCTCAAGGGGAATATCTTCGGATAAGTCATAAATAATTCCGTCTGCACGAACACGCACAAATCCGCTTTTTGCGGCATTTTCAAATTCCTTTTTATGCTCACCTTTTTTAGACCTGACAACAGGTGACATAACTTGGATCTTGGTACTTGCCGGCATTTCAAGAACCTTGTCAACTATCTGGTCAACAGTCTGCTGTTTTATCTCACGCCCGCACACGGGACAATGCGGAATACCTATCCTTGCATACATCAATCTGAGATAGTCATAAATTTCTGTAACAGTGCCGACAGTGGAACGGGGATTTTTAGAAGTCGTTTTTTGGTCAATGGAAATGGACGGTGACAAGCCGTCAATGCTGTCAACATCGGGCTTGTCCATTTGCCCTAAAAACATTCTTGCATAAGATGAAAGTGATTCTACATAACGTCTTTGACCTTCTGCATAGAGGGTGTCAAATGCAAGAGAGGACTTGCCTGAACCCGATAACCCCGTTATGACAACAAGTTCATCTCTTGGTATCTCGACATTTATATTTTTTAAGTTATGCTCTCTTGCTCCTCTAACGGTTATCTTCTTAAAAGCCATTTCATTCAATTGGCAATTAGCAATTAGCAATTAAAAGCTAATCCTACTGCACTCCTTTCTCTGTATTTACGATCAGCATTCACAGCGCCTTTGCTAATTGCTGATCGATTTAAACAAGGAGTGCTTTTTTACGGCACTCCTTAAAAATTTAATCATCATTTTTTTCAACGGTGTGAATGACAACTTCATCATCGTCAATATCTTTTGCATCAGCCTCTACATTGTCGGTAATTTCAGACTGAGTTTCTTTCATTGTGCTGACAGGATGTTCATCTGTTTCATCGTCGTCATCATCATCTGTATCGACTTCAATGGGGATCTCCCTGTTTTCGACAGCGGCGATGAACTGTTCACCTGACATTTTTTCATGCTCAAAGAGGAATTGTGCAACTCTGTGAAGCTCATCTGTATGATCTTTGAGTATCTGTTCGGTTTTGGCATAGCCTGTTGTGATATAGTCCTTGACTTCTTCATCAATGGCAGCGGCAGTTTTTTCGGAATAAGGCTTTGTGCCGAATTCCGCACCGAGAAAACTGTCGTTTTCGGAGGAGTAGTTGACAGGACCGAGCTTTTGGCTCATGCCGTACTTTGTTATCATGGAAACAACAAGCTGTGTTGCACGTTCAATATCGTTGGAAGCACCTGTTGAAATATCGCCTATGATAAGTGCCTCTGCAACACGACCGCCCAAAAGTACCACGATTTCTTCAAGCATTTCGGTTCTTGAACGGTAGGATTTGTCCTCAGAGGGCAGAGACATGGTAAAACCGCCCGCCATGCCACGGGGAATAATAGAAATTTGATGGACGGGGTCTTGTGTGGGGCAGTAGAAAGTAGCAATGGCATGACCTGCTTCATGATAGGCAGTCAGTCTCTTTTCACGGTCAGACATGACACGGGATTTCTTTTCCGTACCGACAACTACTTTAATGGTAGCCTCTTCAACTTCTTTCATGGTGATGGCTTTCTGATCACGCCTTGCAGCGAGGAGTGCTGCTTCATTCAGGAGGTTTTCAAGGTCTGCACCCGTAAAGCCGGCAGTGGATTTTGCGATGATCTTGAGTTTTACATCAGGAGCAAGGGGCTTTCCTCTTGAATGGACTTTGAGTATTTCCTCACGACCTTTGATGTCAGGTCTGCCGACCATGACTTGACGGTCAAATCTGCCGGGACGGAGCAGGGCAGGATCAAGTACATCGGGACGGTTGGTAGCAGCTATCATTATGACACCCTCATTTGCACCGAAGCCGTCCATTTCAACGAGTATCTGGTTAAGAGTCTGTTCACGTTCATCATGACCGCCGCTGCCGACACCTGCACCACGTTTTTTGCCGACAGCATCTATCTCATCTATAAAGATGATACAGGGAGAACTCTTTTTCGCCTGCTCAAAAAGGTCACGCACACGGGATGCACCCACACCGACAAACATTTCAACGAAGTCTGAACCTGATATGGAGAAGAAAGGTACGCCTGCTTCACCTGCAACGGCTCTTGCAAGAAGTGTCTTACCTGTACCGGGAGGGCCTACAAGCAGAACGCCTTTGGGTATCCTTGCACCAAGTTCGTTGTATTTTTTGGGGTCTTTGAGGAATTCAACAACTTCCTGCAATTCTTCTTTTTCCTCATCTGCACCGGCAACGTCTTCAAAAGTAGTTTTTCTTTTCTCATCACTGAGATTTTTTACCTTTGCCTTGCCGAAGCCGAACTGTTTGCCGACATCTCCGAAACTGCCCGAAATTTTACGCATGACATATATCCATACGCCTATGAGTACGGCAATGAGGAGAAGATTTGGCAGGAATTCAAGCCAGATAGAATTGTCGGAAGCCTGCTTCCAAGTATATTTCATAGGCTTATCGGGATTTTTGTTGTTGTATTCCTCAATGTATTCATCAACGGAGTCTATGAAAAGACTGATGCTTGCAACATTGGTTTCTATTTCGGTCTTACCCTCATATTTTTCATTGAGTTTAAGTTCGAGTTTGCCTGAGCCGAAGTCGAGCTTATACTCGGTGACTTTCTGGTCTTTGAAAAGATAGACGATATCGGAAGTGGGATATTCCTTTTTGGGCTGAGATGACATGATAAGACCGATTATCAGAAGAAAAATAATTGGTATGCCGAGACAGATTAACAGATTGCGGATCGTTTTCTTATTATCCAAAGCATTGTCACTCCTTGTTTATGAATAGATTTCGGGTTTAAGTACGCCGACATACGGCAGATTTCTGTATTTCTCGTCATAGTCCAGACCGTAGCCGACAATGAAGAGGTCATCAATGGTAAATCCCGTATAATCAGCAGTAATGGATTTCTCACGCCTTGAGGGTTTGTCAAAAAGCACACATATCTTCACGCTTTTTGCACCCTTTGACATGATGTAATCTCTGAGCAGATACATGGTATTTCCCGTATCGAGAATATCCTCAACGATAAGCACATCTTTGCCTGTGACATCTTCGGAGAGGTCTTTTTTGATATTTATTTTTCCCGATGACACGGCAGAACTTCCGTAACTTGAAGCTGCCATGAAATCAAATTTGCACAGATCGAGTTTTCTGATGAGGTCTGCAAAGAATATCACACTGCCCTTTAGTATTCCCACTGCAACAAAAGATTTTCCATTGTAGTCACTGCTAATTTTTTCGGCAAGTTCATTTACTTTTTCACTTAACTGTGTTTCGTCTGCGATTATTTCAAGAAGATCACTGTTCATTTCAAATTCCTTTCTGTTATGTGTTCGGTCGAAACAAGGACGATATTCTGCGAGTTGTCTTTGACAGAGGCTCTTTCGGAAACGCCTATGCCCTCTATCCAAAGTATATCCGAGCCGTCTGCAAGCATGATTATACTGTCACGCTGTTCACGGGGTATCCTGAGTTCTATGAACAGCTTTTTGACGGATTTGGTGACGTTGCGTCCGTGAGGTGCAAATATATCTCCTTGTTTTCTTGTACGGAAAACGGCTGTCAATGGTATTGTATCACAATCGAGAGCATTATGAAACAGGAATTTATCAATTTTTTTACGATTGTGAAATGTGTCTTTATTTATCTTTAAAAGTGAAATCTTTTTGTTGTTTATTGATAGATTTTCTTTACCGTTCCATTGTACCGTCTGTGAAGTATTGACAGAAGTTTTGCTGACGATACGGAAAAAGCCCTGAGAGGATACTGCAAAGAGGTCATTTTTAAGTTCGACCGCACCGCTATTATACACGATTTTTTTAATAAGTTCAATATGTTTTGCTTCGGGAGCGAATGAGTTTTTTTGACATATCATGATAACTGCCCTTGAAAGTACGGCTTTATCGAGTTTTTGCAGTTCGGATATTTTGTATCCCTTGTCGGTGAGGGCAGAGGACAAGGCATTTTCTGCACATCTGTCGATGAAGTCAACGGTCTCTTTCATACGCTGAGTCATGCCCGAAACGGTGCTTTCAAATGCGGGGTTTATTTTTTTGAGGACGGGCATGACTTCCAAACGAATTTTATTTCTTGTATATTCATCTGTAAGGTTTGTGCTGTCGGTGACATAGTGAATATCATGCTTTGTGCAGTAGGCTTCTATATCTGTCCTTGTGCATTCGATGAGCGGACGGATAATATTGTCTCTGACAGGCGGTATGCCGCAAAGACCTGCCGCACCGCTGCCTCTTGCAAGGTTAAAGAGAACAGTTTCGGCATTGTCGGAAGCAGTGTGTGCGGTTGCTATTTTTGCATTGAGTTTTTCAGCGGTCTCGCTGAAAAAAGCATATCTTATGTCCCGCCCGCATTGTTCGGTACTTTTCTTTTGTCTGAGGGCTTCACCCCTGACATCTGCATGGAGTATATAAATGGGAACATTGTGTGCTTTGCAGAAGTCGGCGGCAAAATTTTCATCTCTGTCGGCTTCTGCACCCCTTAATTGATGGTTGATATGACAGGCGGAAACTTTCAGATTCATTTTTTCCCTGAGAGATACAAGAAAATGCAGTAATGCACATGAATCCGCTCCGCCCGACAATCCCACGACAACGCTGTCATTTTCATGGAGCATATCATATTTTTGTACAGTGGAGAGAGCTTTATCGAACATCATTTACCTCCGAAGTGAAACGCATGAATTCACCCTGCCAGTGCAGAGGAACGGAACGTGTTTCTCCGTGTCTGTTTTTTGCAACGATACATTCACCGTGATTTGAGACATCATTTGGGGACTGATCTGTTTTATCTTTGTAATAATCCTCTCTGTACAGGAAGAGAACTATATCTGCATCCTGCTCGATAGAACCCGAATCTCTCAGGTCAGAGAGCTGGGGTTTATGTTCGGCACGCTGTTCGCTTGCACGGGAAAGCTGTGAGAGAGTTATTACAGGCACATCCATTTCTTTGGCAAGTATCTTCAGATCTCTTGTGATCTCCGACACCTCCTGAACATGATTGTTATTAGCCCTTGCAGGCTTCATCAACTGCAAATAGTCTATGATAACAAGATCGAAGCCTTTGTTTTTTTTGAGTTTTGCCTTTATTTCGGGTACAGTTATGTTAGAACTGTAATCGATATACAATTCCGCCTTGCTCAAAACATCGCCTGCCTCGATCAATCTCTGCCATTCTTCATTTGAGAGTTTTCCGGTACGGAGCTTTGTGCCGGGAATAAGTCCCTCTGTTGAAAGCAGACGGGCAGCAAGCTGTTCACGGCTCATCTCAAGTGAGAAGAATGCGACCTTCTTTTTGCATTTCATTGAAACATAGCTTGCAATGTTAAGGGCAAAGCTGGTCTTGCCCATGCCGGGACGTGCGGCAAGTATGATAAGGTCTGATCTATTAAGACCTGTTATCGTACTGTCAAGAGAGCCTATTCCCGTAGAGAGAGCCTGCACTGAGTCGCTTTCGGGAGAATTTAGTATATCGAGTCTGTCGAAAGTCTCGAAGATAGCATATTTAAGCTGTTCAAGACCGCTGCTGCTTCTTGTATCACGTATGTCGAATATCATTTTTTCAGCGGCATCTATGAGTCTGTTGGAATTGCTGTTGCTGTTTTTGAATGTGTAGTCGATGATCTGATGTGCGGTAGTGATCAGCTTCCTTACAAAGTATTTTTCCCTGACCATAGAAATATAGTCATCGATCGCAGAGATTACAGGCACTTCATCCATGATGCCGACAAGATATGCTCTCATATCTTCATGAGGATAGTTTGTAGTTTCCTTGAGTTTGGCAAGGATAGTTTTGTAGTTCACTGTCATATTGAGCATGAACAGTTCTGACATGGCATTGTATATATCCCTGTTGACAGGCACATAAAAATAATCGCCTGACGGTATCTTCTCCATTAGCAGAGATATATCCTCCGGCTCTATCAAAACAGAAGCAAGCAAAGCCTGCTCGGAATCGGGATCACACGGCATATCTCCCGGCATTCCCATAGAGGAAAGCAGTTTATCATCCATAATTTCACTTCCTTTTTCCCGTTAAGAAAATTAAAAATTGAAAACGCAAAATCATTATCTCTAACAATTTTCCGTTTTCAATTTCGGATCATTTGGTCTCTTCAACGACTTTGACATTGATATTGGCAGAAATTCCGGTATAAAGCTTGACTTCACACTTGTAAGTACCGAAGGCTTTTATGTCGCTTTCAAGAACAACTTTTCTCTTGTCAACAGCAAGGCTGAATTTTTGTTTGATCTCGTTAGCGACTTCCTTGCTTGTGACTGAGCCGAAAAGTCTGCCGCCCTGACCTGCTTTGGCGGTCATCACAAGTGTTTGACCTTCAAGCATTTTTGCACTTGCCTTAGCCTGTTCGGTTTCAACGGCTATTTTGTGGAGTCTGGACTGTTCGGCATTCTTGAGTTCATTGATAGCCTGTGCATCGGCTTCTTTGGCGAGTTTTCTCGGCATGAGAAAGTTTCTTGCATAGCCGTCCGACACATTCACCAATTCACCTTTTTTTCCTGTACCCTTTACATCCTGCAATAATACTACTTTCATAAAATTTTCCTCTTTTCTTTTTTAGTTTTGAGAATAATTACTAATTGCTAATTGTATTGAGGTCGAGATCATTTATGATGGAAACAAGTCTTTCTCTTGCTTCGGCAAGGCTGACATCTTCCATCTGACAGGCAGCCATAGTCTGATGACCGCCGCCGCCGAGAGATTCCATGATGACCTGAACATTTAGATCACCGAGAGAACGGGCGGAGATATTTACAGTTTTGCCTGTTTTGTACATGACAAAGGAGGCTTTGACATTTTCTATGCCCAAAAGTTCATCAGCGGCTTGTGCGGAAGCGATCCTTATATCAGGTGTGGATTCGTCCGCACAGGCGATGGCACAGTAATTGAAGATCTCTGCATCGCTGACGAGCTTATATTTGACTTTATAGGTATCGATGGAGTTGGAGAAAAGACGCTTTACTTCAACGGTATCCGCACCGTTTTTTCTGAGGTAAGCTGCCGCTTCGAAAGTTCTGACACCTGTACGCAGAACGAAATTTTTAGTATCGAGCATGATGCCCGACAGCATTGCTTCACTTTCCAGACGGCTTGGCGGTTCACTGCTGAGATACTGGATGAGTTCCGCCGTCATCTCACACGCCGATGATGCATATGGTTCATGGTAGAAAACAACAGCATTATCTATGTGATTGACCATCATTCTGTGGTGGTCAATGACAACGACTCTTTCGGAGCGTTCATAGACTGCCCTTGATTCAAGGAAGTTAGGGGAGTGGGTATCCACTATGATGAGCAGTGAACGCTCGTCCATAATATCGAGGATCTCACTTTCGGTCTTGAAGATACTTTCAAAGCCTGCTTTTTCAAAGCTGGCAACAAGCGGTTTGGCAAGAGTCTGCTGACGGTTGATGCATATATAAGCAGGTCTTTTAAGTCCCTTTGAAATCGAACTCCACATTCCGATACACGCTCCTACTGCATCAAGATCGGAATAACGGTGTCCCATTATTATGACATTGCTGCTGTTTTTGACATGGGTGATGAGAGAACCTGCAATTACTCTTGTACGGACTTTGTCACGCTTTTCAACGCCCTTTGAAACGCCCCCGAAGAATTGGTATTCTTCGGACTGCTTGACAGCGACCTGATCGCCGCCCCTGCCGAGAGCTATCTCAAGAGCCTGCCTTGCCCAGAGTTCGTTTTCCTTGAAGGTCTTTCCGCCGTGACCGACACCTATGGAGATGGTAGCATTGACACGCTCATTTATTTTTATTTCACGGATGTCTTCAAGTATCCTGAATTTTTCGTCCATGAATTTTTTGATATATCTTTCTTCCATGACAACGACATATCTGCCGCCTGATATTTTCTTGTAGAAGCCTGTCGTAGAGGCTACCCATTTTACGATGGTCTGCTCAACGGACACGGTGACCTGACTGGCTTTGCCTTCTTCGGTCTGGCGTTCAAGTTCCTCCTTGTTGTCGAAGGTGACGATCGCCACAACGGGACGAGAAGATATATATTCATCGGAGTTAGACTTGTACAGGTCATTGTCTATGAAGTAGACGATAGCACCCGAACCGCTTTTCACTCCGAAAACAACATACCATTTATCATTTCTTTTGGTATCCGTACCCTTGTCGCTGAAGATGGTGTGTATATCGTGACCGCCGAGATAGTCTGTCAAGGGAGCGGATATGGGACTTTCTCCGCTGCATATAAGTTCCCTGAAGTGCTTGTTGACAGCGATGATCTCATTGTTTTCGCCTATGACGGCAACTGCACAGCCGATATTTTCAATATTTTTTCTGCCCTCATCGTCAAGGGCATGAACGGCATTGATGAATACCTGAGAAATGTAGTGTCTTAGGCGGAATGCACTCAGCCCTACAACGAACATGGCACTCAGCGATAACAGAAATTCTCCTATAAAAATAAATTTGTTCCACCAGAATGATATGACAGCCATTGCAAACATGACTATCACCAGTATCAGAAAAAGAGGTGTTATAAAATTTGTGTTTTTTTTCAACCTTGTTCACCAACTTCCGGCAATTCATACCTCCATTATGACAGGCAGTATCATGGGACTTCTTCTTGTCTTATCATAGATCATCTTGGAAAGATCGTCCTTGATGGCGGTCTTGATGACACTCCAGTCACAGATCCCCTGATAACGGCATTCGTCCAGTGTTTCAGTCACGACATCTACTGCCTCGTCCATGAGAGGTTCGCTTTCTTTTACATAGACGAATCCCCTTGAAACGACATCGGGACCTGCAATGATATGCTTGTCATGGCTGTCGAGAGTGACCACGACAACGATCAGACCGTCCTGACCGAGATGTTTCCTGTCACGCAGGACGATGCTTCCGACATCTCCGACACCCAGACCGTCCACAAGTACATTACCCGCCGGAATGCTGGGGAGTTGTCGTATACGGTCTTTTCTGAGTTCCACAACAGTTCCGACATCGCCGATAAAAATATTTTTTTCAGGTATGCCCATTGCTATGGCAAGATTGGCGTGTTTGACGAGATGTTTTTGTTCGCCGTGAACGGGTATGAAATATCGGGGCTTGGTAAGTCCCTGAATGAGTTTGAGTTCTTCCTGACAAGCATGACCGGAAACGTGGACTTCATACATGGATTCATAGATGACCTTGCACTTGTGTTTCATGAGTTCATTAACGATCTTGCTGACCATTTTTTCATTGCCGGGAATAGGATTGGCAGATATGATGATAAAGTCATTCTGACCGACTTCAACTTTTCTGTGTTCGGAGGAAGCCATTCTTGAAAGTGCAGACATCGCTTCACCCTGACTGCCTGTTGTTACGAGAACTATCTGTTCATCGGTGTATCTGTCGAGCAGATCAATATCTATGACAAGACCGTCATCGGCTTTGATATAGCCGAGTTCGATGGCGATATTCATGTTGTTTACCATGCTCCTGCCTGAGAAAGCGACTTTTCTGCCGTATTTCTTGGCACAGTCGAGTATCTGCTGTATTCTTCCTATATTGGAAGCAAATGTTGCTATTATTATACGACTTTTTTCAGCCTCTTTGAAAAGATGGTCAAAGGTCTGTCTTACTTTCTGTTCGGTCATAGTATAGCCGGGTCTTTCCGCATTGGTGGAATCAGCCATGAGTGCCAGTACACCGTGATTGCCGAGTTCGGCGAATCTCGCCAGATCGATCATGCCGTCCGTTGTGGGAGTGCAGTCGATCTTGAAGTCACCCGTATGGACGATAGTACCGGCGGGGGTGTGTATGGCAAGTCCGACAGAATCAGGTATAGAGTGATTTACATGTATGAATTCTATCGACATACAGCCGAGTTTTATTCTCTGTCCGGGTTTGACGGTATTGAGTTTGACCTTGCTTTGCAAGCCGTGTTCTTTGAGCTTGCTCTCAACAAGTCCGAGTGTCAGGGGAGTGCCGTATATTGGAAAGTTGAGTTTCCTAAAAAGATACGGCAAAGCACCGATATGATCTTCATGACCGTGAGTGAGAACGATACCTTTTATTTTTTCCTTGTTTCTCTCGACATATGTGAAGTCGGGAATTACCATATCGACACCGAGCATTTCACCGTCAGGGAATGCCATTCCGCAGTCGAGCAGGAACATATCGTTGTCACATTCAAACAAGGTCATATTTTTTCCGATCTCATTAAGACCACCCAGAAACGTGATTTTTACAGCATGGTCGGATTGTTTGGTATAATTTCTTTTATACTGGAATTCATTTTTTTTGAAGGAGCTTTCGGGACGTTTAGTATACTGCGGCGGACCCGCCAACTGCAATTTTTGTCTGTCAGACTTTTTTTCGATCAGAGTCTGACTGCTGTTTTTGGCAGAAAAGCCTCTGCCTTTTCTGCTTTGGGACATATTTCTCCTATTAAATTCAGATAACACTTTATTACCTCCGATTTTTAAAATTTTTTCCGAACACAATATATAATTTATTTTACTCTTGCAAGACCGTTTTGTCAATGGATTTTCTGTTATAATTTATGTCACATAATTGTGCAATAGAAAGAAAAAAGTTTTTAAAAAATTATTCAAATTTTGCTGTAATTGTGTTATAATCAAAATATATGAAAATGAAAGGAAGATGCAGAATGAGATTTGATGCACAGGATTGTGAGCTTGTCCTTAAAAATCAGCTTACAGGCACGATATTTGATTTCAGGCTCAAAAATAAGTCCCTTGCAGAGATCACAAGGGCAGGTCAGTTTGTACAGGTGTTAGTGCCGTCAAAGACCTTACGCAGACCTATATCCGTATGTGATGTTGACGGCGATATTATAAGACTTGTCTTTGAGATTCGTGGAGAAGGTACGGCTATCCTTGCCGATACAAAAGTCGGTGAGAAAATAAATATCATTGCCCCTCTCGGAAAAGGCTTTGAAATTGACGAGAATAAAAAGACTGTATTCATAGGAGGCGGCATAGGCGTTCCGCCCATGCTGTACAGTGCAAAACAGTGCGGTAAAAATGCCGTTGTCATCAACGGTTTCAGAAACAGGAGTGCAGTGATCCTTGAAGATGATTTCAGGCAGTTTGCAGGAAACGTCATCATAACGACCGATGACGGCAGTTACGGTATACACGGATTTGTTACCGAACCGCTTAAAGAGTACGTGAAAGATGCCGAAATGATATGTGCCTGCGGACCTATGCCCATGCTGAGAAATATTGCAAATATCGCAAAAGAAAATAATATTCCCTGTCAGGTATCACTTGAACAGAGAATGGCTTGCGGAGTAGGAGCGTGTCTTGGCTGTGCGGTTGCCGTTTTTGATGAAAACGGTCAGCAGACATATAAACACGTTTGCAAGGACGGTCCCGTATTCAATGCAGAGGAGGTTGTATTCTGATGGCAGATTTAAGTGTAAATATAGCAGGCGTTCATTTTAATAACCCGATCATAGCAGCTTCGGGTACTATCGGTTTTGGTCGTGAATACAGTGAATTTTATCCGCTGAGTGTATTCGGCGGAATTTCGTGCAAGGGTACGACTTTGAAAGAGAGAGCGGGAAATCCCCCTCCGAGAATTGCGGAAACTCCTATGGGAATGTTGAATGCAGTCGGTCTGCAAAATCCCGGTGTGGAGCATTTCATCAAATACGATTTGCAGTGGCTTAAAGAACAGAATACAGTAATTATTGCGAATGTGGCAGGCAGCACACAGGAAGATTACTGTAAAATGGTTGAAATACTTTCCGAAACGGATATAGACATGGTGGAACTGAATATATCATGTCCGAATGTAAAAGAGGGCGGCGTACAGTTCGGTACATCATGTGAATCTGTCGGAGCTATCACAAAAGCCGTCAGAAAATACTGCAAAAAGCCCTTGATAATCAAATTATCACCGAATGTTGCGGATATTGCAAGTATAGCAAAGGCGGCTGAAAGTGAGGGAGCAGATGCAGTTTCTCTCATAAACACGCTTACGGGAATGAGAATAGACATCAATACAAGAAAGCCGATAATCAAAAACATCACGGGCGGAATGTCGGGACCGGCAGTATTTCCGGTAGCGGTAAGAATGGTATGGCAGGTAAAAAATTCCGTGAACATTCCCGTAATAGGCATGGGCGGAGTCACGACTTGGAAAGACGCTGTTGAAATGATGATGGCAGGAGCAGACGCTCTTCAGATAGGCACAGCACTTTTTACCGATCCTTATGCACCCGTGAAAATAACGCAAGGACTTGACAAATACCTTGATGAACACAATATGAAGTCTGTAACGGAACTTACACACACTGTGATAGTATAACATAGGTGAACTGTTGTGAGTACCAGAGAATTACTATATAATGCTATAAGCGAAATGACAGATGAACAAGTAAATGCAATATATACTGTCATTCGCTTCATGTTAGTCAGCAAGCCGGACGAACAGAAAAACATTAAAGCACAAAATGCCTATGAAACAATAGCAAGGCTGAGAAAACCATATACTACCGTCACTGATGATGACAAAGAAGAATATTATCAATATTTGGAGGACAAGTATGAAAATCTTGGTTGATACAAATGTTTTGATTGATTATCTTGTCGGGCGTGAACCGTATTTTGAAACAGCGGACAAAATTATACAAATTTGTTGTGATAAAATAGTAACAGGATTTATGGCAGCACATTCTGTTCCAAATCTGTTTTTTATTCTTCGTAAAGATTATGACCATAAGGATTATGATAAAAAGTTTGTTTGATATACTCGAAGTTTTGGGAATAGGCAAAAATGTACTTTTGACAGCTCTTGAAAGAGTAAATTTTAAAGATTTTGAAGATGTGCCGTTGCAGTAAACGCTGACTATGTTGTGACAAGAAATATAAACGACTTTGCAAACAGCAAAATCAAAGCAATTACTCCACAGGAATTTTGGGATATATATATAAAAACAAAGGAATAGGATGTATCGGGGGAATAAAATTTGACAAAGGTTATAATAGTACGTCACTGTCAGGCAGAAGGAAATTTAAAGAGATTTTTTCAGGGAAGCATTGATACCGATATAACGTACTTGGGGAAGAAGCAGATAGAAAAGGTCGCAGAACTTCTGTCGAAAGAGCCGATAGAAGTGATGTGTTCCAGCCCGAAGAAAAGGGCGTTCAAAACAGCAGAGGGGATAGACTTGTATCATGAGCTTCCCATACAGACGGATGATGAAATAGTGGAGATAGATGCAGGTGACTGGGAAGGTGTGTTGTTGACGGATATAGAGAAGCAATATCCCGAACAGATGGACAACTGGAGAAACGATCCTGCAAATTTCCATGCACCAAACGGAGAAAGCATGGCACAGGTGTATGAGAGAGTGAAAAAGGCACTTCTGCGTATCGTTTCGGAAAATAAAGACAAGACGATATGTATCGTATCACACGGGTGTGCGATAAAAAATATGATGTGTTTTGCACACGGTTGGGAAGTGAAAGACATAAAAGAAGTGCCGCTCGGCACAAACACTTCTGTAAATGTCGTGGAGTTTGACGATCATCTGAAACCCACTATTCTCATTGAGAATTATACAGAACACATTATCAATGCATAATTCATAATGCATAATGCATAATGAATGATAAAAACCGCTTTATTCCGTAAAATTGACTTATGGAACAAAGCGGTTGTTTTATATCAAATTTGATGTCCGAAAATT
>CADCCP010000020.1 GCA_902800005.1 uncultured Ruminococcus sp. | reverse complement strand
GGTCTTATAATTGCTGCTCCTGTATTTTCAGACCTCGAAGAATGGGAAGTCAATTTAACATTGTGTTTTTCATCACTTGTAATGATGCTTGTCGTGGAGATGTTTCAGCAGGGTATTTTTGAACACGATGAAAGAAAAGTCTGGCAGGCTTTTATCTGTTCAACGTCAGACGGAATTAAAAAACAGATCTCCTCAAAATACATATTCAATCTTTTTGTTTCGAGTACGACAATGTGTTGGTGTATATTTTGGTTTTATACAGCTGCCGCCATATCCGACCATGATATAACTGTTGCAGTATTAGTTTTACGGTTTTTTGTATTGATACAGATATTTTTCAGGGCTTTTGAAACACCGTTTATTATCCGTTTCGGAAACAAAAAAGGAAATGTTATCAGAATGTCCGCTATGGGTACGATAATATTGATAATTTTAATTTATTCACTTTTCGGTGATATGTCGATATTCGGTTCTGTTGAAGATGTGGTGAAGTGGTTTCAGGAAACATTTTCCGAAAATATTCCAATGTTATTAAGATTTGCACCGGCTGTTGTATTGTTTTTGTATTGGGGATCGTATAAAATTTCGTGCTTGCTTTATCTGAAAGGCGGTGACAGCTATGACAAATGAGAAAAAATTGATCTTGAAAAGAATTTTGATATATCTTTGCTTTGCATTTATACCGCCGTTTATTGCAGCATTTGTATATGTGGGCTTTTTCGGGTGGACGATCGACAATCTTTGGTATCAGGTTTTGACATCATTTTCTATGATTTGTCCCGCAATAGCCAATATTCTGACGAGGATAGTCACAAAAGAGGGCTTTGAAAACTGTCTTTTCAAGATGAAAATAAAAGGCAATATCCGTTATTTAGTGCTTGCATTTCTTTTGCCTGTTTTATACAGCACTGTTTCGGCATTTGCAGTTGCATTGTTTCTCATGCCGTCAGACGCTTTCGGAGAGATATTCAAAAACTTTGACTTTGGGGAATTTTTTTCAATGGTGATATATGTTTTGGCTTTTGGCAGTTTGTTAAGTCTTTTCGGATTTGGTGAAGAATTCGGCTGGCGTGGTTATCTGACACCAAAACTTGAAAAAATAATGCCGTTTCCTGCCGCAATAGTCGTAAGCGGTATCATATGGGGAATGTGGCACGCTCCCATAATCGCCTGCGGACACAATTTCGGCAAGGATTATTTCATGTATCCGTATACGGGATTTGTTTTGATGTGCGTATTCTGTATACTTATAGGATTTTATTTCACCATGCTGACAAAAGCAGCAAATTCCACTATTCCCGCAAGTATAGCTCATATTATAAATAACAATACTTTCGCTTTAATTATGGGGCTTTGGCTTTCGGGTACACAGTATTTCAATGAAGATATGATTTCAAGTATAAACTATCCCATGACATCATTATTTGCGGCATCGGTCATCTGTCTTGTCACGGGAATAATTATACTTATCAAAAAGAAATAAAATGATTTGAAGATATAGAAATGCCGTGACAGAGATGTTTCTGTCACGGCATATATCTTATTCACCTGTATAGTTTGACCAGCTTCCTGCATTATACTTGTATTTGGTTTTTTCAATGCCTCTGCCGGGCTTTGCTTCCTCAGATACGTCTATTTTATATATCTGACCGGAGTTGGCATTTGAACTGAAAGTAAGGTCTTTTGTCTGATATGCGACTGTACCTTTTTCCACTTCGGCATCGGTCACGCCGGAACTGAATACAAGACCGTAGTTTCCGAGCGGAACGACCACTCTGTAAATATCGGTATCACCGATCTTTTCCATTTCAAGACCGGGCCATTCGGGATTACCGTAAGCATCTTCGCCTGTGATCTTGTTGACGGGATTTCCGCCCCACCAGTAAGCACATACTTTATCCCATTTAGTTTCGCTGTTATCGAAGTAGAAGTAGTTCATTATTTCGGCAGCTCTCGGATCATCGGGATCAATGCTGACAGGTTCGGAGCTTGTCTGAGGTTCAAGAGTGGTATTTTCATATTCTATGACAGCACCGCTTTCAAGTGCGGAAACCTTCTGAGTGAACATTGCTTCAAGGAATTCGGGATATACATTTCTCCAGTACGGAACGAAGTGTTCGCCGTCCTCATCTTTGTTGAATACAAGCTTATCTTTTGGATAGCCGTTTTCAACGAGATAGTTGTATACGGGTACATCTGCAACGGTAGTATCTGATGAATAGCCGCCTGCATAGAAGTAGATGAAGGGCATATTTTCATTAGTTGTCATTGATTTGAGGTGTTGCTTGAGTGATTCCTCTGTAAATATCTGGAATGAAGCGGAGAGTGCACCTATAGTACCGAATTTTTCGGGATACTTTACGCCTGTGTGAAAGCTGGCAAGACCGCCGAAGGAACTTCCGCATATGGCATTGTGTGCTGCATCTGTATAGACATTGTAGTTTTCCTCGATATACGGAACGACCGTATCATGTATGAAATCGGCAAACGCATCTCCACGTTTTTTGGAAACGAGTTTTCCACCTTCCCATTCTGCGAACTCTCCTATATCGGGGATAAGTTCATCATCTCTTGTAGCGATCTGTTTTCCGTCTTCATCTTTTGCACCGAGAGTTTCAATGGCAACTATCATAGCCTTGTTGTCAGTAACTGACATCATGCTTTCAACGTGTTCGGCAACATTCCAACACTGTATATCGTGAGCTATTTCTTTTGAAAGGACACTCTGACCGTCCATCATGTAGATAACAGAATATTTGTCGGCAGAGTCTTTGTCATAGTCATCGGGTGTCCAAATATAGACATTCTTGTCATAGCCGTCAAATTGGAATACCTTTACTTCAAATTCGGGATCATATTTCGGTTCCTTGCCGGCAACATAGGGGAGAAGTTCATCATCTTTGAGATACCAACCGCTTGTGAAATCGTTGAAAGCAACATCCATAGTGGGCTGACCGCCGTATGTGAGATGTACCATGTTATATTGGTTTACATCGCCCTCACATGAGTAGATGAAACTGTCATCTTTTTCTTCTGTTTTTTCCATTTTGACATCTTCCGATTTACCGCTTGTGGAGTTCCAGAAAGTTGCTGTCATTTCGGCACTCTTGCCTGAATCCATGATATACAGTGTATGAGTTGTTTTTGCACTCACTGTACTCTGTTCCGTAACGCTCGCTGTACTTGTTCCGCTGTTTTGGGTGCTTTCACCACACTCTGTCAGCAATGACAGACACAACACTGTTGATAAAGCACCTGCAATGATCCTTTTTGTTTTCATAGAATATTACCCTCCGCAAAATTCTTTTGTTGTCCTTGACCTTGATAATATTGTATAGAAAAATTATGTTGAATTCAAGCAACTATTTCTACATAAATTAAAATACAGGTTTAGAAATTAAAATGGAAGTGTAAAAGGTGTTGCTTTTTAAAAAGACGGTATTGCAAGGGACAAGATCAGTCAGGTTAGATCAAATTCCGAAGGGTAATAAAAAATAATTGTGTATATTGACATAGGTTTTTAATGGCGTTATAATTAAATTTAACAGGTGGCTGAAAATAAATATATGAAAAGGAGGTGCGGAGTATTTATTTTTGCACGAGAGAAACAAATTTTTTACAAAGGAGGATTTTTTAATGAAAGGAAAATTCAAACGCATTTTTTCTGCTGTATTGAGTATGGCTGTACTGACGTGCACATTTCCGTCGGCAAACATCTCTACATCAGCAGAACAGCCTGTACAGCATTATGATGCGATGGATATTGAAAATATCCAGGACGGTGTTATCCTTCATTGCTTTGACTGGAAGTACACTGATATTATAGACGAACTTCCCAATATTGCAGAAGCAGGATTTACGGCTGTACAGACATCTCCGGCACAGCCCGGCGGAAATAATGATCCCGAAGCGGAGAGCGGTACATGGTGGTGGCTCTATCAACCCCTCAGTTTCTCTATCGGAACAAACTATCTCGGTACAAAAGCTCAGCTTGAAAGTCTTTGCACCGAGGCTCACAAATACGGTATAAAGGTCATAGTTGATATAGTGGCAAATCACCTTGCAGGCGATCACACCTATATACAGAAAGACTTGAAACCCTCTGCATACTGGCATGTTTATGACTCAAATCGGGGGGAAAATGATAAACGTTACAGAACAACTTATAAAGATCTTGGTATGCCGGATATAGCTTCGGAGAATGACTATGTTCAGCAGTGCGTAAAAAACTATGTTAAGGAACTTAAAAGTGTAGGTGTTGACGGTCTGCGTTGGGATACTCTAAAACATATACAATTACCGAGTGAGAATTGTGCATTTTTCACTACTGTTCTTGATGACGATATGTATAACTATGGTGAAAGTCTTGGCGATCCCGGCGGAAATAGTGATGCCCAAAATGTCGCATTGATGAAAGAATATACGGGACTTATGAGCGTCACGGACGACGTTTACGGCAGAGAGCTCAGAAATGCTTTCAACTCCGGTACAGCACCCTCTACTTCGGGCAACTGGGCATATCGTGGAGTAACGGCAGATACCCTTGTTTACTGGGGTGAGAGCCATGACACATGGTCAAACGACAAGGATTACGGTTATTCAAACGAAATGAGCCAAAATGTCATAGACCGTGCCTATGCTATCGCTGCGAGCCGTTCGGGAGCGACTTCTCTGTATTTTTCAAGACCTTTTGAAAAAGTTAAGGATAAGATCCTTGCAGGTGTCAAAGGCAGTACGCATTTTACAAGTGCAGAAGTTGCCGCTGTCAACCACTTCCATAATGCTTTTATCGGAAAGTCTGAATATTATTCTTATTCGGGCAAAGTTGCCTATACTGAAAGAGGCGTAAAAGGTGCAGTTTTGGTATATGCTCCCGGCGGTTCGGCAACGATAAACGTACATGCAAACAAAATGATCGACGGCACTTATCTCGACCATGTATCGGGCAATACGTTCACCGTTTCAAACGGCACTATCTCAGGCACGATAGGCTCTACGGGCATAGCGGTCATTTACAATGACGGCGATGTTGATGAACCTATCATAGAAAGTGATAAGTTGCATCTTGTGCCAAACGATACTTGGAAACGGGCAAACGGAAGATATGCCATGTATCTTTGGAACGGTTCGGGCAATACATGGGTAGATATGACCGATGCCGATGGTGACGGCACATACTCGGCAGACCTTCCCGCAGGTAAATGGACAAATGTTATATTCTGCTGCATGAACAGCTCGACTACTGAAAATAACTGGGACAATAAATTGTATCAGACAATAGACCTTTTCCCCGACAGCGGTACAAACCGTTTTACTGTTAAGACCATGACAAGCACGAAATATACAGGCACATGGGATGCTTTCGGTGAAGTCATACATACTCACAGCTATACCCGACCTGTTTGGACATGGTCTGCTGACCATACATCTGCACAGGCTGTATTCTCATGTAACTGTGGTGACAGCGTTTCTTACGATGCGGATACATACCTCTCATGCAATGGCGGTTCGGTATTCTACACGGCGACAGTTACTGTTGACGGCACAGAATACACAGATGAAGTCTATGCGGAAGAAGATGAACTTTTCGGCAGTTGTGAGGCTTACAAGACTCTCACCGACAGTCAGAAACAGCTTTACCGTGAACTTTTCGTATTTGCAAAGGGTATCGTGGACGGCAGAAAGACAAGTTCAGTATTTTCTATTTCATCCGGTCTGAAAACAACATGGACATCATCAGAACTCGGTCTTGGTTCGTCTGCGACTTTCGATGATACATGTCAGGCTATTGATGCGATGATAGCAGAGATATTCCCATACAATAATCAGATTGATATGGAAAAAACGATAGATGCACTTCTTGCAGACTGTCCCTATGAATTTTACTGGTTTGCAAAAACGCAGTCACATTCATTCGGTATTCCGGAATATCAGTACGACGGAAGCGGATATGACGGTGCATGGACTGTCACACTTTCGGCTGTACCGACTTTTGAGGTACCTATGCCCGTTTCGGAACACTATCAGGCAAACACAACTACTTCCATAGATACAATGAAAATAAATGCTGTCAAAAACACCGTTCCGGCAGCCGCACAGACTATTGTTGAAAGATATGCGAATGTTTCGGACTATGAGAAACTTAAAGGCTATTCTTATGAACTTTGCAAAGCTGTTGAATATAATCAAGCTGCGGCAAATGGAAATGTAAATGATTATGACCTTGATCCGTGGCAGTTGGTATATGTTTTTGACGGTGATGACAATACCAATGTAGTATGCGAGGGTTACTCGAAAGCATTCAAATATCTGTGTGACCTCACGGACTTCAATAGTGAACTTGTAAAATGTTATCTTGTTACGGGCTGGCTGTCGCAGGGTTCGGGAAGTCCGGAAGTTCATATGTGGAATGTCGTGACTATGGATGACGGTAAAAATTATCTTGTTGATGTCACCAACTCCGACATAACAGGCAGAACTTATAATTCATTCATTCTCAACGGCGGAAATCTTAACGGTGACTTCTATCAGATAAGAAGCCGTGACAATAATAATGATGTGCTGTATTTTGCTTATGACAACGATACGAAAAATTTGTGGACTTCCGATATTCTCACCCTTAACAGCACTAATTATGATGAAAGTCAGGTAATACCCACTTATACCGTAACATGGAATAATTATGACGGTTCTTTGATTAAAACCGATACTGTCGCATCAGGCACTGTTCCCACATACGATGGTGCAACTCCCATAAGAACAGCTACGGCACAATATACCTATACTTTCAGCGGCTGGACTCCGACAGTAACGGCTGTTACTGGCAATGTTACATATACGGCAACATATACTTCTTCTGTAAACAGCTATACAGTAACATGGAAAGACTATGATAATACCACGCTTGAAACAGATGAAAATGTCCCCTACGGCACGATTCCGACTTACGACAGTGAAACGCCCTCAAGAACCGGCTATACTTTCAGCGGTTGGACTCCGACAGTAACGGCTGTTACGGGCAATGTTACATATACGGCAAATTATAGTGAAACTCCGATAGTCGATCAGATCAACTTGACCGAATATAATTTTGCAAACTGGGAAAATGTATATATTTACTGGTGGATCAAAAATGATGAAGGTAACGTAACAGAAAGTAACGGAGACTGGCCCGGTCAAAAAATAAGCCCGATCGATGATGAGAACTTCGTATTTACCGCAACTGTACCATCAAATGTAACAGGTATCATCTTCAACAACGGAAATACAGCCAATATTAAAAAAACAGAAGATATTACAGGAGTAAGTGGAGATACAATATTTGCTGTCAGTATTAGTACCAATGGTTCAACTATACGCAGCAGGATAATTTCTGCCGACTACTACCTTGTAGGTTCAATGAATGGTTGGACTGCAAAAACAGAATATAAGTTTGAACCAAATAAAAATTCTATAGGCGGTGTTGAAGAATACATTCTGTTTGCCAATCTTTCACAAAACGATGAATGTAAGGTAAAAGGTGATGACAATACTTGGTTCCCGAGTGGCAGCGGAAATAACTATATTATCGCAAATACCGCACCGTATACCATTTATTTCCGTCCCAATGGAAATGGCGGTGACGATTGGTATTGTAATTACTTCAAAGTCGAAAAAATGACACAGCATACGGTCACTTTTACAGATGGCGATACTGATATTGATTCACAGACCGTCACAGACGGCTATACTGTCACACCGCCCTCTGAACCCCAAAAAGAAAACTATACTTTCGCAGGCTGGTATATCGGAGATTCTCCTTATGATTTCGGTACACCCGTCACAGAAAATATCACCCTTACAGCACACTGGTACACCAATGTTATCATCAGATGCAGAGATATAAACAACATAGTGACATCACAGACGGTTTACAAAGAAACTTTCACGGCAGAAGATTTCGCTGTTCCTTCAAATCCGTATATTGACGGTTATACATTCCAAAAATGGACGGTAAACGGTACGGACTGTACAACTGCCGAAGCAGTAAAAGCGGCAGTTACTCCTCTCGTTACGGCAGGAGTAAATGTTGAGGTCGTAACAGTTTATGAGAAAGTCATATCAACTCATATAGTGAGCGTTCCAAACGGTTCATTTGTAGGTGACGGAACTGTTACAGAGAAAAATTTCAATGTAGCAGATCTTGTAACAGTAACTGCTGACAAGCAATCCGCAGAACAGAGCTTTGAACGCTGGGAAAGAGTAAAAGACGGAGGGAATATCATTGTTTCCTACAATCAAACATATTCGTTCTTCATGCCTGATGAAGATGTGGAATTAACAGCCGTTTACACACATGAACCTGCACCGAAAGGTGTTGCATTTATTGAAAAGGTCACACCCTATACGGATACCGGTAAGATGTCATTTATAGCTGTCTGCAATATTCCCGAAGATTTCACTATGGTAAAAGGCGGTCTTATCGCTGATCTTAATAGGGATAATGTATCTTCATACGATACGGCTCGTTTCAAGAAGATGTCAACAAAAGCAACCGCAAATACCAAAAGCCTGAAATATACATGGACTGTAGGCGGATTTAATGATGAGACAGTTATATATGTCCGTGCATATCTTGTTTACAAGAATTCAAATGACGAGGAGATCACAGTACTCGGAGATATTATTAAGGCAAGTCTTTCGAGTTGGGAGAAAATTAACGAGGTGACTTGATGATGAAAAAGAATTATAAAAAATTGGAAATGGAAGTCATCGAATTTGATACGGAAGACGTTATTACAGAAAGTGGTACTGATACTATCATCAATGATGGTGATGATGACGACCTTTCAGACTGAGTATAAGTAGATCTGACAGAAAAAATTGATATTATAGGTCAAAAAAAGAAAGCTGTCACACTTCCCAGTGTGACGGCTTTTTAACGTGAGTTTGATATGATCTCATCACACGAATTTTTTGTAATTTATCTTCTGAAAATGCGGTTCGGAGATTTTTGTGAAATTTTAAAATCTGCTCATTTACAGTTTGTTAAAAATTTATGATGGACAATCGACGTATATCGTGCTATAATGATAAATATAAAATGCAGGATCATGGGAGTGTGTGTATGTTCAGAAAAAATATTGACGAATTCATGTATTATGTTCCCTTTCTGAAAGAGGTCATCAGAAAGGATTTTAAAAAGAAATATCACAAAAGCGTGTTGGGTGTAGCATGGTCAATGCTCAGTCCTCTGTTGATGATGGTGGTAATAACCGTCATTTTCTCAACAATATTCAAGCGTTCCATTCCCCATTATCCGTCTTATTGGCTGGGGGGGAATCTTATATTTGCCTTTGTCATGGACGGTGCAACGGGAGCAATGAACAGCGTTACAAACAATGCTTCCCTTATCAAGAAAATGAAGATACCGAATTATTTCTTTTGCATATCGTCTGTGACACAGCACTTTATCACCATGCTGTTGTCATTGATACCGTACTTTGCCGTATCTTTTATCATAGGCGTTCCGCCGAGTCCCTGTATGTTTCTGATATTCTTCCCTATAGCACTGGCTTACATATTTACACTGGGATTAGGTTTGTTCTTGTGTGCTTACGGCACATTTTTGCGTGATCTCAGTTACCTTTTCAATATAGTCAGGAGAGTGTGGATGTATATTACTCCGATATTCTATCCGATAGACATTATCCCCGAAAATTACAGATTTCTTTTTGAGCTGAATCCGCTGTACGTTTATATAACGATATTCCGTGATTTTGCACTCAACAATACAATGCCATCGGAAAGACTGCTTATCGTGGCGACTTTTTACAGTATTCTCACACTGATCCTCGGTCTGACGACTTTCAAGGAAAAAGAAGATCGTTTCTTCCTTTATATATGAGGTGTTTTTTGTATGATAGATATTACCAATGAAGCTGTTGAGATAGTCAATCCTGTCATAAATGAAAGTCTGCGTACAGGTGATTTTTATGATGACGATGAAGATGTATGTGTAGATGTCAGGAATGTGTCTGTGATGTTCAACCTGAGCAAGAACCGTGAAGAAGGTCTGAAAGAATATTTCATCAACATGGTCAAGGGCAAGGTCGGTTATAAGGAGTTTTGGGCATTGAGAAATGTCAGTTTGAAGGTGCATAGGGGTGATGCCGTTGCACTCATCGGCAGGAACGGCTCCGGAAAATCCACTCTGCTCAAGACCATTGCAGGTATCATAAAGCCGACTCGTGGCTCTGTCGAGGTCAAAGGCACTATTGCTCCGCTCATAGAGATGAGCGGCGGTTTTGACAGGGCTTTGTCTGCAAGGGAAAATATTTTTCTTGCAGGTGCTATGCACGGGCATACACGAAAATATATGAAAAAGAGATTTGATGAGATCATAGAATTTGCGGAGCTTGAAAAGTTCGTTGATGTGCCGATAAAGAACTATTCATCGGGCATGGTGTCAAGACTTGGATTTGCCGTTGCAACGTGTGTAAATGCGGATATAATCATTGCAGATGAGGTGTTGTCTGTTGGTGATGCAAAATTCCGTATGAAGTGTGAGGAACGTATACAGCAGATGTTAAAAGGCGGTACGACTATCCTGTATGTATCCCACAGCACTGCACAGGTCAAAAAAATATGCCGTACAGCCGTGTGGCTTGACAAGGGCATGATAGTTGACATGGGAAATGCCTCTGACATCAGCGATAAATATATGCAGTCCATAAGGCAGGAACCATGAAAAAATTATTGATATGTGCATCAAGGGTGTCGCATATAGAGAATTTTCACATTCCCTACATAAAGTATTTCAAGGAAAAGGGCTGGCAAGTTGATATTGCCGTACAGGGAACAACAGAAGATACTCTTATAGACAACTGCTACGATATGAGATTTACAAAAAATCCGCTTTCCCCCGACAATCTGCACACGGTAAAGCTGCTTAAAAAAATTATGTCGGAGAATGAATACGATACAGTATATTCAAATTCCACACTTGCAGGGGCGGCAGCAAGGCTTGCCGTGAGGGGCTTGAAGAAAAGACCGTATTTCGTGCATATCTCTCACGGATATATGTTCGGTAAAAACGGCGGTCTTAAATCAAAGATGTATTTGCTTGCAGAGAAATTTTCAAGGAATGTCACAGATAGTCTTGTTGTTATGAATCGTGAGGATCATTCCCTTGCGGAAAAATACAAGTTGGGAAAAGAGATATACTTTATATACGGAATGGGACTTGTCGGAGAGGATCTTCCGAGAATTTCCGATGAAAAACGGCTTGCCGTTCGTCAAAGCATGGGGATCTCCGACGGTGACAAAATGATTTTGTGTGTTGGGGAGTTCTCGGACAGAAAAAATCAGAGCTCTGTCATCAGAGCGTTTGAAATGCTTTTAAAGAAGCATAGAAATATAAAGCTTGTCTTTGCTGGTGACGGTAAAATGCTTGAAACGTGCAGACAGCTTGTGCATAGTCTTGAACTTGACACGCATATATGTTTTCTTGGACACATCAGAGATATTGCCGTTCTTTACAGGTGCAGTGATATTTTGGTCACGGCTTCCAAAATGGAAGGTCTGCCATTCAATGTCATGGAAGCACTTTTTTGCAGAGTTCCTGTTGTTGCCACGAACATAAAAGGTCACAGCGATCTTATTGAAAATCAAAAAAACGGTTTGCTTACGGGAATGAGTGCAGAGGATATTTTTTCGGGGCTTGACATGATACTTTCAGATGAAAAATTATATATTTCGCTTAAAGAAAACGCCTTTCTTGACCAAAGGTATCTCATTGAAAATGCAAGACCTGCACTTTTAAGGATACTTGACAAAGAATACACGGAGGAAGTTGTTACATGAAAAAAACTGTTCTATGTATGGTGCTGGCAGTGTTTTTATTTATAAGTCCGCTGACGGTTCGTGCAGATGAAGAAAAATTGGATATAAATGCTACATCCGTTAATATTTATATCAACCAAAGCTATCAGCTTACCGTCACGGGAACTTCGGAAACTGTCATTTTTTACTCTGACGATCCCGATATTGCAGAGGTCAGCGGTGACGGAAACATCACAGCAAGGTCTCTCGGTACAACTAAGATCAATGCCGAAACCGCAAAAGGACTTTCGGTACAGTGCGTTGTCAATGTACTCAACGGTGTTTCGCCTAAGGATATAGATATATCTGCACAGGACGTTACACTGAAAGTCGGTGAAAGCTATACCATAAGGGCAAAGGTCAAGCCTGAAGAAGCTGACGGTACTTTGACTTTCACGACTTCCGACAGTTCCATTGCAAGAGTTGACCAAAACGGATATATCAAAGCCTTGAAAGCAGGCGTGGCAGTGATAACCGTCACTTCAAAGAGTGATGCCGTTTCAAAGAAGTGTATTGTCAAGGTCAATGCAGCCACCGACCAATATGGAGCAAATATCTCCGTGAAAGGTTCTGTTTTCACAATATCGGGTGAAAAGAAAACAAATCTCACTGTCGAACTCAGAAATTCCAACGGCTTTAAACGTACAAAGACAGATGAAAACGGTGTATTCACCATAAAAGATGTCAAACAGGGAGATTATGCCCTTCTTTTCTACAAGTCGGACAAGGATACAACACCCTATGCTAAAACACAAATTTCGGCAGGTGCTTATAATTTGAATATTTCGTGTATCATAAATGGCAGTGATATAGTGGTGCTGTATCAGAATAATGTGGCGGTTGCCTCTGACATCAAGGAATTGATGCTTTCGGCAGATGAAGTTACTCTCAAGAGCGGTGAAACATACGATATGAAGTTCCATGCAAGACCGTCAAAGGCAGTTTTGCCTGCCGTAATGGGCGAGAGCGATGACGAGGAGATCGCTACAGTCGATGCTGACGGCAGAATTACAGGAATATCTGAAGGTACGGCTGTCATCACGTTTTCAACTGTTGACGGCAGACTTTCAAAATCATGTACCGTGACGGTTTCGGACTCTCAGGGCAACAAGTACAGTTGGCTCATTATAACTGTTGAAACATCTGCCGCTTTCATACTGCTGATCGCATTCATGATACGTTACATACGTTTCAGAAAACAAAAAGACAAAGAAGAATTTTTATTTAATGAGGAAGATCAATTATGATAATTACAGGGATCGTTGCAGGCGGCACAGGCTCAAGAATGGGTGCTTCAGATCTGCCGAAACAATTCATGGAGCTTGGAAACAGACCGCTTTTTATCTACACGGCAGAGAAATTTTTAAAGCAGAGTGACTTTATAATTATCGGCATGAACAAAGAATGGCTGAAATTAGCCGAGTTCATGTTAAGGAAGTTTCTGCCTGACTGTCAGAATATATTTGTGACGGAGGGCGGCTCGGACAGAAACGGCACTGTCAGGAATATCATCTCATTTGCAAGGGAAAAACTTCATTGTCAAGGTGATGACATAATATTGACACACGATGCGGCAAGACCTTTTGCAGATGAAAGAATGATCGGCGACAGCATAGCCGCCATTCAAAAATGTGATATATGTACAGCGGCAGTTCCTGCAACGGACACCATAGCCGTATCGGGTGACGGTGAAACTGCCGATGATCTCCCTGACAGGTCAAAAATGTATCTTGTGCAGACTCCGCAGACGTTCCGTATAGGAGATTTTGAAGAAATTTATTCTTCACTTTCCGAAGAAGAAAAGAAAACTGCAACAGATGTTTGCAGGCTTTTCATGGCAAGGGGTAAAAAAGTCATGCTTGTCACGGGCAGTCCCGAAAATATCAAGATAACCTATGCACAGGATTATCACATAGCAAAATTCATGGCAGAAAAATAAACAGGCGGTGAGGGCAAGTTGATAAAGCAGAATCAAGGCAAATTGAATGCCGTTCATGTGACGGTGGATATTCTGATAAGTATGTCAAGTTGTCATCTGTCATATCTGATATACAGGTTTATGTCCACGAATGACCTTGTATATCCGTATATCACAAACACTACTCAATGGCTTGTTCCGATAGCGGCATCACTGATACAGATATTTTTTAATTATCTCTTTGATTTGTACCGTTCATACCGCTCGGAAAGGTTTTTAGCGGAGTTTTCAAATGTCCTTAAATCCAACCTTTGTTTTTGTATACTTATGATACTGCTTGCGATATTCACCGGCACTATGCCGGCTTTTCAAGCACTGATAATATGCTATTATTTCGTGAATCTCTTTATTTCCACGATGTATAGGCTGCTTTTGAGGAACTTTCTCAAATACATGAGAAGTAAGGGCTACAATAAAAAATATATTGCCATCATAGGCGTGAATAACTGTACAGAGAATTTTATTGAAAAAATACAGACATCTCATGACCTGGGTTTTGAGCTGTCAGGATATTTTGCATCAGCTCCCGATACAAAACTGAAAATAGTATATCTTGGGAATTATAAGAAAATATCAAAGTTTTTTAAGACATCTCCGCCTGACGAAGCAGTTATCATGCTTTCGGACAAATTGCAGCCGTCACTTGACCACATCATTGCCATATGTGAGAACTGGGGAATAAAATTTTCCATTCTTCCGAATATGTTTGCAGGATTTTCTTCAAGGATATATATTTCCGACTTTGATGGAATGCCTCTTTTGAGCATGAGAAAAGTACCTCTTGAAAGTATGTTTAACAGGTTTCTGAAAAGGACTCTTGATATAGTGGGAGCGATCTTTCTTATTATATTCTTTTCGCCTGTTATGTTGGCAACTGCTATAGCTATAAAGGCGACTTCCAAAGGCAGTATCATTTTTAAACAGGAACGTGTGGGACTGTCAAATAAGCCGTTTGTGATGTATAAATTCCGCTCTATGAAGGTTGAAACGGAAGGCGATATTTCCATGACGGCAAGGAATGATGAACGATGTACTAAAGTGGGCTTGTTCATACGGAAGTACAGTATAGATGAATTGCCGCAGTTTTTCAATGTTCTGAAAGGCGATATGAGCCTTGTAGGACCTCGTCCGGAGATACCGTACTATGTCGAGCAGTTCAGGAAATCAGTGCCTTTATACATGGTCAAGCACTATGTCAAGCCCGGTATCACGGGCTGGGCACAGGTCAATGACCTGCGTGGCGGAGATACCTCGATCGAGGACAGGATCAGACATGATATTTATTACATAGAAAATTGGTCGATCGGCTTTGACATAAAGATACTTTTCAAAACTCTCTCGAAAACCGTATCTTCCAAAAACGCAAGGTAAATTCAATTTACAATGCTAATCAGAAAAAAGGGGTGCTTATTTTTGCTGTTTTATACTTTGAACAATCTGCTGTTGATATTGTGGGCATGGCTTTTCTGTATCAGGAAGCCGCCGTCAAAACAAAAAAATATCTTTTTTGTCATAGTGGCATTCACACAGTTGTTTTTGGTGATGGCACTGAGAAATCAGATAGGCTTTGACTACAATATGTATGCAATAGGCTTTAAGCAGATGAATGAAGAGGGCTTTACGAGCCTTACTTACAGGGATTGGGAAGTGGGCTTTGTTGTCATGACGAAGCTGTTGGGTATGGTACTGCCTAATTATATATGGTACATAGGTTTTCTCTGTCTCATAGCGATCATACCGGCAGCGGTCTTTATCGGCAGGCATTCCGAGATACCGTGGCTCTCGACTATTCTATATGTCAATCTGTTCATTTATTTCATGGAAATGAACTTCTTAAGACAGATGATAGCTGTTTCCTTTGTCATGCTTGCATGGTCTTTCATCAAGAGAAACAAATTCGTTCTCTTTGCAATAACGATTCTGGTTGCATCGGTATTTCACCAGACTGTCATCTTTGTTCTGCCGGCATATTTCCTGATAAAGATGCAGCCTAAATTCAAGGAACTTATTGTTTACGGCTATTTCATTCTGTGGTTCTATATGTCATCTGAGGGCTTTATAGATATAATTACAAACTTCTACCATGAGGAGTATACCAACAGCGAATTTCTGACAGAGGGTTTGTCATTTGTATATGCGATCTTTCCGCTGGCTGTGACAGTCACAGCATTCCTGCTCGTAAAATTCGGTACGATCAACATTACAAGTGAAAACAAGTATCTTATCAATCTATCACTGATATGCACGATCTTCATGGTCGCAATGTCCAAGCACAGCATACTTGAAAGATTTTCATACTATTTCATCATATTTGTGATACTGCTTGTGCCTGTGATATATCGCTCGCTGGAGGCAAAGGGGATCAATACCACTCTGGCAAGCGGAAGAAACATTGTGCTGACATCGGAAAAACAGAGAAAAATGCTGGCAATGGGATTTTTGATAGGAGTGCTTGTGCTGTCGTATTTTCATTTTTATTACGGATTGTTTGAAAATGCACACGGCGTTCTGCCGTATGATATATGGGTACGCTTTGACGGAGTAAAAATTATCCGTGATTTCATCAGGTTATAGTTGAAAAAAATCCGTCAGGGTAGTATAATATAATGCAGAGCGACTTGCTTTAAAAAAATTATTTTAAAGGAGATAATCATAATGACAATCAACAATGAGAAAAACGGAAGCATACTGACAATAAAGATCACAGGCAGACTTGATACCATAAGTGCTGCAAAGCTTGAAGAAAATCTGAATGAAGTGCCGGAAGCTGTTTCAAAGCTTGTTATAGACTTTGAAAAATTGGAATATATCTCTTCTGCAGGTCTGAGGGTGCTGCTTGCCGCACAGAAGAAAGTTAATGCTAAGGGCGGTTCTCTTGAGGTCGTCAATGTCAGCAAGGGTGTCATGGATATATTCGAGATCACAGGATTTGACAGCATCATGAAGATAAAGATGAAATGAGAATGATGACAGGAACATATTTTTAATGATGAATAAAAAGCTGACTTTCTTTTTCGGGAAAGTCAGCTTTGTGTTTTTTATTTTATTCCGAGTTTTTGTTCCGCCTCGCTTGCACGAAGTTCAAGAAGTTTGGAGATTCCCCTGTCCTGCATTGTGACACCGTATAAAACATCAGCTTCTTCCATCGTGCCACGCCTGTGGGTGATACATATGAATTGTGTATTGTCATTCATTCGCCTGAGATATGCCGCAAATCTGTAGACATTTACATCATCAAGTGCAGCTTCTATTTCGTCCATGACACAGAAAGGTGCAGGACTGACTTTCATGATGGCAAAGTAAAGGGCTATTGCAACAAGTGCCTTTTCGCCGCCCGAAAGCAGTTCTATGTGAGAAACGATCTTTCCCGGAGGTTCAACGGATATGTCAATGCCTGTTGTAAGGACGTTTTCGGGGTCTGACAGCGAAAGAGAGGCTTTTCCGCCGCCGAAAAGTTCGGTGAAAGTCTGTGCAAAATTCTGATTTATGAGATTAAATCTTTCAACGAATATTTCACGCATTTGCTTGGTAAGGTCATTGATGAGTTTCAGAAGTTCTGATTTGGATTTTTCAATGTCACATATCTGTACTTTCAGAAATTCATATCTTTCTTTAACTTCCTTGTATTCCTCGATAGCAGAGACGTTGACATTGCCTAAAGAGCGTATTTTCTGTTTAAGTTCGTTAAGACGGCGTTGAGCCTTGCCGACTTCCTCTATCTTCACGGCGATATTTTCAGCTTCACGCTTTGTAAGTTCATATTCTTCCCAAAGTTTAGCATTTATCTCATCATACTGTTTTTGCAGATTTTCCCGTCTTTCCTGAAGTCGTGCAAGTTCACCGCTGATATTTTCTCTGTCGGAGAGTTTTTCTCTTTCGGTCTTGCGGAGTTGGGAAAGAGTTTTGTCAAGTTCATTTTTTTCATTGTTTATATCTTCAATGCTCTTTTTGAGGGAAGCGGATTTTTTTGTCAGTTCGTTCATCTGCACTTCAAGGGACTGTATTTGCAGTTTTACAGTTTTATTTTGAGAAAGAATAGATCTTATTTCATTTTCGTAGTTTCTGATTTTTTCGGCAGAGTTCTCTGCACGGAGCTGTGCATTTTGAATATCCGCCTTTGCAGAGGATATATCTTTTTCAAGAGTTAGTACGGCAAGCCTGACTTCCTGCAATTTTTCATTGACTTTTTCTCTTTTGGCGATAAAGTCATTTTTTGTATTTACTAAAATATCGGCATTATCCTGTTTTTCCTGAATGTTTTTGGAATACTTCTCATATTCCGCACGAGCAGTATTCATTGTCTTAGTAAGTTCTTCGAGTCTTTCAACGGAATTTGTCCTTTCGGTGAGTATCTCTGAAAGGGATCTTTCTGTGTTGGCAAGTTCGGTTTTACGGCTGTTTATCTCAGCAGAGATATTTATTTTATCCTCGTTGAGTTTGGCAAGTTGACTTTTTAGTTCGGTCAGCTTTGCCGACATTTCGGAAAACGTCTTTAATTTTGCATTATACTGTTGTTTGACGTTTTCGGCACGTTCGGAAATGTTTTTAGCATTGGAGCGGATAGTTTCAATTTCGCCTGCACGACCGAGCAGACCGGTATTTTTGGTAAGAGAGCCGCCTGTCAGAGATCCGCCTGCATTGACGACCTGACCGTCAAGAGTGACTATTTTAAAACGATAGGAATAGTTTCTTGCGATGTCCGTTGCACAGTCGATGTCTTTTGCAATGACGATCTTACCCAAAAGATTTTCAAGGATATTTTTATATTGGCTGTCGCACGAACACAGGGAAGAAGCAATACCGATAAAGCCGCTGCAATTTTCAAGCCCTGTTTCATTGAGATAACGTGGCTGGATAATGTTGACAGGCAGGAATGTTGCACGACCGCCGTTGATTTTTTTCAGATAGGCGATAGCGGATTTTGCGGCATTTTCGTCAGATACGACAACATTTTGCATAGCCGCACCGAGAGCGATCTCAATAGCGGTGCTGTATTTAGAGGGAGTTTTGATAACTCTTGAAACAGCCCCATGTATACCTGTA
>CADCCP010000019.1 GCA_902800005.1 uncultured Ruminococcus sp. | reverse complement strand
GGGAATTTAAGCCTTTGGAGTGTCATACCAAACATGAGTAGATTTGTATCAAAAATGGACACGTTGAACAAGGAATGAAACATAAAAGTTGTTTTTATAACTTTTTATAAGTTTTCAATAACGGAATCTCAAATGAAAAACAAACCCTTTTTGACAGCAGCACTTGTATTCGGATCGATAGGGATAGCCCTTCTTGCAGCAGCAGGGATCTCATTCATAACAGATTCCAATGCGTTTGCAAAGGCGATCGCCTCGATCATGAACAGCGATCCGAGAAATATCACCAATGCACTTGTAGCAGAATTGGGAGTGGTATTTTTGGTGCCGTCATTCATATTTGCATACAAATCAATGGTTGACGTTGAATGCTGCGAGAAGAAAAAAGAACAGTTTGAAGAGATGGCTGCAGTACCCGAAACGGAAACAGCAGCGGAATAAAATAAAAATGACTGCCGCATATATTTGCGACAGTCATTTTTTATAGTGTCATTTTGGCACACAGGTCATAATTTTATGAAAGAACTTAATGTGGCAGATATAAACTTAAGTTTATTAAAAAGCCTGTTGCAGACAATATGTTTGGTTATATTTGAAGATTTGTTTATGGAAAGATATTTTTTGACTTTGTATGTATGCATATAAATATATTTGCTTTTTTGTGTAAGTTGACCGTATGATTTGTTGCCTTTCATGTGGTATAATACTACTTGACATCAATGCGGCAGAGAGTGGCTGCATTGGAAATTTTTAAGGAGGTCGATTGAAATGAAATCGTCAAAAAAATTAATGACAAGAGTGCTGACCGCAGCTTTGGCACTGTCAATGGTCGCAGGTACGAGTGTTTGTGCCTTCGCAGTTGAGGATACAGAATTCGACGGAGAACCCCTTGTGATCGCTGCACCTGATGACGGCGAAGATATACAGGTCGAACTTTCCAAACTTGAAGTCCTCAAACAGAAGATAGAAGCTGCTGCACAGAAGGTCTATTCAAAGCTCTCACAGACAACAGCAGCAAAGCTTGCCGAGATAGTACAGAAAGTAAAGGCATCACATCAGATCATGACAGATGCTTATTCCAAAGTGTCTGAGATCAAGACGAATATCGCTGAACAGGCTGTTGCTATCAGAGAGGCTGCCCAGCAGATGGTTGCTGCACTGGAAGATGAGGAACAGATCGCTCAGATCATGGCAGAAGCTGAACAGCAGATCGAACAGCTTGTTCAGGAAGCTGAAGCACAGATCAATGAGATCATGGCAAGTGCTGAAGAGGTATCACAGCAGCTCCTTGCAGAAGCTACCGCTCAGTTCAATGAGATAAAACTCCAGATAATGAGCAAGGCAATGCAGGTATACATGAACATTCAGCAGGCTATCGGAAATGTACGTGAGGAAATTGCAAAGCTCAAAGAGCAGATACAGGAACTCAGTGTCGGATTGCTCCAAGAAATACTTAACAGAACCACAAAAACAGAAAATGTTTCTGATGAAAAATTCGATTATACTATTTATAAGACACTCACGGGTACTTATGCGGTTGTGGCAGGTTATAAAGGCGAAGATGAAGAAGTTGTGATACCCGCTTATATCAATGATATTCCCGTAAGAAATATCATGTTTTTCTCGGAAACCGTCAAGTCCGTTACTCTCCCCGAAACTATCAAAGATATAACCGGTATTCCTGTAGCAATGCTCTTTGCTCTTGAAGAGATAAATGTCAGTGAGGACAATCTTTATTTCAAATCCGTAGACGGCGTTCTTTATGACAAGAGCGGTAAGAAAGTAGTAGCTGTTCCTCTTAACAAGGAATATACTATCCCCGAAGGCGTTACGGCTATCGGTGAAGCTGCATTCTTTGCTCATACGGAAATGACCAAAATAGATATTCCGTATACTGTAAGGCTTATCGGTGCAAATGCATTTGAAAACTGCTGGGGACTTGAAGAAATAGAAATTCCCAGTGGTGTTGAAAAAATAGGCGATCGTGCTTTCTTGAACTGCAAGAACCTTAAAAAAGCAGTTATGCCGTCAACTGTCGAAAAGATCTATGACGATGCTTTTGCGGACGTTGCAGAGGACTTTGCATTCTACTGTGATGACGTTTGCTGCTATGCTTATGAGTATGCAAAGCAGAACGGAATAAAAGTTGTTGCACCTCTCAGTGTAGGTCTGATGATTGACTTCAATACCGCACCTTTTGATGACTTCACGCTGCCCGTCGGCGGAAGCATAAAATTGTCTGCGGATAACGTCGGCGGCGGCTCAGGTGAGGGCTATACATTTGCTTTCTACTACAAAAAGCCCGGAAGCGACAAGTGGACGACTAAACAGGGCTTTAAAGATAATGATTCTGTTGATTTCGTTGCAGAGTTCGAGGGAACGTATAAATTCTGTGTTAAAGTCAAGGACAGCGAAGGAAAGATTGCAAAGGTCTATGGCGACCTTACATTCAGAAACGGTTTTGAAAACACAAGCACCATTTCAGAAGATACCATCAAAAAGGGCAAGACCGTTACAGTGAACTGTGCAGCATCAGTTGATCCGGATCAGGTACAGTATGCAGTTTACTACAAGAAGACAACAGATAAAAAATGGGTAACAAAACAGGATTACGGCGAAAACACCGAAGTTACGATCAAACCTGCAAAAGCTGCCGATTACATCATCTGTGTCAAGGCAAAGAACATCAATGACGGCACTATCTCCAAGAAATATTTCAATGTAAAAGTTGAAGCATAACTCATAAAAAAATGACCGGACAGAAAACTGTTCGGTCATTTTTTATAATTTTAAACAGCAAAAAAAACGCATTATAACCGGCTTTTTGGGTTATGATGCGGTTTTATATGTGGTGGAGATAACGGGGATCGAACCCGTGACCTCTTGACTGCCAGTCAAGCACTCTCCCAGCTGAGCTATACCCCCATATTTTGAAAAATCCCCTTGCACTCTGCAAAGGGATTTTTTGAGATGGGAGAGGGTGGATTCGAACCACCGAAGTCGTCGACAACAGATTTACAGTCTGCCCCATTTGGCCGCTCTGGAACTCTCCCATATTTAATTGAAAGCTGGTGGACGGACTTGAACCCCCGACCTGCTGATTACAAATCAGCTGCTCTACCAACTGAGCTACACCAGCACATTTTGCCGTGTCCTGACGACTTCTATATATTAACACATACTTTCCGATTTGTCAACACTTTTTTTAAAAAAATTTTCATAGATCAAATGTCAAATCGGGTATTGACAATTAATGATTTGTATAGTAGAATAACTAAAGGCGATATGCTGATATAGCTCAGTCGGTAGAGCAGCTCATTCGTAATGAGCAGGTCGTCGGTTCAAGTCCGACTATCAGCTTTTTTGTTTTTGGTGACTTTCGGAGATATTCGGAAGTCACTTTTCATTTTTTGTCGGAAAATATATTTTCTGATAGATACTTGTAATTTTGTAACGATTAAAGTATAATGTAATGTGTATCAAATGAAAAAGGTCGTGAGTGTAAAAATGAAAAAGATAACTGCATTGGTTGCAGCAGCGATAGTGGCTTTAACTATATCTGTGCCTGTCATGGCAGAGCCGAGTGTAGAAAGTTCGGGGGAAGTGTCGGCAGTATCTGCCGAAGAAAGTCCGTCAGGTGAGAGTAGCAGCGTAGAGGACGAGAGTTCCGCAGGTGATAGCAGCGTAGAGGACGAGAGTTCCGCAGGTGATAGCAGCGTAGAGGACGAGAGTTCCGCAGGTGAAAACAGCTTAGAGGACGAGAGTTCTTCTGAAAAGCCGAAGAAAGTTTATTATACGGATTATCCAATACCCGAAGCGGAAATGTATATCAGTTTCCCAAATGATATGTATGTTCTGACGAGGGATGTAGACATCAATTCGCCTGCCCTGAAAGCCTGCAAGATGACGAGAACCGAGCTTATCAAAAATTTTGAGGAAACGGGCAACTATATAAGGGCGATCGCAGAGGATTTTACATATGAGGTGACAGTCAATATCCTCAAAGACGAGAACACAAAGAAAATAGGCGATATATCTTCTCTGAGTGAGACTGATATTCAGACGATCGCCGACAATCACCTTGAGCAATCCATGTATACAGGCTGCTCACGCACCAGATATAATAATGTCATGTATCTTTCATTCCCGTTTGAGTATTCTGAGGAGAAAACGAAAATAGTCGGTGTGCAGAAATACACGATAGCCAAAGGTGCAAGAATTGTTATCACGTTCCAGTCGTACACGGGAGAGATGACGGAAAGTTTTGATGATCTGATCGTGTCCGTCATGGACAAGGTGCTTTATGACGGCATAAGCCCTGAAGTTTCCGCTGAACCGTCTCCCGATAAAAAATCATCCTCTATCAACAATCTTGATGTAAGATATATTTATCTGATGCTTGCCTCGCTGCTGGCACTGATATTCCTCATGCTTATCATCGTGACTGCAATGAAGTATAAAAAATCAGGTAAAAAAGATAAGAAAGAGCCTGTTATCAGTGAACCTGAAAAAATCGAAACAGAACAGCCTGAAGAAGAAAAGATCGAAACGGTTGTTGAGGTGACGGAAAAAGAGCCTGAAAAAGAACCTGAGAAAGAGCCTGAAATATCGCAGGAGAAGACCGAAGAAATCAAAGCTGATGAAGAGGTCATTGAAGAAAAGACAGAGAAAATTGAAGAAAAGCCTGCCGAACCCGTCACGGAAGTTCCTGAAAAGACCGGATCACCCTCACAAGAAGAGGAAGAACTGCCTGTGATAGATAACCAGCTTGAACTTGTAGAGGTGGCGTTCAGGATAATCCCCGCACTTTCAAAGGAAGACGAAGATACAAACGAGATATGGAATTTTATTGATAAAAAATATGATGACCTGG
The DNA here is from genome assembly GCA_902800005.1 of uncultured Ruminococcus sp. Classification (GTDB taxonomy): domain Bacteria; phylum Bacillota; class Clostridia; order Oscillospirales; family Acutalibacteraceae; genus UBA1213. Next base: position 17,939 of record CADCCP010000019.1, on the reverse strand, counting down.
AGTTCTTTGCAGCTCATGCCAATAAGAACCGTTCCAATGCCAATGCTTTTTACAGGATCAATGCCAACAGCAATATGATAACACCGCCCGAAGAAAAAGAAAATATTGATGAAGATATAAGAAAAGAAACACTTGAAAGCATAGTGGGTGACAGCACCCCCGAAAAACTTGAAACGGAAGAACAGCCTGCCGAAAAAGAAAACGACCTGAACGAACTTGTAGGCGGTAATTCCGAAGTAAAGGGTGATGTTGAGTCCAAGCCTGAAAATGAGATATATAAGTCTGACAGCAAGGAGATGAATACAGATGAATAAGGAATTTGTGTTTGAACGTGACACGGGTATCATGTTTCAGCGTGCAAAAGTGCCGGAACAGCCCCTTAAACTTAAAAATAACCAGTTTACCAATATCCCCAGACTTGAAAGTGTCAATGCGGAGGAGTACAACAGGCAGTTTGAAGAAATGATCCGATCAATGCCGAAGAATCTTGCCTATTCCGCAAAATTCGGTACTGAAAGTATCATTCCTCCGGGAGTGTCCTCAAAAACGCCCAGACATCAGCCCCAAAAGCCTGCCGAGATCGAAAGACCTGCTAAAGAGATAAAGAAATCTGCAGCAGTGATCTCCGAACCTGAAAAAACTGTTATTGAAAAGCCTGCTCCCAAGCCTGTTTCCAAGCCCGCTCCGAAGCCTGAACCTAAAAAATCCGAACCGCCTGTACAGGATGATGAACCTATTGTATTCTACACAGGCTATGAACAGACTGAAAGTGATCCCTTCAATGACAGCAGCCGAAATAAAGAGATAATCATTAAGGGAGAAACGAAAAAACAAACAGGCTCCTTTAAAGACAGATTTGTTAATACATTTCACAAACTGTTTTCAACGCCTGCGGAAGATGAATTTCCCGATGACAGCTTTGAATAAAGGACGGTAGAAAGATGGATAATATTATCATCAAAAATGTGCATATGATCTCCCCGGAGGACAGGCTTGACGAGACAGGTGATATTTATATCAAAGACGGTGTTTTCTCGGAACGCTTCGAAGAAGTCGGTGCTGTCATAATTGACGGTACGGGACTTTGTGCTGCTCCCGGACTTGTCGATCTTCATGTACATCTGCGTGATCCCGGTCAGACTCAAAAAGAGGATATTATCACAGGCTGCAGAGCCGCCGCCGCCGGCGGTGTGACAAGTCTGCTTGCCATGCCGAATACTATCCCTGCTGTTGACACCCCTCAGACCGTCACATACATTCTTGACAAGGCGAAAAATGCCGATGCTCATGTATACGTTGTCGGTGCGGTCACTCATGATCTTAAAAGTGAAAGACCTACAGACATTCAGGCTCTTTACAATGCGGGCATATCGGCACTTTCCGATGACGGCAGACCTGTTGAAAACACGGCTTTTATGGTAAGTGCAATGAAAAAAGCCGCTGAATTGGGAATACCCGTGACGGCACACTGCGAAGACCCGTATCTTGCAGGCGGCAAAGTAAATGAAGGTAAAATGTCGGAACTTCTCGGAGTAAAGGGAATGCCTGCCGCTGCTGAGGATGCAGGTACTGCAAGAGAGATAGCATTATCGGCAGCTTATGACTTGCCAATACATATATGCCATGTCAGTACGGCAACATCTGCCGCTATGATAAGAGATGCAAAAAAACGTGGCGTTAAAGTCACGGCTGAAACTGCACCTCACTATATAACTCTCACAGAGGATGTGCTTATAAAGCGTGATGCGGATTACAGAATGAATCCCCCTCTCAGAACGGAAAAAGACCGTCTTGCCATGATAGAGGGCTTGCTTGACGGCACTCTTGATGCTATCGCCACAGACCATGCACCGCACACTGTTGAAGAAAAATCCGATTTCGTGAATGCCCCCAACGGCTCTATCGGCATGGAAACATCTTTTGCGGCTTGCTATACGGTTCTTGTAAAAAGCGGCTTGATGACTGTTTCACAGCTTGTTGACAAAATGTCCTGCACTCCCGCAAAAATTCTCCGTATCAATGCAGGAACTCTTTCTGTCGGTCAGCCTGCCGACTTAATGCTATTTGACTCAAATGAAGAATGGACAGTCGACCCCGACAGGCTCCACGGCAAATCAAAAAATACGCCTTTCAAAAATATGACACTCACTTCCAAAGTGAAGCTCACGATCTGCGGCGGAAAAATCGTTTTCAATGAGATATGGGAATAAAGAATGAGAGATTTTTTTCTCGTTCTGAAAATAGAAAATTACGGAGAACGGAAAATTATCCGAACTCCACTCTAAAAAAAGGAGCGATATAAAAATGTCATTTGACAGATTGATTGACGGTATTGTAAAAATGCAGAATCCCACAGTTGCGGGACTTGATCCGAAATTGGATTTCATACCCGAATACATCAAGGAAAATGCCTACATGGAACACGGAAAGACTCTTGAAGGTGCAGCAGCAGCCCTGTTTGAGTTCAACAAGGGACTTATCGATGCATTGTGTGACATAGTGCCTGCCGTAAAACCGCAGGCGGCTTATTATGAAATGTACGGCTGGAACGGTGTACACGCCCTGCAAAAGACCATTGAATATGCAAAAAGCAAGGGTATGTTCGTCATCACTGACGGCAAGAGAAATGACATCGGTACAACTATGGAAGCCTATGCAAAAGCACATCTCGGCATTACGGACGTTGACGGCGAGGTCATTGAACCTTTCGGTGCAGATGCCCTGACGGTCAACGGCTATCTTGGAACGGACGGTGTAAAGCCTGTTCTGAACGTGTGCAGGGAATATGACAAGGGTATGTTCATACTCGTCAAGACTTCCAATCCCTCATCAGGTGAATTGCAGGACAGAGTGCTTGATGACGGCAAGACCGTTTACAGAACAATGGGTGATATGTGTGAAAGCTGGGGCAGCGAACTTATGGGACAGTACGGTTATTCGGGTGTCGGAGCTGTCGTTGGTGCGACATATCCCCAACAGCTCGGTGAACTGCGTAAAGCCCTTCCGCATACATTTTTCCTTGTACCCGGCTACGGGGCACAGGGCGGCGGTGCGGCAGATGTTGCCCCCGCATTTGATGAAAGAGGTCTCGGTGCGATCATAAATTCATCTCGTGGGATCATGTGTGCATGGAAAAAAGAAAGCGGCATCGATCCGAGAGAGTATGCACAGGCAGCAAGGCGTGAAGCACTGCGTATGCGTGACGAGATCGTTTCATATATAGGAACTATCTCCGAATAATCACTGTTTCAAAGGAGTAAGATAAAATGGAAAAGGTCATGCAGGTCGAGAAGATCGACAACTATTCCGAACAGATAGTAAAAAGAAAAATGACACCTTCCAAATTTACGGCTTTAGTCGTATCTATTGCAGGTATCGTTGTGCTGATAGGACTGAGTGTGTATCTTTCAGGCTATTTCAACTGGTTAGTGCCTGTTGCACTGCTGTTTCTGGGATTGGGAATATATTTTTCCGTTATTCTCATCAAAAATTCCGGTATAGAATATGAATATACCTGTGTCATAGGCGAAATGAGGATAGACAAGATAAAAGGCAAGTCCAAACGTAAAAGAATATCCGTCTTTGATGTGAAAGCCATTGATGATATAGGAAAATATATTGATCCCAAAACCGGCAATAAAAATATCGATAAGTCCAAACAAGACCTTATTTTGACAGCGGCAGAGGATATTGACAGAGATGACACCTATTATGTCCTTATCCATGACAAGATAAGGCAAAAACACGCTCTGCTTTTCTTCACGCCCAATGAGAGAACTCTCAGCATGATACAGCCGTATCTTTCTATCGAGCTGAAAAAGAAGTTCCTTAAAATGAAGCATGATGATGAAATAGCTGCACAAACGTCTAAATCCGAAAGCAAATAAACTTGAAAAAAATTGTAAAATGCGTTATAATATCTCCGTAAAATAATTTTTTTGCGGAGGTATTTTTTTATGAAAGACGGATTTTTGCGTGTTGCGAGTGCGACACCTCACATAAAAGTTGCAGACTGTACGGGAAATTCTCAAAAAATTATCGCTATGGCAAAAGAGGCAAATGAAAACGGTGCATCTATCGTTGTATTCCCCGAACTTTGCATAACGGGTTATACCTGTAGTGATCTGTTTTTACAGAGAGCTTTGCTTAATGCCGCAGAAGAAAATTTGAAATACATCATAAAAGAAACAAAAGAACTTGATTGTGTGATATTGGTCGGCTTGCCTGTCAGGGCAAATTCCGGTTTATATAACTGTGCGGCGGTTATTTGTCACGGTGATTTGTTGGGACTTGTACCAAAAAAATATATCCCGAATTATTCCGAGTTTTACGAGTTAAGACATTTCACCCCTGCAAAAGATGAACTGACATCAATAGATTTTTTAGGAAAACAGACTTATTTCGGAAAAGATATTATATTTGAATGTCTTGGTATGCCCGAATTTAAGTTAGGAGTTGAGATATGCGAGGACTTATGGACGGCTGAACCGCCTTCGGGCAAACTTGCCTTGAACGGTGCAACGATCATAGCCAATCTTTCCGCAAGTGATGAAGTCATAGGCAAAGCCGATTACAGAAGAATGTTAGTGAGATCTCAGTCGGCAAGACTGCTTTCGGCTTACGTTTATACAAGTGCGGGTTTGGGTGAAAGTACACAGGATTTGGTTTTCTCAGGTCACAATATGATATGCGAAAACGGCAGTATATTAGCGGAGTCCAAACGCTTTACAACGGGAATTATATATGCAGATGTTGACTTGCAGAAAATGGAAAGTGAACGTGCAAAAACAAATACATTTGTCGGTGAGGATGATTTTTATAACGTAAAATTCCGCCTGCCTTTGAAAGACCTGGAATTGAAAAGAACTTTCAGCAAAACGCCTTTTGTACCGACAAATAAGGCAAATCTTGATGAACGCTGTGAGGAGATACTCACCATTCAGGCAACCGGACTTGCAACGAGAATACAGCATACAAATGTAAAATCCGTTGTAATAGGATTGTCGGGCGGACTTGATTCGACATTGGCTTTAATTGTAGCGGTTCATGCTATGGATATGCTCAAACGTGACAGAAAAGATATTATAGCCGTGACAATGCCGTGTTTCGGCACGACAAAGCGTACAAAAAGTAATGCCGAGATTTTAGCCGAAAGTTACGGAGTTTCTTTTAAAGATATAAATATCTCAAAGGCTGTCACACAGCATTTTGAAGACATTGGACAAAGTATGGAAGTGCTTGATGTGACGTTTGAGAACGGTCAGGCAAGAGAACGTACACAAGTTTTGATGGATATAGCCAATAAAACGGGCGGTTTTGTGATCGGTACGGGCGATTTGTCGGAATTGGCTTTAGGTTGGGCGACCTACAACGGCGACCATATGTCAATGTACGCTGTCAATGCGTCTATACCGAAAACGCTTGTACGTCACTTGACGGCTTTTGAAGCCGAACATTCAGAGGGTGATTTGAAGAAAGCCCTGCTCGATATACTCGATACACCCGTAAGTCCAGAACTTTTACCGCCCAAAGACGGCGAAATTTCACAGAAAACAGAAGATTTAGTAGGACCTTATGAACTGCATGACTTTTTCCTGTATTATCTTGTAAGGCAGGGCTTTACTCCGAAAAAAATCTTCAGATTGGCAAAAATCGCTTTCAGCGGTGTATATGATGATGAAACGATAAAGAAATGGTTAAAGACATTTTTAAGGAGATTTTTCTCACAGCAGTTTAAGCGTTCATGTCTGCCTGACGGCCCAAAGGTCGGTACGGTCACGCTTTCACCGAGAGGAGATTGGAGAATGCCGAGTGATGCGGTGAATACGGAGTTTGATTTCTGAGGGGATAACAATGAGTAAGGTTATTATCGTAGGCGGAGGGATCGCAGGTTTGACTGCCGGCATATATGCTCAGAAGTACGGCTTTGAAAGTGAGATATTTGAAAAAAATGCTCATGCCGGCGGAGAGTGTACGGGCTGGACAAGAAACGGATTTCATATAGATAACTGTCTGCACTGGCTGACGGGTACGGATAAAAAGTCATCTTTGTATCGGCTGTGGGAAGATGTGGGAGTGCTTGGAAACGGCATTGAAACAGTGAAATTCGACAGCTTTTATACAAGTCACTTTGACGGGAAAAAAGCAGTTTTGTGGCGTGACAAGGAGAGAACACGAAAAGAACTGCGTAAACTCGGCAGAAGTGACGGCAAAGTTATAGATGAATTTATCAAGGCGGTGACGGCACTTGAAAAACTTCAATTGCCTGCCGATAAGCCGATGGATATGATGTCTGTTATTGAAAAGATGAAATTGATGATGTCGATGTCAGGTGCTTTCAGGTATGTGAAAAAGTATGGGAATATGTCACTGAAAGAGTATGTAGGGCAGTTTCAAAGTCCTCTTTTAAAGCAGTTTTTTACAGACTATATGAACGGCAGTTTCAATGTATTGTCGCTTATGCTGTCGTATGCTACTTTCACATCGGGCAATGGAGATATACCAAAAGGCGGCTCTTTGGCTATGTCAAGGAGAATGGAAGAAAAATATATATCACTTGGCGGAGTGGTGCATACAAATGCACCTGTTGAGAGAGTGAACATTGACGGCACAAAGGCAACAGGCATTACACTGAAAAACGGTGAGGTCATTCGGGGCGATCATGTGATATGCACCTGTGATACGGATGTTACTTTCGGTAAGCTGCTTGACAGGAAGTATATTCCGAAACAGCTTGAAGAAAGTTACAAAAAGCTGAAATGTCACAGTGCTTTTCAGGCAGCATTCAGTGTTGATGATGAATGTAAATTCATACAGGGTACAGAGATATTCCCATGCAGAGAGATAACGGTGGGAAGATCGGTTTTTGACAGGATGAGTGTCAGAAGTTACCGGTATGAGCCGAAGTTTTCACCTGTGGGAAAAGCCGTCTTGCAGGCGTACTTCACGCAGAATGAAGATGACTATGAATATTGGAAAGAGCTGTATGAAACTGACAAAAAGGCGTATGAGGATAAAAAACGTGAGCTTGCAGAGGAGATCATACTGGGCATATCGGCACAGTATCAGCAGATAAACGGCACGATAGAGATACTTGACGTATGGACACCGTATACATATACAAAGTGGACGGGTGCATATAAAGGGGCATACATGGGATTTTTGTATTCGCCGAAGGCACATGAACAGAAGCATATCAGCGGAAAAATACTGGATAATGTGTATATAGCGACACAGTGGCAGCAAATATCGGGCGGATTGCCGTGTGCGGCAGTTGAAGGTAAATTTGCGGTACAGAGAATTGAAAAAGTCGGAAAATAACAGTTTTTGAGATATGAAAATCGTAATTTTACTATTAAATCTCATTGACAAAGTATGACAGGATATAGTAAAATATAGTCAGCGATTTTGAGTGAGGGGGAATGTATTTTGAAAAGATCAATGAAATTTTTGTTTCTCAATATAGGTATACTTGTGCTGAATATAGTCGTGTTCGGTGTTTTGAAAGTTTCCATAGGGGCGAATGTGTTTTCAACGATAATAGGAACATTGGTGATATTGGCAAGCGTGTTTGCGTTCATAGGCGGAAATATATCGATAATCACGCATAAGGATAAACTTAATATCCAAAAGAGTTATAAAAATAATGACATGGGCATTGAAAAGGATATTCTTGTTTCCATTGAGGAAACCAACCGCAAAACGAGAGTGTTCCGTACAGAGATGAACAAGACTACTCAGCAGTTGGAGCGTCTCAATGCAAGAAACAATGCTTTGAATGCAATACTCCTTCAGCACTTCAAACCCGGTGAGATCACCTATATGAAATTCAAGGGTGTCATTGATTCGGTGAACGGTGTTTTCAGGGACAATGTGCAGAAAATACTTGAAAGAGTAAATATGTTTGACGAGAACGATTATATATCGCTTGTGTACAAGATGAAAAAAAGTTCTAAAGAGGCAAAGGCACAGAATAATATTGACAAGATGAAAATATATCTTGAACACATGAATTATGTAAAAACACTTGTTGAAGATGATGAAGTTATCATAATGAAGATGGACAAACTCATGCTGGAACTTTCAAAGTTGAGTGAGCTGAATGCGGACAATATCGAAAACGTGTCTGCAATACAGGACATAAACGAGCTTATCGGTCAGACGAAGTATTATAAACAGTGAAAGGACATCAAAATGAAAGATTCCAGAAAATAAAGAACAGCGAAAGTTATCAGAAACAGAAAAGAATTTGCAAAGTCGAGAAATATTGCAAGCGGTATGATATGGGCAGGGGCATTGTTTGCGGTCATAGTGGCGATGAGTTGCAGAAAGAAGAGGAACGTCAGGCAACAAATGCCTTGCTTGACGAGTTGGAGAAAGATGACAAGAACTGAAAATTCAAATGAATTTTTATATATTACGAAAGAGAGGTTTTTTTAAATGGCAGGATTTTCAATGGATTTGGCAGATCTGGATGAAGTGAAGGAAAAAGAAGCGGAAGCGGTAGCACCGGCTCCCGAAGTGAAGGTGAAATTGGAGAAGGTTGCCGACAGCAATACCCAGAATTTGATGACATTCGATCTGGATTCTCTGGAGGAGAGGCGTGGCATAATTTCTTCTATCGACAGCTTTGGTACTGACATTGTAGAGAAGTCTACACAGAAGAACGATATGCTCAATGTACGTCTTGTTGACCTGAGTAAAATGGGTGGTGAGAACGGTGCTGTCGTCAACGGTCTTGCACAGCTTTCTACACAAATGAAAGACCTTGATCCGTCAGGTATCGACTTTACAAGGAGAGGTGCATTCGGAAAGCTCTTCAGCCCTGCAAGAAACTATTTTACAAAATATGAAAAAGCTGACTCTATAATTGCAAAGACAATGGATTCTTTGAGTGAAGGCAAGGCTGTACTGAAAAATGACAACACTACCCTTGAGATCGAACAGATGTCCCTGCGTGACCTCACAAAGAAACTCTCTCAGCAGATCGAAATGGGTACACAGATGGATGAGTCGATCTCTGCGGCTATCGAAAAGGCAAAGGTCGAGAATGTTGACGAAGAGAGGATAAAGTTTATTGAAGAGGAAGTCCTGTTCCCGCTGCGTCAAAAGATCATGGATATGCAGCAGATGCAGGCTGTAAATATGCAGGGTATCGTTGCTATGGAGATAGTAAGACGCAATAACAAGGAACTTATTCGTGCCGTTGAGAGAGCTGAAAATGTAACGGTTTCCGCATTGAAGATAGCTGTCACTGTTGCAAGTGCTTTGTACAATCAGAAGATAGTGCTTGAAAAGGTCAATGCCGTCAATGAGGCTACTAACAAGCTCATCGGTGCAACTTCAAAAATGCTCAAAGATCAGGGTGCTAACATTCAGCAGCAGGCTATGGAAGCAAGTGTATCTGTCGATACACTGAAAGATGCGTTTGCAAACACCTTTGAAGCACTCGATGCCGTAAGCAACTACAAGTCAAAGGCACTTCCGCAGATGAAGAATACCATTGAACAGTTCCGTGCCCTTGCCGATGAGGGAGAGAAGCGTATACAGAAAATGGAAGCTACCGAAGCAAAAAGACAACAGCTTATGTCAGAGGGCGGCGATCCCATCAAAAATTTAAACGGCTGACAACAATTAGCAATTAAGATGACCCGAAATTGTCGTGATAAACGGCGGTTTCGGGTTTTATTCGGGGATATGAAAATGAAAAATAAAAGAATAATGTATGCTGTGGTATTTTTGTTTTTGGTGGCAGTTGAAGTTGTGATAGGTGTATTTGTGCATGATAGTTTTGTACGCCCGTATCTTGGAGATGTCATTATTGTCATTGTATTGTACGCATTGGCAAGAATCGCATTACCCGAAAAATATCCTTTTATGCCATTGGGGATATTTGTATTTTCGGTGCTTACGGAAATATTGCAAGGATTTCACATTGCAGATATTCTCGGTGTGAAAAATCCTGTTTTAAGGGCAATTATCGGTACTTCTTTTGACTGGAAAGATATAATTTGCTATGGTGCGGGCTGTATTTTGCTCGGCATATACGAATTTGCTTCAAGAAAGACTAAAAAATGACATATTTTTATATATAATTCTTTTTTTCTATTGAAAAACTGTTATACAATATGATATAATAAATTTTAATTGTTTTTGACAATTAAAATTATATAGGAGAGTGTTTTCTATGGAAAAGAGAGGTCAGTGGGGATCAAGGATAACATTTATCCTCGCTGCAGTAGGTTCAGCCGTTGGTCTTGGAAATGCATGGAGATTTCCGGGACTTGCCGCAAAACACGGCGGCGGTACATTTCTTTTGGTGTATCTCATTGCAATGGTAGTGATGGGTATACCGCTTTTGATGATGGAAATCTCCATTTCAAGAAAATTCCGCAAGGGTGCTATCGAATCAATGCGTGGCATCAACAAAAAAGCTGAATTTATCGGTTGGGCAGCAACAAGCAATGCTTTTGTCATCGTGTGTTACTATGCAGTCGTATTTGCGTGGGTAATCCTCATGTTCGTGAACTCATGGCAGTTTGCAGGCATGACGGGCAATTCCGAAAAGGCTTCGGGATTGTTCTTTGAACTGACCAAAACAACGGGTTCTGTCGAAGGATATGACATTCCAGGAGAGGTACTTTTATGTACACTTATCGCATGGGGATTGATATTTTACTGTATCAGGAACGGTGCGAACTCCGTTGGCAAGGTCGTTAAATTTACGGTATTTGCTCCGGTAGTGCTTTTGCTTATCATGGCGATAAAGGGCTGTACAATGTCGGGTGCGGGTGAAGGTCTTGCTATGTTCTTCATACCCGACTTTAAGGCACTTGCTGATCCGTCATTGTGGGTCGATGCTGTAGGTCAGGTATTCTACAGTCTGTCCATCATGATGGCTATAATGTTTGCATACGGCTCTTATCTCGGCGATGATGCCAATGTTGCAATAGATGCCGTTATAATCGCATTCTCGGATATGGCTATCAGTGTATTGTCGGGTGTTGTCATGTTCTCGACAATGGGCGGTACGGGTATGCTCGATAAAGTGACTGCAAGCGGTATCGGTACAGCGTTTATAGTGTATCCGCAGGCTATCGTAAATCTGACGAATATAGGCTGGCTCAATGCCGTGTTCGGAGCAGTATTCTATTTGATGCTCATAACACTTGCCATAGACTCGGCATTCTCCATAGTAGAGGGCGTATCGGCAGCAGTTGCGGATAAATTCCACATCAAGCCCAAGACCGTCACGATAGCAGTATGCAGTATTTGCGGTATCATTTCTCTGATATTTACAACTCAGGCAGGTCTTGCATGGCTCGATATAGTCGATAACTGGACAAATCAGATAAATCTTATTCTTATAGGTGTACTTGAATGTATAGCAGTCGGCTGGACGTTCAGCTTGAAAAAAGTTCTTGCCGAAGTCAACAGGAATACAAAGAAATTCAAAACACCTTTCTGGTGGTTTGCAGGCTCTATCAAATTTGTATCACCGATACTTCTCACGGCACTGTTTGTATGGAACATGATAGTGCTTTTCGGTCAAAACGGCGGCAGCTACGGCGGTTATCCCATTTGGGCACAGGTGATAGCGGGCTGGATAGTTTCTGCACTTGTATTTGTCAGCGGCTTTATTGCAAGGATCATCATCAACAGCAAAAAGAAAGATGGCTTTGCTGAAGACGAGATCGTTTGGAAAGATTGATATTTTTCACAGGGAAGCATGAGATATTTCTCTCATGTTTCCTTGTTTTTTTTCGGCTGTATTGACAAAATCAACAATATCAAGTATAATGATTAGTAATTAATAATTAATAATTAATAATTAACGGTCGATGTTCGGTAATTCCAATTCAGTAATTATTGATTTATAAAAGGGATAATGAAAATGAGATTGAATGGGCTTTCTTCAAGAGAGGTTGAGAGAAGCCGTAAGGAATACGGCTTGAATGAGATAACGCAAATGCCGTCAAAGCCGTTTATGCAGAGATTTTTGGGGATGCTGAAAGAGCCGTTCATGCTTGTTGCGGCAGCAGCATTTGCTGTGCAGTGTGCGGTGTTTTTCATGGGGCATTTATCGTGGCTCATACCTGTTGAAACACTTGCCGCATTGGTGATATTATGTTCGGTGTCGGCGGTCGCTGAAAGCAAAAATGAAACAAGTGCCAAAAATGCCTTTGACGAGGACAAGACAAAGCAGTCTGTAAAAGTCGTGCGTGACGGCAATATGATGGAGGTACAATTCAATCAGGTAGTTGTGGGCGACATGATACTTTTGCAGAACGGTGACAAGATCGCTGCAGACGGCGAAATTGTATGGGGCAAGGTGAAAGTAGATTCAAGCTTGCTTGGCGGTGATGGCAGTATCGATAAAATGCCTGCACCCGACAGGATCAAGAATTATGATACGGATGATCCGAAAAACCGCTACTATGTTCATAGAGGTGATGTCGTTACAGACGGTGAGGCATATATGTATGTCAAGGCGGTCGGTGACAAGACTCTTTACGGAAAAAATGCCTTGCATAGTGGTGTGAAAAAAAGAAAAATGCCGAAAATAAGTTTCGGCAGGCTCCTCACGAGAAAGGCATTTTTTGGCTATGCTTTTGTTTTTTTTATACTGACAGCGGTGCTTCTGTCATCACTGCATATCACAGGCATGGATATATACAAAATACTTGTCATAGTGTCGGCATTGCTTGCAATATTGGGAGCAGTCGGTTTCTTCACGGCAAAAGGTGTGAAAATTCTTACAGAGGGATATATATACGGCAGAATTGAAAAATTTCTTGACAGGAATATATTTATCAGAGATGTCGGGACTTTTACAAAGACGGGAAAAATAAAAGCTGTTCTTGCAGATAAAACGGGTGTTTTTACGGACGGCAGATTCTCTGTAAATGAGGTCTCAACAGGCGACGGTGAAAAAGCGGAAAGTCTGAAAGAGGTTTCACCGACACTCTTGAAGGAGATATGCATATCAACGGGTATGAACAACAGTTCCAATTCGGGAAATAGGATCGCTGTAGGCGGTGAAAAAACAGACAGGGCAATTTTATCGTATCTTATAAGTGCCGATGTCATGGATACGGTCATAAGACAAAAACCGCTGAAATTAAATGGATATGACGTTGAAAAGAGATATGCATATGCAGTTTCCGCTGACGGTGATGTTTACATCAAGGGAAATGCGGAAAGTATTATAAATATGTGTGAATTTTTCATGTGTGCTGACGGCACACCCAAAAATATTGACAAGCAAAAACTGCTTGCATACGTCTCGGACAGGTCAGAGCAAGGATGCAGAGTGATCGCATCAGCAAAGTCTTGTGACGGTGACAAGTATATGCTGATATGCGTTATGTCACTGAAAGACGGGATGAACAGTGATATTTCAGGATCGGTTCAGGAGTGTCATGCACATTTTATCATGTTGACGAGCGATACAAAGAAATGTGCATTTGCAGCGGCACATGATGCAGGATTTATAAGTGATATAAGTGAAGTCAAGGATATTTCCGAAGTGACGGAGGAAAATATATCAAATATAAAAGTGATAGCGGAAGTGCTGCCTGCCGACAAGGTGAAAGTGCTTGAAATGCTGCAAAACAGGCGTATAAAAACAGCAGTTATTGCAGGGAGTGTATATGATATTCCCATGATGAAGAAGGCTGATCTTGTGATAGCCTTTCAGAGTGCAAGTGATACCGCAAAAAATGCGGCTGATATAATCATACTTGATGACAGGGTGTCATCACTGAAAAAAATCATCAAATAGTGAAAGAGAGGAAAAATTGCGATGAGTGTAAGTCTTAAAAAAGGTCAGAAAGTCGATCTGACAAAAGGAAATTCGGGATTGAAAAGAGTAATTGTGGGACTTGGTTGGGATGAGGCTCAGAAACCCGCCGGTATCGGCAGACTTTTCGGTGGCAGAAGCGTACAGGATTTCGACTGTGATGCTATGGCATTCGTTCTTCAGAAGGGTAAAATTACTCAAAGACAGGACGTTGTATTCTTCAATAATCTCAATCACCCGACAGGCTGCGTTATACACAGGGGCGACAATCTTACAGGCGGCGGTCAGGGCGATGATGAGCAGATCATGGTGGAGCTTTCAAGACTTCCGATGGAATACGACAGGATCGTTTTTGTTGTAAGTATCTATCAGGCTTATGAACGTCATCAGCATTTCGGCATGATAAACAATGCTTTTATCCGTATCGTTGATGCTGATACCAACAAGGAACTCTGTATTTACAATCTTTCTTCTGAGGACTATTACAATAAATGTTCAATGGTATTCGGCGAACTCTACAGAAAAGACGGTGAATGGAAATTCAATGCTATCGGTCAGCCTATGAATATGTGGGCAGTAGATGACCTTGCAGAGCGTTACGGACTTCCCAAAAATGTATGGAGATAACTTTCAAATTCATAATGCATAATTCATAATGCATAATGGAGTGGGAAACGGCAGTTTGATTGGAATTTATTGGACTTAAAGTCTGAGTTGATTAAAAAATTTTTTTGCATATATTCAATTATGCATTATGCATTATGAATTGTGCATTAGAAAGGGTGTTTTTATTATGGCAGTTAATCTTCAGAAAGGTCAGAGAGTTTCTCTTGACAAAGGTATGACAATGGCGATCGTCGGTTTGGGTTGGGATTCCAACAGATATGACGGCGGATTTGATTTTGACCTTGATGCATCTGCATTTCTGCTCGGTGCTGACGGCAAAGTTATCAGTGACGAGGACTTCATTTTCTATAACAATCCCGAATCGAGAAACGGTGCAGTCAAAACAAGCGGTGACGATACCACAGGCGGCGGCAGTGCCGAAGGTGATGATGAACAGATATTCATAGATTTCACAAAGCTCCCCCCCGAAATAGAGAAGATCGCTATTACTGTAACGATACATGATGCTGAGGCTCGCCGTCAGAATTTCGGACAGGTATCCAATGCTTATGTCAGAGTTCTCAAGATCAACAATGAATTTGATACACAGGGCGAAACAATGATACAGTTCGATCTCGAAGAAGAATTTTCTATTGAAACATCTCTTGTTGTATGCGAGATATACAAGAAAAACGGCGAATGGAAATTCAATGCCCTTGCAGCAGGCTACAGAGGCGGTCTGGCAGCATTGTGCAGTGCTTACGGTGTGAACGTATAAGGAGGTAACATCATGGCAGTAAATCTCCAAAAAGGTCAGAGAGTCGGTTTGGGAAATTCTATGCAGTATGCATTGGTGGGCTTAGGCTGGGACTCCAACAAATATGACGGCGGTTTTGACTTTGACCTTGATGCATCTGCATTTCTGTTAGGCTCAAACGGCAAAGTTATCCGTGATGAAGATTTCGTTTTCTATAACAATCAGGAAGCCCGTGACGGTGCAGTAAGATCAATGGGTGATGATACTACCGGCGGCAACAGCGACGGCGGCGATGATGAACAGATATACATTGATTTCACAAGACTTCCCGCTGAAATAGAAAAAATTGCTATTACCGTAACGATACATGAAGCCGAACAGCGTCATCAGAATTTCGGACAGGTCTCCAATGCGTATGTCAGAGTGGCAAAATTGGATTATCCTGATGCTTCCGATGGTGAAACAGTCCTTCAATTTGACTTGGAAGAAGAATTTTCCATTGAAACGGCTCTTGTCGTATGTGAGATATATAAGAAAAACGGTGAATGGAAATTCAATGCGGTTGCGGCAGGCTATAGAGGCGGTTTGGAAGCACTTTGCAGAGCCTATGGTGTAGATGTTTAAAAAATCGGAGGTAGTTTATAATGGCAGTCAGTCTTAAAAAAGGGCAGAGAGTCGGTCTCGGAAATGACATTCGATATGCTCTTGTCGGTCTTGGCTGGGATCCCAATAAATATGACGGCGGATACGACTTTGACCTTGATGCATCTGCATTTCTCTTGGGTTCAAACGGCAGGGTTATCCGTGATGAAGATTTCGTTTTTTACAACAATCTTGAAGCACGAAACGGTGCAGTCAAATCAATGGGTGACGATCTCACGGGCGGCAACAGTGAAGAAGGCGATGATGAACAGATATACATTGACTTCACAAAACTTCCGCCTGAGATAGAAAAGATAGCCATAACCGTAACTATACATGAAGCGGCAGAGCGTAATCAGAATTTCGGACAGGTCTCCAATGCATATGTACGTTTTGCAGTGCTTGATTATCCCGATGCACCCGATGGAGAAACCATTCTGCAATTTGATCTGGAAGAAGAATTTTCCATTGAAACAGCTCTTGTTGTATGCGAAATTTACAGAAGAAACGGTCAGTGGAGATTCAATGCAGTTGCATCAGGTTATCGTGGCGGCTTGGAGGCACTTTGTCGTGCATACGGTGTAGACGTAGAGTAACAGAGTGAAGTTTGAAGAGTGGAGAGTGGAGTTGTTCGAGCAATCCGCTTTTCACTCTTTCTTGATTTGGAGGTGTGAACTTGTACAAGAAAATGTCGGTAGAGGAAAAGATATTAATATCGCATACGGAAAAAAATACAGATCTGCTCGGTCCGTACAGACGTTTTGTTATATGGGTTCACGGGTGCTGTTTTGATTGTGAGGGCTGTCTTGCGGAAAGTACAAAAAACGGTGTATACACCGAAACGGATATAAGAGACCTTGCAGAAGATATATTATCAAGTGAAACAGAGGGTATCACAATAAGCGGTGGAGAGCCTTTTTTACAAGCAAGGGCATTGTTTGGATTGATAACTCTTTTAAAAAAAATCAAAGACATAGGAGTTATCATCTATTCGGGATTCACTCTTGAGGAACTGCAAAAAGATGATGACAGCCGAAATTTACTTAGTGTAACGGATATACTCATTGATGGCAGATATATAAAAGAACTTGATGACGGCAGGGCTTATATAGGTTCGTCAAATCAGCGTTTGCATTACCTTTCGGACAGATATAAAGAAATCGGAAAAACATATTATTCCGCAGAGAAAAGACGTGCGGAAATAAAATTTACGCTTGACAAGGCAGTTTTAATAGGCGTTCCATCGGGGAATGTCTTGGAAGTGTGGCGGAAAATCAAGGAAAAATCGGGGGGAGATATTTGTGATTTTTGAAACGGAAGTATCCGTAAGGGATATGATAAGGACGAATGTATTGAAAGAACTGATGTCGGGCAGTATCACACTTGCCGTACAGCTCAATGACGGTGAGATACATAACTATGCAACGCAGATTCACAATGATAATTCCAGAGTGTGCGTATACGGCAAATTCAATATGGTGGAAAGCGTTGACGGAGATATTCTCACGATAAGACCGATAAGCATTGACGGCGTTTTGAAAGCTGTGCCGGCGATGTCGGGTGAGATCTCTGGCAAGCAAATCGCACTTATCAGGAGCAGGACTAAACAGGTTGAAAATACATATCCGTTTGATGAAACTTTCATGGGACTTGAATTGCTTCCGTCAGGGGATAAATATATTTTGAGATTGGAATATGTCGACAGTGTACCGCAGGAAGAACAGCCTGCTGTTCAGGAGGAAGTACCTGTTGTTCAGGAAGAAGTGCAACCTGTTCAGGAGGAAGTTGTCAAAGATGAAAAAGTTCAGAAAATAGAGGAAGAATTGAAAAAAGACTATACAGCGGCACAAACTCAGTTGGAAGAGTGTAAAAAACAGCTTGAAATTGATAAGAGGGTTTTGGAGTATTACAAGGATAAAGATGTCAAGCCCGTTGAGGAGCTTTTCAAGGAGATACAGCAGAAACTTGACGAGGCGGAAAAACAAATCGCCCTTTTCATTCAGGCTAAACAACAGAAAACTATGGAAATAGAGAGCTTTTAACAGTTAAAAGGATTTTATAAAAAGTTATAAAGATAAGTTGACTTTTATATGTTCGAGATAATATACTAAAATAAAAGGCGGTGAAAAGTAT
>CADCCP010000018.1 GCA_902800005.1 uncultured Ruminococcus sp. | reverse complement strand
AGGACATACAAATGAACACTTGTTACACTTTGCACAAGTTTCAGCATTCCATTCGGGTACCATTACAGCAACGCCACGCTTCTCATAAGCTGATGCACCGAGTTCAAATGTACCGTCAGCGTGGTCAACGAATACTGATACGGGGAGTGAATCGCCGTCCATCTTGTCAACAGGTTCAAGAATGTTCTCGACCATCTTGACTGTCTTAGCGTTGCCTGTAAGATTGCTTTCTTTCTTCTCGTCACAAGCATCAGCCCAATCAGCAGGAACGTCAACTTTAACAAATGCAGTTACACCTGCATCGATAGCCTTATGGTTCATGTCAACAACGTCCTGACCTTTTTTGAGGTAAGATTTTGTTGCAGCGTCTTTCATGTGCTGTACAGCTTCTTCGATAGGCATAACCTTTGCAAGTGCAAAGAATGCAGCCTGAAGGATAGTATTTGTACGCTTGCCCATGCCGATCTGTGCAGCCAAGTCAATAGCATTAACTGTATAGAGCTGAATGTTGTTCTTAGCTATATACTGTTTTGTTTCTGCATTGAGGTGCTTGCTGAGTTCTTCGGGTGTCCACTGGCAGTTGATGAGGAATACACCGCCGGGCTTAACGTCCTGAACCATCTTATAGCCTTTGAGGATATATGACGGGTTATGACAAGCTACAAAGTCAGCCTTATTTATATAATACGGGCTCTTGATGGGCTTGTCGCCAAATCTCAGGTGAGATATTGTGATACCGCCTGTTTTCTTTGAGTCATACTGGAAGTATGCCTGTACATATTTCTGTGTATAGTCACCGATGATCTTGATAGAGTTCTTGTTAGCACCGACTGTACCGTCACCGCCGAGTCCCCAGAATTTACATTCGATAGTACCTTCAGCCGCCGTATTCGGAGCGGGCTTCTCTTCGAGTGAAAGATATGTGACATCATCGTTGATACCGAGTGTGAAGTATGCTTTGGGAGCGTCCTTTGCAAGTTCT
The DNA here is from genome assembly GCA_902800005.1 of uncultured Ruminococcus sp. GTDB lineage: Bacteria > Bacillota > Clostridia > Oscillospirales > Acutalibacteraceae > UBA1213. The sequence continues at coordinate 42,099 of CADCCP010000018.1, read as the reverse complement.
TCATATACTGCAAATACGCTTGAAGGAGGAGTATCTTTTGAACCGAGACCATATCTGCCGCCTACTACTTTTATATCACTTCTGCCCTGAGCAGCGAGTGCAGCAACAACATCCAGATACAAGGGTTCACCCAATGCACCGGGTTCTTTTGTTCTGTCGAGAACTGCTATCTTCTTGCAGGTTGCAGGGATAGCTTCAACGAGCTTGTCAGCTCTGAACGGTCTGTACAATCTTACTTTTACAAGACCTACTTTTTCGCCGTTAGCGTTCATATAATCTATAACTTCTTCTGCAACGTCACAGAATGAACCCATAGCTATAATAACACGTTCTGCATCTTCTGCACCGTAGTAGTTGAACAGCTTATAATCTGTACCGAGCTTTTCATTGACTTTAGCCATGTACTTCTCAACTATTGCAGGAACTGCATCATAGAACTTGTTGCAAGCTTCTCTGTGCTGGAAGAATATATCGCCGTTTTCATGTGAACCACGCATTACAGGATGATCGGGATTGAGTGCTCTCTTTCTGAAAGCCTTTACAGCATCCATATCGCACATTTCAGCGAGATCTTTATAATCCCATATATCTATTTTCTGAATTTCATGTGATGTTCTGAAACCGTCAAAGAAGTTTATAAACGGAACACGGCTTTCAATAGTTGCAAGATGTGCAACTGCCGACAAGTCCATAACTTCCTGAGTATTAGTTTCAGCGAGCATTGCAAAACCTGTCTGACGGCAGGCATATACGTCTGAATGGTCACCGAAGATATTCAGAGCATGTGAAGATACGCAACGTGCTGATACATGGAATACACTGGGGAGCAGTTCACCTGCTATTTTGTACATATTCGGGATCATGAGAAGAAGTCCCTGTGAAGCGGTGAAAGTAGTGGTCAAAGCACCTGCATTCAGTGAACCGTGAACAGTACCTGCTGCACCTGCTTCAGACTGCATTTCCTGAACTTTAACAGTTGTTCCGAAAATGTTTTTCAAACCCTGTGCTGACCACTGGTCAACATAGTCTGCCATAGGGCTTGAGGGGGTGATGGGATAAATACCTGCTACTTCCGTAAACGCATACGCAACATGAGCCGCAGCATTATTACCGTCCATCGTTTTCTTTTTTCTGGTAATCATTTGGAAAGTCCTCCTTTTTATTTTCAGACCTGCCTACGCTCGACAGGTCTTTTAAAAATGACTTGTATAAACGCACAGTATCTCCATACTGCACATAATCAATTTTAGCACTTTTCTCTTTCAATGTAAAGTCTTTATTGCAAATTATTTAAAAATTTTTACAATTTATTTATAATTTTACGCATATCACCCGAAAGATAAAGTGAACCGAACACAATAATTGCTTTATCACTTCCTGCCAATTCAAGTGCTTTTTTGTATGCCGCTGCATAGTTGTTTTCCGAACTTGCCTTTACACCGTATTCACGGATAATATCCGCTAATGCCTCTGCACTCATTTTTCTGGGATTGTTCGGCTCTACCGTTATAACTTCGTCAAACAAGCCTGCTATCTCTCCCAATGCCGTTTTTACGTCTTTATCCGCCAACATTCCCACGATACCTATTTTTTTTATGCCTGCCATATTCTCTTTCAAGGCATTTGCAAGGGCTTTTACACCATCGGGATTGTGACTTCCATCCAGCATCACAACAGGCTCTTTTTTCAAAATTTCCAGTCTTGCAGGAAAAAACGCTGTCGCAAAACCCTCTTTCACGGCACTTTCAGATATTTCAAGACCTCTTTCTTTCAATGCTTTCACTGCACGATATGCCGTTAATGCATTTTTCACCTGATGTTTTCCGATAAATCTTATCTTCAGCAAAATCCCGTCAATGACAAATTCCGAACCGTCAAGACCTGATCTTTTAACTTCAACCTCTTTATCCGCTATATATAATTTATTATTTCTCTCGTCAGCCGTCTTTTTGATAACTTCCAATACTCCGTCTTTCTGATCGCCGTATGCAACAGTTATCCCGTCAGGCTTGATTATACCGCACTTTTCAAAAGCGATCTTTTCATAAGTATCTCCCAAGATCGCCGTGTGGTCAAGCGATATTGACGTTATCACGCTTACAAGCGGTGTATCAATAATATTTGTAGCGTCAAATCTGCCTCCCAAGCCTGTTTCAAGCACCACTACATCACATCTTTCCTCTGCATACCAATACATCGCTATTGCAAACACAAATTCAAATTCCGTGATGATCTTACCCTCTGCTTTCATGTCCTCAACTATCGGAAACAATTTTTCCACTATCTCACACAATTTTTCTTCAGGTATCATTTCACCGTTTATCTGAAATCTCTCCCTGAACTCCAATACATATGGTGATATAAACAAACCTGTCTTATAACCCGCACATTTCAGCGTGTTTGCGATCAAAACACACGTTGAGCCTTTACCGTTAGTGCCTGCCGTGTGAACGAATCTGAGCTTTTTATCAGGTGAACCTATCCTCTTTATAAGCTCTCCCACTCTTTCCAATCCCGGTTTACTGCCAAATACAAGCAGGCTGTCTATCTTTTCAACTGCCTCTTTATATGTCATAACATCATCTCCGTTTCAAAAAATCCTTATCTATTATAATCTCATCTTAACACATTTGCAATATTGAATATATGCCAATTTTATGATACAATTATTCGGAAATATTTTTGTAAAGGAAAATTGTTATGAATACACCCATCTATTCCCGACTCCTCGAACACAAAACTCTTGATTATTCGCCCTTTCACACTCCGGGACATAAAAATAATTTTTTTAAAGAAAATTTATTTGAACTCGATCTCACGGAACTTCCCGATACTGACGCTCTCTATGAAGCCGATGGGATCATCCTTGAAACTGAAAAAAATTTAGCAAAACTCTTTTCCGCAAAACGCTCTCTCATATCTTCAGGGGGGTGTACACTCGCAATTCAGACAATGTTGAAACTTGCCTGTCAGCGTGGAAAAAAAATGCTCTTTGCAAGAAACATTCACAGAAGTGCTGTAAATGCGTGTGCATTACTCGGCATAACTCCGAAATGGATATTGCCGAAATCTGATAATTTTCTCTTCACAGGCAGGGTTTTGCCCGAAGATGTGGAAAAAGAATTTATCAAAGATACTGAAATATCTGCACTCTATATCACTTCACCCGACTATTACGGAGAGATCACCGATATAAAGGCACTTTCCGAAATTTGCCGTAAATACGGTAAACTGCTCTTAGTCGATAATGCACACGGTTCACATCTTGCTTTTCTCAAAGAAAATCAGCACCCTGTTCACTTAGGTGCTGATATGAGTGCATGTTCACTTCATAAAACCCTGCCTGTTTTAACAGGGGGTGCAGTGCTGAATATCGCCAATGCAGAGTTTGCTGAAAATGCCAAAAACGCTATGTCGCTTTTCGGTTCAACAAGTCCCTCTTATCCCATCATGGCAAGCATAGATATTTGCTGTAAATATATGTCTGAAAAAGGCATATCTGCCTATCGTAAACTTGAAGAAAGAGTTCTGCAAATAAAACAACTTGCCGAAAATCTCGGTATCATACAGCCTGACGGCTTATGTGACAATACAAGAATTTGTATCTCTACACCAAATATCGAAAATCAAATTGATTTTTTCCACTCCCATAAAATCGAATCCGAATTTTGTGACGGCAGAAATGCCGTTTTCATCTGTACGCCGTTCAACTCCGAAAGAGATCTCAAACGTCTTGAAAACGCCATTTCACAAATTCACGGACACCCCGAAACCGTTCCTTTCACATTCACCCTGCCCGAAACAGCCTTGACACCCCGTGAAGCAATTCTTGCAGAAAGTGAACTCGTCAGCGTTAAAAACGCTGTCGGCAGAATTTCCGCTGACAGTGCGTGTCCGTGTCCGCCGGGCATACCTGTTGTCATGCCCGGTGAAGTCATCGACAGCAATATAATTCATCTGCTTGACGAATCGGATCTTATTCATGTCGTGAAATAAATTTTTCAAACAGCTCATGCGGCTTGTCAAAATATTCATTTGAATCGGCAGCGGTGTTTTCATCAAATGATAAAAAACCGCTGTTTTTCTCTGCATTGCTCCTGTATATCATGTACGGAACGGGATCGCTCACGGCTCTTTCCTGATATGCAGGCACTGCTATATCAGATACTATCATCACAGAAAAATCTTCACCCGACTTTTCAAGACCGTCAAGAACAGGCTTTAAAACTTCCCCGTCAAAAGCCGTAATTTTTGCCGCCTTGCCGTCAAAATCCCCTATCATACCGTAACCGTGCATATCCGTATAGTAAAAGACAATATCTGTTTCAAAAAGTTCTTTAAGAACAGCCTCGGCGGAATCTCCGCAAACAGTTTTCATGCCCATTAATATTCCGATACCTCTTGCAAATGCAGTATCGGATATGACCGTACCTTTCAAGCCGAATCTGCTTTCAAAGCCCTCTGTTTTCGGTGCTTTACTGCTTCCCCATATCCACACGGCATTTGAACTGTAATCTTCAAGTATGCCTGTACTTTTTTCCATTATGTCATACAGCGGTCGGACAAAATCTCCATTTGGCAGATACTCCCCTATACAATTCGACACCACTCTGTCAGGTGACACAAACTCACCTGTATACTCCTCACCCTGCTTCCAGATGAGAAATATCTCTTTATTGCTTCCTTTCACGAATTTAAAAACATCATTTGAAAGCCTGTCCGACAGTTCATCAAATATGCAGTCAAATTCATAGTCAAGCATATTTTCCGTACTTGCGGAAAGCATGGTCTTTTCTTCAAAGACCTCTTCATCGGAAAGTCTGACAAGACTGCATTTGAATACAATATCCTCTTCGTCGGAAACAAGCCCCGATCCGTACAGTGAAAATATCGTACTGCCTTTAAAATACTTTTCCGCATCATACCCGAACAATGAAAACAAAGCTCTTTCAGAGGACGGTTTTTCCGCAAATTCTGCTGTTCTGACGAGACCTATCTCCGAGATCTTTGCCAATGAATCAATATTTTCCTTGTCGGCTGTTGACAGCGGTGTGATATTGCTGTAATCGGGCATTGGTCTGTCTGCCATACCGCCGCATATCAATACTGCATATTTCATTTTTTTGTATCCTTTTCTTTAGCGACAGCGGCATTTTGAGAACGTCTCGGCTGTCGGCTGTCCCTGACCGCTTCCGCACGGCTCACGAGACGGGACGATCTTTTTCTTCCCCTCTTTCTCGACAGCAGCACATAGCCTGCAAAAAATACCACTACACCGCAATCGGCTATCAATATCATAATAATAAGTGCCGTGTGACCGCCCGAAAACATATTTTTTTCTGTATCCTCCTCAGGAGGAAGCACACCTTTATCATTATACAAAGCAAGCTGATTTACACCCTTCAGTTCATATCTGCTTTTTTCGGCATACTTTTCAAGCCACTTTTTGTCAGAACTGTACAATGCAAATTTCTCCGAACAGTGATTGAATGCATTCACTTCCATATCTGCCGGCTTTTTGTAAAACACGGCTTCCGAAAGGTGACTGCAATCAGAAAATGTGACCGACGGTATCTTTACCGCACTTTTAAATTCAACTCTTGTCAGGCTGTGACAGCCTGTACACATATTGGTATTGACCTCTTTGAGCGTTTCCGGAAATTCCAATCTACGCAAACTTGTACAACCCTCAAATGCACCTTCCTGTATGATCTCTGTCCCGTTGGCAAACTCCACACTGTCAAGACTTGTACAATTCTTGAATGCACATCTGTCTATCGACTTCACGCTTGCAGGTATGCTTATTTCAAATATGCTCTTACATCCTTCAAAAATGCCTTCTGATATTTTGTCGAGCTTATCCGACAGTACGACATTTTCAAGTTCCGTACATTCCCTGAATGCATTCACCCCCATCTGAGCGACATCGCCCAAATTTATTTTCTTCAGTGATGTACAATCTGCAAAAGCTGCCTTTTTTATCTTGGTGACAGTCTTTGGCAATGTTATCTCCTTCACTTTTTCATTTTTGGAAAAGGCACATTCACCTATCACTTTTATTTTATCAGGCACATTTATCGTACTGTTTTCCCTGTTGTACTTTATCAGTATGCCGTCACCTACGACTACAAATTCCTCTTTCTGCGTATCCATCCACTTTGTACCCTCAAGAGCATAGCTTCCCAGAGTTTCAAAATTCTTGGGCATATCTATCTTTTCCAAAGACGAACAGCCAAAAAAGGCATACTCCCCTATTTCTTCCATTTTTTCGGGCAGCGAAAGCTCTGCAAGATGCCCGCACCCTGCAAAACAGTATGATCCTATCCGCTCCGTTCCATCGGATATTATCACCGTTTTGAGTGATGTGCAGCCGCTGAAAGCAGAATCCCCTATCTCTTTGACACCCGAAGGTACGCTCAGTTTTTTCAGTGACTTGCACTCGGCAAATGCATTTGACTTTATTTCTTTTATCGAATCCGATATTTCAAGCTCCTTTATCGTGTCATTATACATGAATGCTGCACTCTCTATCGCCGTCACAGCATACTTCTCCACCCTTGACGGCACTTTTACATAAAGACTGTTTCCGCTGTACTTTATCACAGAAAGACTCTTTCCGTCCTCCTGTAATTTGTATACATAATCTCCGTTATCTATGATCTTTGCGGCATTAACTCCGATACCTGCCACCAGCACCCCACACAATACCGTCAAAAATGCTGTCAAAAATGCTGTCCAACGTTTTAATGCCCTGTATCTCATCTGCTTTCATCACTCTTTTCTTTTTATGTGCGTATCCTTATCGAATTTATAACAGGCTGTTTGCTTTCTTCGATACTGCCGTTATCGTCTGTCGGCTCTGCTGTCTTGCATATCTCGTCTACAACATCCATACCGTCCGTGACGTATCCGAAACAAGCATATTTGCCGTCAAGGTGCGGTGAAGTCTGATGTACGATAAAAAACTGTGAACTTGCACTGTCCATATCGTTTGCTCTTGCCATTGATATAGCTCCCCTTGTATGCAGAAGCGGATTTTCTACGCCGTTAGCCGAAAACTCACCTTTTATCGTCTGTGCGATCCTCGCTTTATCCGTACCTTCCGCATTTCCGCCCTGCATCATAAAACCTTCAATAATTCTGTGAAATTTCAAGCCGTCATAAAATCCCATATCAGCCAATGCAACAAAATTTGCACAGCTTATCGGTGCGGATTTCTGGTCGAGCTTTACAACTATTTTTCCGTAATCCTTTATATCTATATCCGCAAAGTACACCGTGTTTTCATCAAGCTCTGCCAATTCATATTTGTCTTTCACAGGTCTTTCCGCAGCACTTGCCGTACTTGTATTCGATGTTTCGTTCTTTCCGTCATCACAGCCCGTCAAAACCGCTCCTGTCATCAACGACATAGCAACTGCCAACGCCATAACTTTTATTATACCCTTTTTCATTTATATCCGATCCCTTTCAAAAAATAAATTTCTCATATATCATATCACAAAAACTGCTGCTATGCAAACATTTTTTAAAAAGAATTGAGAGTGAAGTTCTTAACTCCACTCTCAACTCTGTGCACCGATCAAACCGGTTCTTTTATATAACTTATCCCAAACTTGTCAAGTTCACCTATGGCGATCCTGCCGGCTTTCAATGCTTCTTTTACGGTTTCTGTATTACCGTCAGCATATTTTACGATAACATATTCACTCTTGATACTTCCGTAATAATATTCATTCTCGTCATCTTCATAGAATTTTTCAAGTGCCGTATCTGTGGTTATCTGCTCTGTAACAGTCCTGTCAATTATCTCGGATACATCTTTCAATTTACTTATTTCACTCAATTCACTGACTTCACTCTTTTCGGGAACGAGTGCAGCATTTACCTGTTTGTAATCATTGATTACACGAATGATTATATCATACAGCTTTTCAACTTTATGCTCACCGATGATCGGTTCAAGATGTGAATGGCCTATACCGGAATCGTCCGTCAGAAAAACGTATGTACCGCCTGTCATGATAGCCGCACTTCTGCCGAAAAGCTCTGTATTTCTGTCACTGTTGGACGATACAACGGGTATTATCCTTATACCCTTTTCAGCAGCCTTTTTAACTGCACTTTCAAGCATCTGTTCTTTTCCGTTGTGAGGCGGTGCATCAAATATCAGGAACATCAATTTAACACTCTCGTTACTCCAACCGCCGTCATTGATAGTTTCATCAAGTATTTCCGCAACTGCTTCGGGCAAATCTCCGCCGCCTGTTGCATATTCACTGTTGAGCTTTTTATTTATCTCCTCAATGTTACTTGAAAACGGGTATCTCTTTGTTGTATAGTCGTCACCGTCATCACGGTAGAAGTTTATAGAGAATTTAGTATCCTGAGTACCGATTTCCTCAGCAATAGCCGTGAACTCGCTCTGTAAGAACATCAGTTCATCTCCCATTGAACCCGTTGTATCAACTACAAACATTATCTCGTTTTGAGCATAATTCTTACTCTCGCCGTCAAATATCACGCCTATTTTTGAATCACTTATTTTTATAACGGTCTGTTCATCACTGTACGGCTGTATACAGTCAGTTCTAAGAGTGCTTGTAACGGTCTTGCCCTGACTTTCTATCTCCAAGTCAAGTATCTTGTCACCGTTGAACAGATATGCAACACCATTTTTATCCGTGACTGCACTCCATATAAGACTTCCGCTTTCTGCAAATCCCTTTACAGTGGCATTCACAACGGGATTTTTACTTTTGTCCGTAACCGTCACGGCAACTCTCTGTGTCGGATCAAGTCCGTACTCTGACGGAATGGCTATTTTATCGTTGTTGATGAGATTTGAAAAAAATCCCCAGCTATCATTGTCATTCCACTCGCTTGCGGTCAGTAATCCTGCCTGCGGTTTTATCTTATAAAAATCGTCATCAGTTATTTCATACACATCGTCATAATAGTCCGGTGCAGGAGCAGCAGTAGCAGGTGCTTCTGCTGTGGGTGCTTCCGCATACACTTCGTCATCATCATAAAAAGGTTCTGCATACATTTCCACATCATCTTCAAAAGCTATATCATTTTTCACAGGTTCATCTGCAATATCAACAGCTTCTTTTGTTTTATCGCCCGCTATGAAACCGTCATAAGCAGTACCCGAACTGCCTGATGCCGAGGGATTTGCGGTTATCTTCGGCACAAGTTCATCGCTTTCTTCTGTTGCCGATACAGTGGAATTTTCCTGCTCGGACGGCTCTGTTGATACCACCTTGAACAAATTCGGAACATTACAGCCTGTCAATGAAGCTGTCAATGCAAGTGCTGCCATTACTGATAAAATTTTTCTTGTTTTCATTTTGAAAACCTCCTTTCAACTATCAAGTACCATTTGAATTTATTTTGTTACACGATTTTTTTAAAAAAAATTTTATTTTTTGCGTCTTCCATGATAGCCTTATTATCTTCCCCCACAAATATCAAATTTTTCCGCTTTTATATACTCAAACTCACTTATCTCAAAGAATGTTTCCGCAACCGCCTTCACATAGTCAAAACCGAAATTTCTTTCAGGTATCACTCCGCCCGCTGTTGTGATATAAGTCAATTTTTTTGCTTTGCAGCGGGTTTTGGAAGTACCGTCACTCAGATAATCGAATGTCAGTCCGACTACACATATATTTTCTATATATATCTTGAGATATGCAGGAAAAGACAGATCCCAGTAAGGTGCAGATATCACTATTTCATCAGCCTGTGCAAACTGCTTGGCATACTTGAACATATCATCGGAAAAATCCCCTTTTTCAATAAGTTTCTGCCTTTTCTCCAGACGGCTTTTATCAAGCGGCTTTAGATCCTCCTCAGCCACCGCAACACGCATATATTCCTTGTCACTCAGGTAGCACTTTGCCAATTCTCTTGTACGGGAATGTTCTCCCCTCACGCACGCATCTATCAATAAAACCATATCTCTCACCTCAATAATATTATAACCTGTCAAAACCCGTTTTACAAGAGATTTTTCACAAAAATAAATGCGGCAGTTGCCGCATTTAAACTCATATGAACACATCTTCGACAGAGCCTTCATACTCCGAGGAATCGAATGCAAGCACCAGCATGAATATATACTTCNNNCTTTTTCCGAATACCTCTGCCAAGCGGAACATCACTGCCATCGACACGACGATATTGAACACGGGTATAAACAGAAAAAACATTTTCCAGCCGTTGCCGTACACTATCTCATACAGTATATACATATTATAAAACGGTATCAGGCATTTCCAACCGTTTTCGCCTGCCTTTTCGTACAACTTCCACAGTTCTATATAATACGGTATCATTGTCGCTATCGTCAAGATCAACGATATTGCGTAAGCCATAAATACAAACGCAAGATCACCCTCTAATACATTTGCTCCGCCCATCTTCCACATCTCCTTTACTCTTCTATCTCCAATATAAATGTGTCTTCACAATAATCTTCATAACCCGCATTATTCGGATCGGTAATATCTTTACTCAGCATTTCGAGCTTGTATATCACTCTTGTATGAACCGCTTCATCTCCAACAGGCTCATAAGCCGTGTTGATCTCCGTATAATAACGATTTGAACCGTAGTTATATCCGCTTTCTGTATACGATTCAATATATCTGCCAGATGACACTTCCGAAAACAAAGCTGTACGCAAATATGATTTTATCTCCTTATCCCCTTTATAGTCCACGATAAGAATATAGTCACTGCCATCTTCGGTATTTTCTTTCTTTTTCGTGTAAAGATAATAATGGAAATTTCCCTTGTCGTGTTCTTCAAGAACGTAGCCGTATCTTGCACTTCCGTTGGCATCTCCGGGATAATAGTCCTCATGTGTGTAAACACTGTTGTAGGACATTCCTAATTCACCGATCACCAAAAATATTCCAAACAAAACATACAGTATCGGGAACAATACAGTAAAACTTACCCCATAACATATCAACAACACCCCCAAAGGGGGAAGCCATGTTTTTTTCTTTTTTGATGTATTCATGCTGTTCATCAACTGAGCATTAGCATGTTTGTTGTATGACCTTCTGTATATCACTGCTATCACCGCCGGAAGTACCAACGCTATCAGCAATATCCCGATACCGATACACAATACAACAATTTCTGCACTCTTCATATACCTTTTCTCCTTTCATATATTGAATCTGTCTTTAAAAATATAATAATACGACCTTGTGACATCAACTTTATTTCCGTCTGTGAGATACAACAGAAATTTCTGTGACATCAGTGCCTCTATCTTTCTGATATGCGACACCGATACTATAATAGAATTGCTTATCCTGAGAAATTCATCACTGTCAAGCATTTTTTCAAGCTGTTTGAGCCTGTCACGAGTGCCGTATTCACCGTCTGCAGCATGGATCACAACTTCCTGTTTCAGACTTTCTATATATATTATCTCCTTGACAGGCAAATAAAATATCTGTTCATCACGCCTCGCAGGTATGTAATTCAAATTAACATTTCTCTTTGTCAGGATATACTCCGAATTGTCATCAACTTTTATTCCCAGCCTTTCCAACTCCTCAAAAATGCTGTCACTCGGATCAAGCAGTACCTTCAGTTTCATTGCTGCACCTCACTTTCTGTCCACTTAAATTATACTCCTGCTGAAAATCCTTTGCAACATTTTGCAACATCTTACACGTTTTAACACATAACTTACACGGCATACAAAAAAAGCTGCCCGAACTATTGCCCGGACAGCTCTGAACTCATAAATTATTTTTTCTTTTTCTTTGCGATCTTTGCTGCAACGACCACTGCACCTACTGCAAGAGCCGCAGCACCCACAGCTTTTGCGATCTTCTTTGCCTTTGACACATTGCACTCCATGTCATCAAAGTCACATTCATCATATTCTTCATCATCGTATTCTTCATCAGCTTCATCGGTATCTTCCGTTTCAGCGGTCTCTGCACTTTCCTCGACTGCCTCTGCAACCTCTTCCACTGTCTCTTTAACTTCTTCCGCTGCTTCGGCTGCCTTTTCCTTGACTTCCTCAACAACGTCTGCAACTGTTTCTTTTACTTCCTCTTTTACTTCTTCAACAGTCTCAGCGGCTGTCTCGGCTGCCTCAACAACGCTCTCCTGTATTTCATCCGTTGTATTGTTTCTCTTCTTGCTCATTAAAAAGCACTCCTATCTCTCTGAAAATAAAGTTATTTTAGCACCTAATTGTTACCAAATTATTAACAAACTGTTTTTTTTCTACAAATTTTCACTGTGTTCTGAGAATATCAAGTTTTTCCGCATTTTCGCCTACTGCCGAGTACGTCACCATTGTGAAAAGCAGATCTGTTACACCATTTTCCTTTATGAAATCCACGAGATTTAAGTCAAAATATCTCATATCTATCACATATATTTCTTCATATGAGCCGAACAAATATCCCGGAACGGCATTTCCGTAGCTGTCCTTGACAACTGCAAGTTTTTTACCGTTTTTGACATTTGTATTTACTTTGACTACCTGTTCATCTCCGCCCATGAATGTCAGATAGGCATTGTGTTGTGGATCGCCCACTCCGCAGAAGAAATCCCACTCACTCATATCGGTAAAATCCGTTGTATAATGCTCCGTTACACAATCATCCAAATTTGACGGCGTGTAATAGATGAAATCTTCCGGATCATTGTTGATATTCGGATCCTGTGTGAATGCGTACATCGTGCCGACAAAGCCCTCTATAGTATTCTTATTATACGTTGAAATATCCTTGAAATCAAGACCGGCAGCCTTTGCAAACTCCTGAGCCGCATAGTACGCTCCCAAAGGTGTCCAGTGATGGTCTGTTCTGAAATATATATCCTCTGCCGTGTGATAACCGAGAACCGTATCTATATCCACACTTACGATACCGTCATCAAGCCTTGAGGCAATACTGTCAAACACTTCTTTCTGACTTGCCGTAAAGCCCGAATAATTTGCAGGCGTGTAATACTCACTTGCAAGCGGTGCTATCATTGAATATATCTTGACATCATCACCCAAGTCTTTATGGAAATTATTCAGTGCTTCCACATAGGTATTGCCCGTACCGCCGCCGAACAACTCCAATGCTCTGTAATGCCCGTTGTGCTTTACAACAATAATACCATTTTCAACGGTATATTCCGCATCACCCATTTGACTTGTTTCGGGCTTTGACTCCTCTTCCGATACCTGTGATTCCACTTTGGAAACATCACTTGCCTGTGAATTTTCGTTTACAGAACTTTCAGCAGGCTTCTGACTTGTCTGATTTTGGGACGGTTCAACGGGCTTGGGTTTCTTATCAAGTTCCTTTGCACCGACTATTTTCACTTCATCATCCGTGTGCAAACCGAATATGCTCTTAAAGTTATATCCTGCTGTTTTGAAGCTGTCACGGTACGGCACTGTATCATCATAAAACGTCGATACGCCTTTTGTGAACTCTCCCGAAAAATACGACTGCAGGGAAAACTGCGGAAATTCCGCAAGTTTTCTTTTTTCTATCTGAGATTCAGTCGAATGCGGGAACAGCATCAAAAACAGTGCAATGATTCCGAATACTGCTATAAATATCCTTATACATATCGAGCATACAAAGTCTGCCACAAGCGGTCTTTTTGCACGGTTGAAAATATACAGCTTGCTTTTTTGCTGTGTTTTTTTCTTTTCTTCCATAATTCAACCTCCGCTTAAAATCTGAAATACAGGAATGGATTGTTGGTATTGTCAACAAGCAGTATGCTTGACATCACCAAAAGATAACAGCATCCGAGCGTAGCCAATCCTTTTCCAACCGTGTAAACGGTATTATTGCCCCACTCGTTAAAGAAATACTTGACTTTCTGCAATATCGGCATAGATACTGCTATCGCAAAAATTACCAGGAACAGGTTATTCAGCAGTGAATTCCATGTTGCAATGTCTGCAAAGGCATTTCCCCTGAACAGCATTCCCATTCCGCTTATATTCACAAAGAAATTTCCGAGCTGTGCCATATCCGAGAAGCAGAATATACCGAATCCGACAACAATTATCAGCTTGCTGTAAATATGCGTTACGACCTTGTTCCACTTCTTCATCTTTTTCTTGCCTATTTTTGTTTCTATGAAAATAAACACTCCGAAGTACAAGCCCCATAAAATAAAATTCCATGAAGCCCCATGCCAGAGTCCCGTACAGAACCATACTAAAAATAAATTGGCATATTTTCTCTGTTTGCCGAAAATTGGCATATAAAACAGATAATCCCTGAAGAACGAACTCAATGAAATATGCCATCTCTGCCAGAATTCGCTGATAGTCTTGCATATGAACGGGTAGTTAAAGTTCTCATTGAAGTGGAAGCCGAACATTCTTCCCAAGCCTATAGCTATATCTGAGTATCCGCTGAAATCAAAATATACATACAATGAGTAGCATATCACAACAAACCATGTTCCCAAGAATGACATGGACGATATGTCATTATAAGGACTTCCGTTGAGGAAATCACCGAAATACTCTTTTACGATGTTATAAAGACCGTTTGCAAGAATAACTTTCTTTGATAAACCGATGATCGCCCTCATAGCACCTTCAGTTATATCAATTGTCATAGGACTTCTCTTGTCTATCTCCTGCTCAATAACACTGTATCTGACGATAGGTCCTGCAACGAGCTGCGGGAACAGTGCCAGATAAAGCAGAAATTTATAAAAATGCTTCTGCGGCTTGACCGTTTCCCAGTAGCAGTCCATGATATAGGAAATTGCCTGAAACGTGAAGAAACTTATTCCTATCGGCATGACGATATGCGGCACAGGTATATCTATCGGTAAAATAACATTCAGATTCTCCACCAAAAATCCCGTGTACTTGAATATCACCAGCAAAAGCAGATCAATACCTATTGCCGTACCTACAAAAATCTTTGCTTTTGGTGTATCCTTGTATTGCCCTATCTTCAAACCGATGAACCAGTTCATAGCTGCACTGAATATCAGCATGAATACCCATATCGGCTCACCCCATGCGTAAAATACAAGCGACGCCACTATCAGCACGAAATTCCTGTACTTGACATCTTTTCTCAGATAGTATGCCAAAAACACCACTGCCATGAATACATACAGAAAAAACAATGACGAAAAGACCAATTTCACACTTCCCTTCCTGCAATGTACAATCAAATGCACAATGCACAATTTTCTTTATCTACAAACCGTATTTGCACAGCAAATCCATTCTATCACTATATGACAACTTTTACAAGAAAATAATTTTCCAATAATGCACAAAAAGAATTTTATCTTTTTATGCAGATTTCTTATTTACAGTGTCCCCGATGTCAGCCTTTTAAAACCTGACAATAAAGTCAATATCCTCTCTTTATGGCAGAGATTGCCGCTGCGGTATCTTTAGCCTTAAAAATGCCGGTACCGGACACGCATACATCTACACCTGCCTTTAAAGCGGCAGGAGCTGTTTTTTCGGATATACCTCCATCGACCTCTACAAGCACATCAAGACCTCTTTTGGCACACTCCTGTTTTATTGCCGTGACCTTCGGCAGCATATCTGCCATGAAAGACTGTCCGCCGAATCCCGGTTCAACCGTCATCACCAATATCATATAGACCTTGTCAAGATAATCATATACAACTTCCGCCGGCGTTTTCGGTTTTATCACAAGTCCAGCTTTCAAGCCTCTTGACTTTATTTTCTTTATAGTTTCATCTATATCGGATCTTGCTTCAACGTGGAATGTCTCCCGCATCTGCAAATACATCTATATAATCAAGCGGATGATCTATCATCAAATGTACGTCAAAGGGCAGTTTGGTATACGGTCTGACTGCCGAAACGATGGCAGGTCCTATCGTCAGATTCGGCACAAAATGCCCGTCCATAACATCAAGGTGTATCCAGTCTGCTCCTGCCCTGTCAACTCTCTGCACTTCCTCACCCATTCTTGCAAAATCGCATGACAACAATGATGGTGCTGCTTTCATTTTCCTCATTCCTTTTTTATCTGTTTTTCCTGAGTGCCGCTATGATAGTGAACAATGCCCAGAATGTAATATATATCAGCAGTTCAAGACTTCCCAGCATCTGGAATCCCGACACGAAGGAGATCATAGAACATACTAAAATACCGAAAATAATTCCTGCACACTGCAAAAGTCTTGCTATGGTAAAGGACGTTTTCATCTTGATACATCCCGATACGGCTCTCGCAAATGATGTCAGCTTTCCGCCTGTAACAAGATATGCCCGTGAACTTTCATCAACAGAATCCATGACATCACTGCATACCGTTCCCAGACCTGTCGGCAGAACTGTCACACATCTGTGGAAAAGTCCGAATTTTTCAGCGATCTTCTCCTTTGTCACATTAGGATCTATCGTCCTTATTATAAAGCTCACACCGTTTTCCTGAAGCTCTCCGAGACTTTTTGCAATGTTCCTGTCCGTCCTGTACGACAGCATGAACATCACTACAAGCTCTCCGTTGACAGATATATAAGCGATCTCTCCGCCGTTTTTCGTATATTTTTCTTCAAGCTCCTTTTTCGGCACTTTGATATTATGTGTTTCCAAAAGTGTCCTGTTGCCGATAAGAACTCTCTGTTTGTTCACCCATGCCAAAAGTCCCTGTTCATCTTCATAAACGACACTGTCCACCTTTGGCAGACTTTCTCTGGAACAGTGTACGATACTTTCAAATGCATAACACATAGTACCGTTGACAGCATACATGACTGCTGCTCCTGCCTGAAGTGCATCATCTATTTTAGCTCTGCGGAATACCTTCATTCCCCTGATAGTCACGGTTCCTTCGGGGTACAGTTGTGAAGCATCAGTCATGATAGCATTCGTGTCGCAGAACTGCTGTACCGCATCATAGCCCGACACCATAGCATCATGTCCGAGAATACTCCTGCAAATCCTTTGCATCGGGATATTCAGCACCACAAGACACATCAGCGGCATTCCTGCACACGCCGTCAAAGCACATGAAGTCACGCCTCCTGCAACATCCATTGATATTATCCCGTAGAGGATTCCCATTACAACGGATATGGCAGCTATAACAGGTGTTATTTTTGCTGCGAGCTTCTCACTCGGATCGGGGGCGTATGACAGTCTCAGAAAATTGCTCATAAACTTCGACCGCTTCATATATGCGATGATAGCCGATCTTGCAGGAAATTCACTGATCATCTTTTCGGCATTACGGGTATCCGTATATATCTTGCCTGCATATTTCTGTCCCTGCTTTGACAGGAACTTGAAATTATCAAGCGTTCTTGTAATTATCAGCAGTTTGCCCAGACTGTTGCAGAACAGGGCGATCACTGCTATCGGAACATAGATATGATATGTACCGTTCGTAAAAACGTGCGGCGTACAAAGTGCCGTCACGGATTGTATGCCCGCAGCAAGTGAGGTTACGGCTGCTGCAGTATCGGAATTACCCTTGAAATGTCTCAAAGGCATAATACCGTTGATGATCGTCAGCCTTGACACTGCTGCCGCTATCGTGAACAGAGCAAACGATATGATACCGTAAAACAGCCATCCTGTTCTCATTGTCTCCGAAAACAGCGGTGTACACTGCATTATAACAGCAGCTATGACCGAAAGCACAGATGTAACGAAAAGTACAAATGTCCTTACAAGCATAGTATGCAGATTCTTTTCTATTTCCGTCTTTACATCCTCTGCATCCTTTTCTGCCGTATAGTCATCAAGTTCTTTGGCAGTTTGAGCACCCGATACAGGCTCTTTATATATCATTTCCGCAAGGTCACTCAATTTTAATTTACGGTTCTGTTTCTTTTGTTTATTTTCCTTCTTTACTTCTTTGACTTCCGGTTCTGCCTTCACCTCTTCGATGACAGGTTCTATCTTTTTGATGATAACTGCCGCATTTGCTGTTTTTTTCTGTGCAGGCACAGCTTTCTTTTCCGTAACAGGCGGCTTTTTCGGCAGATCGACTATTTTTTTATCCTGCTTGATCTTTTCGCTTTCAAGGAACTTCCTGACAGCTTCATACTCTCCTCTGAGAGTCCTTCCGAACTTGCCTGCTATCACGATAAACGGCTCTTTTTCCTCACTGTGATAGACCATCTGGAACATACTGCCCTCAGTAAAATCCTTTTCTTCGCTGTTTTTCACTTTATCAGGGTATATCTCAGTGATCTTGGGCATTTCCTTTTTCTTCTCTTTGACAGGGGGCTTCGATGCAGTATCAACTTTCTTTATGATCTCTTTCACATCTTCGTCCGTATGCACGACACTGTCATTTATGCTTTCATCAAAAATATTATACTCAGGCAATTTTTGGAATATCTGCTTTGCTTTTTCTTTTTCAACAAGCTCTGCAGGGCGTTCCTGTTTGCCTTCATCTTTAAATATATCCTCATCACTGCCGTCTTCATCCGCAAATATATCCTTTATCACATAATCGGATGATTCTTCATCTGCCTTTTCAGGCATCTTTTCCGGCTTCCTGTCCTCAAACAGCTTTTCAAAGCCGCCTTCCTCCATTTCTTCCTCATCAGGCTGCTTCATTGCCATTACAAGCTTTTCCAGCTTCTGCTTCATCTTTTTGATACGCTCACCCGGTCCGGCTTTTTCGGTCTCCAAGACCTCTCCTGTTTCCTCTGTATTCTCATGATTTTCCATGATCTCTGCCATTCCGTCAACCTCCGTTTACAGACCTGATCCCAAGTCTCTGCCTTGTGAACTCATACATAAGTATCCCTGCCGCAACGGATGCATTCAGGGAATTGATCTTTCCGCACATCGGCAGTGACAATATCACATCACATTTTTCTTTTACGAGCCTGCCCAAGCCCCTTCCCTCAGAGCCTATCACCAATGCACAAGCCCCTTTCAGATCATTCTCTGCATATACAGCACCGTCCATATCTGCCCCGTATATCCAGCAGCCTCTTTCTTTCAGCTCGTCAAGCACTGTCGGTATATTCGTCACTCTTGCCACAGGCATATATTCATATGCACCTGCCGATGCTTTTCCGACTGTGTAATTCAAGCCGGCGGCACGTCTCTTTGAAATAATTATCCCATGTACCCCTGCACACTCCGCTGTTCTGATGATCGCACCAAGATTATGCGGATCCTCTATCTCGTCAAGCACGATTATAAATGGTTTTTCATTCCTGCTCTGTGCAAGCTCGAATATATCCTCCACACTTGCATACTCCTTGACAGCCGCTATCGCCGCTATACCCTGATGTACGGCTCCCCCGCACATATAGTCCAATTTCTTTCTGTCTACCTCCTTAATAGGTATCTGTCTTTCCTTTGCCTTCGCAACTATCACTTTTACAGAACCGTTCAATTCTCCCTTTGCAACAAGTATGTGATCTATCGCCCGTCCCGAACTCACCGCTTCACTGACGGGATTTCTTCCTGCAATAATATCATTATTTTTTTCTGTTTCTTTCTGCAATTTTTTCACCCTTTCCATTCCTTTGCCTGCCTATTATAACACAACCGACACTCAAATCAAAGAACTTTTAACAACTTTTTGTCATATCTTTTAAAAAGCACCTGCAAATCCGCTCTTTAAACCGATCTACAAGTGCTTTGCTTTTATTCGGTTGGTATCATGAGAGAACTGCCCGTATCACCTGCAACGGTGTTCGGGAGCTTGCCGTCCCACTTCTCAATATACATCTGCCTGAGTATCTTGTCGGTCAGCGACTTTTCCAACAAGTCATTTGACTTTGCCTCAGCCTCTGCCGCAACGATCTTTGCTTCTGCATCAGCCTTTGCCTTTGCGATCTTAGTTTCATTCTCGTAATTTGCCTTGAGCTGATTCTGCTCTGCTATCATCTTTTCTTCAACGGCATTTTCAAACGCTTCCGAAAAGTCGATATTCGTCATTACCACCGTCTGTATGTCAACATAAAATTTTTCATCTATTGCCTTCTTGATGGAATCCTCGACAAGCGGTGACATTGCCGCTCTGTTAGCAATTATATCCATAGCCTTATGTGCAGAGAGCGTTGCTTTTGCCTTCTCTATCGCAACAGACTCTATCCTGTCCTGTAAAACGTCAAGTGAACCGTACTGTTCAGCTATTTTTATTGCCTTATCCGACAGTATCTTATACTGCACTGTCATCTGTATATCCATCGTCTGTGCATCAGATGAATAAGTTGCCGTCTTGATAGATATAGTCTGTGTCTTTGAATCATACTTCTGATAGGTCTTTGTTATCCAGAAATCAAAATATGTGCCTGCATATCTCACATTGTTAGCCTGTCCGAGAAATTTCACGACTGCCACTTCACCCGTATCGACCGTATATATGCTGAACGGTACTCCCACAAATAAAAGCAGACTTGCTATGATACCCGCAGCACCTATGCCCTGCATCACTTTTTTCTTCTTTGAAAATCCCACCGAGCATAAGGCGATAAACCCTGCAAACAACAGAAGTATTGCCAGCATGACTACAACTCTTATTGCCATTATGATTCTCCTTTACAAAAAAATTTCAAGTTTATTATATCATGATTTTTTCAAAATGGAAAGTCATTTTGCCATTTTGTAATACTTTTGACACCAAACTGTATCTTCTTCAAAACTCCTGCAAATATCTTTCGAGATGTCATCTATGACTTCTGACAATTCAAGCCTTTCTTTCCATTTATTATCTATTTTATCAAAGCCCGTCAATGCACCCAATATATTTCCCGTGACAGCACCTGTCGAATCACTGTCACCGCTGTGATTGACCGAAACGATAAGTGCCTTTGAAAAATCGTTCTCATACTTCAGGCAGCAATACAACGCAATACCGAGTGTTTCCTCTGCCACCCAGCCGCCGCCTATTTTGTGTATATTCTCCAAGTCATCTTCATCATTTTCGGAAAGCTCTACCGCCTTGTTTATCACATCTTCCAGATACTTTATATTCCTGTCTTTACGGAACATATCTGAAACTGTATTTTTCGCTTCAAGCACTATTTCTTTAAGACTCTGACCGTTTGGTGAAAATACAAGTCTGTTTATAATATGTGCCATGACCGCTGACGGCATATATCCCAAAGAATGACAATGAGTTATTGCCGACATCTGAGCCGCCTCAAAATCAGCCTCTTTTGTATCCTCAAACATCAGTGCTATCGGTGCGGTACGCATGATACCGCCACACCCTTTGCTGTCGTTTCTCTTGTCTTTGATATAGTCATTTATAGGCTTCTGTGACTTGACAAGCCCTATAAGTGAACTCATACAGGTATTTCCGGGAGCTCTCTGTGAATACAGCTCCTCAACATCACTCAGCCATGATATTTTTCTGTCATAGTCCTCTATCATATCCCGACAATCATAGTCGGACATCTGTGTGATAAGCCAATCAATATATGCCTGTCTGACATAACTTCTTACAGGATCTCCGCCGTGTGCCTTCCATGCAAGGAGTCCCGCTGCTGTAAAAAGTGTCATCTGTGTGTCATCCGATATTAAAGCCTTTCCGTTTATGCCGCAAACATAACTTTGTATACCGTCCCTGCCGTACTTCGAAAATATCGCCCCTTCATCCATGAACTCTATTTCATAACCCAGTGCATCTCCTGCTGCTCCGCCGTACAAACAACCTTTTATTCTATCTTTTAGCATAAATTATCACTCCGTTTTTTCTTCTGCTGCTTCTTTTTGTTCCGTTTCTTTGCTGATAAGCCTGTAAACCGATACTATCGGTCTTTTAGTTTTTCTTATATGTACTTTTATCTCAAATTCCTTGTTATCAATGAATGTTTCGGGATTTCTCAGATACCACTCACTTTCAACAGTCTTTATTTTATCATCTTTGCTGTCGGTATATTCAACTTTGAGCTGATAATAATTTTTCCTGTCATCTGCCCTATCGGGATAGTATTTTTTGAACTCTGTCACTCTGCCGTCAACGCAGTCTACCGCATTTTTTATACACTTTCGGCGTATTCTCAATTTCTTATTCGCGCTGATAAATTTATAAACAAGCATAATAAATATAAGTGACCATATCACCATTATCGCAAGCACGAACACCTGAAACTCCCTGAACTGTGCATCATACATTGTATTCCTCGCTATTATCCACATAACGAACAAGGCAAAATACAACACGATACTTAAAAATATCCCTGCATATTTCACTCATTAAATCGTCATACTGTGAAGATGATATTTCACCATTTTCATATAACTCGTGTATGTAATTTGACAGTTCCTCTAAATCATAATCTTTAACATCACCATTATATATATCTGAAATATAATCTTTGAGGTCACGATACTCTCTGCCGAAAATAAAGCTGTCATACATAAAGAAACACTCCAATCATACCGGATGTATTTTATTTTTCATATCCGCTTCAGGATTTATGCCGATTTTTTTATCACGTCTTGCCTTGAAGAACTTCGGGGCAACTTCCGGGAACTGTGCATAAGTCAAGACATCTTCTTCCTGTTCTATCCACTGAGGTATCTCGGCTCTCAGCTTTTCAAGTTCAGGCTCCAACAGATCAGCCGGTCTGCATTCAACGGGCTTCTGATCGCCTATTATCTTCTTTCTGAACTCCGGATCGATAGGTACGGGAGTTGTGCCGTACTTGCCGGCAACGAGGTCTTTGAACTGTCCGTTGCACATTTTGTATCTCTCACCAAGTATAACATTGAATACTGCCTGTGTACCGACTATCTGCGAAGTAGGCGTTACAAGCGGAGGATAGCCTGCATCTTTTCTAACTTTCGGTACCTCTTCAAGCACTTCCGTTAATTTATCACTCTTACCTGCATCTTTAAGTTGTTTGAGGAGATTGGAAAGCATTCCGCCGGGTACTTGATAAATAAGTGCCTTAGCATCTGCCGCAAGCATTTTCGGATCAAGCAGACCGCTTTTTATATATTTCTCTCTCAATCCCATAAAATACTCTCTCATTTCCGCCAGCTTTACCAAGTCGATACCTGTATCATATTCAGTGCCCTGCAAAGCTGCCACCATTGATTCTGTCGGTGCATGAGACGTTCCGTTTGCAAGCGGTGACATAGCTGTGTCTATCCTGTCAGCACCTGCCTCTATGCCTTTCAGCAGGCACATCGAAGCAAGTCCCGATGTATAGTGAGTGTGTATCTGCACAGGTATCTTTACAGCCGCTTTTATGGCTTTAACAAGTTCCTCTGTATAATATGGTGTCAGCAGTGCCGCCATATCTTTGATACAGATAGAATCCGCACCTGCTTCTTCTATCCTCTTTGCGTAATCTACATAATACTGTGTTGTAAAGACAGGACCCGTTGTGTAACTCATAGCGACCTGTGCTTCAACATTGGGATTTTCTTTTTTAGCCGCCTTTGCAGCATTGATGGCCGTCTGCAAATTCTTTATATCGTTCAGTGCATCAAATATCCTTATGACATCTATTCCGTTTGCAACTGATCTCTGCACGAAATATTCCAGAACATCATCTGCATAGTGACGATAACCAAGCATATTCTGTCCCCTGAAAAGCATCTGCAATCTTGTTTTCGGGCAATGCTTTCTTATGATCCTGAGTCTTTCCCAAGGATCTTCATTCAGAAACCTGATACAAGCATCAAATGTCGCACCGCCCCAGCACTCAAGTGAGTAAAATCCCACTTCATCAAGTTTAGGCAGTATCGGTATCATATCTTCTATCGGCATTCTTGTAGCAATAAGTGATTGATGGGCATCTCTGAGGACTGTTTCGGTAATTTGTATCTTCTTTGCCATTACAAAAAATTCCCCTTTCAGCCGATAGTTACAAGAACAGCTCCCGTATCAACGGATTCACCCTTGTTTACTGCAACATTTATAACTTTCCCGTCTTTGGCAGCTTTGATCTCGTTTTCCATCTTCATAGCTTCCAGTACAACAAGCACATCACCTTTTTTGACAGCCTGACCTGCTGTTACATTCACGCTGATGATAGTACCCGGCATAGGCGATTTCACAGGCTCCCCGCCCGATACAACGGGTTTGGGTGCAGGTGCTGCTTTAGGTGCAGCTACAGGCTTTGCAGCAGGTGTTGCAGGTGCAGATGTACCGTCCACTTCCTCTACCTGTACATCATATACTGTTCCGTTCACGGTGATTCTCAAGTTTTTCATAATTACTTTCCTTTCCGTTTATATATAAATATTATTATGCTTCTTCGGCAAGGTCGAAACCCTCTTGTTGCTCAGCATATCAAGTGCCGCCATCAACTTATCCCTTGTATTTTCAGGCGATATGACATCTTCCACATAACCCTGTTCAGCAGCCTTTGCAGCCGTCAAATTCTCTTTTGCATACTCGCTGACAACTCTCTCTCTTTCAGCTTTCGGGTCATCTGTCTTTTTAAGCCTGCCGCCGAAATCATCTCCAAGCATAAGTATTGTTTCAGCTTCTGCCGTCAGTGCAGACACGCTTGCATTTTCCCATGCAAATGTCATATCTGCCGCTGCACCTGTTCCTGCCAATGCTATATATACAGAACCGTATGCCGTACCCGTCACAAAAGTGATCTTTGCAGTCGTAGCCTCTGCATAAGCAGATGTCAGCTTTGCCGCCGACTTTATACAGCAGAATCTCTCCGCATTAACAAACGTCACAACGGGTATACTGAATGCATCACAAAATCTTGTAAACCTTGCTGCCTTTGCACTTGATTTTCCGTCAATTTCTCCCTCTGCACCTACAAATCCCACTGTCACGCCGTTGACCGTTGCAAGAACCGTTGAAACTGCCTTTCCGAAATCTTTTTGCAGTTCCACAGCACTTTCACTGTCGGCAACTTTCAGTATCACTTCCGACACTTTATCATCACTTGTCGGAATACCCTGTCCATTTATCTCATCATACGCAATACACGCTCCCGACAAGTTATTTGACGGCAGCATCTCCAAAAGCATTCCTGCTTTTTCAAGAGCTTCATCAATATCCTTTACGGCAATATGTACATTTCCGCTTTTGGCATTTTCTTCACAAGATGACTTTTCGCCGTCCGTTGCAAGTGAGAATTTTGCATTTTCGGTCATTATTACTATATCTGCACAAGCTGCTATCAATGCCTGAGTACCGAAGCAGTTGCCGACTATCACGGAGATCTGCGGCACAACTCCCGACAGATTATTTGAATACTTCAATATATCGCCGTATGCCGAAAGCATATCCAAGCCCTCAGACAGCTTACCGCCTGTCGAATCATACACCGCTATAACAGGTTCACCTGTTTTGAGTGCAAGGTCATACAGCTTTTTTATTTTAGCCGCCTGTGCCTTTGACATAGCACCGCCACCGCAGTCCGAACTCTGTGCATAGGCATATACGCCCACACCGTTCACCGTGCCATGTGCGGCAACTGCACCCGCATTGTCTGCCAATGCACCTATTTCTGTAAAAATCCCGTCATCAAACAGCTTTGAAAGGCATTCACGCCCTTTTGTTCCGTCACTCATTGGATTTCCTCCCTCTGTTCCTGAAAAAATTTCTCCATGTTATTATAGTATAAATTTGACAAAATATCAAGTCCAATTCAATTAATAATCAATAATTTATTATTAGCTATATTGTACAAAAACAGCAGAAAAATCTGTTCAATAAGATTTTTCTGCTGTTTTTTTTACACCATCTTATTCAATAGCTTCACTAAATCTTTATACCGTCACTTTCAAATCAAATGATTTTCTTGCCGTATTGCCCTTGCCGTCTTTGAGTTTTATGACCACTTCATAATCACCAACTCTTGCAGGCTTGAATGTTTGAACCGGTCTTTTGCTGTAATCCTGCAAAACCGTCCATTCCGTCACGCCTTTCTTCCTGTAAGTTATCCTGTAATAGTAGGGAGAACTTCCGCCCTCGACCTTAAAATCAAATTTTACGGATTCGCCGTATCTTATCTTGGATTCCGAGATAGTTGAAACATTTTTCGGTAAAATATACTTTACTGTTATATAGAACGTCTTTTCCGCAACAGTTCCGTCACCGTCCTTAGCCCTGACGACAAGCCTGTATTTGCCCTCATTTGAAAATCTGAAATCAAACTCATTGTTATTCCTATAACCTCTTACCACGTTCAATGAACCTTTTTCATGCCCCCACAGCAAAGCATACTGCACATTTCCACGTCCGTCTGTTGCACTTCCCGTGATATGCACTTTATCTCCCGAATTGACAGTGGTCTTGTCAATAGTTGATGTATTCTGCAAAGGATCTCTTACCGTGACGGTGAAATATTTTTTCTTCACATTGTTCTTTGCATCTTTGACGGATATGCAGAAATCATATGTTCCCTTCGCTTTCGGCTCAAATATATAACCGTCCGTTGCTTTATATCCCTGTAAGGTGACGTAATTTTTATCCGATGTTTTCTTGTACGAAACGGCATACTTATAACCGCCTGCACCCCCGCCCGCATCAAATCTGAATACAGCGATCTCTCCCAATATAATATCATCACCTGTCAAAGTTGTTGCATTGCCGAAACGTGCCACAAACGGCATTTTTTTATCTTCCGCAAACTTTGCCGCATAAGAACCCGCTTCAACACCAAGCGTACATTTGCACCCGTCAAATGCACTGTCATCTATCACTTCAATAGAATTACTCAGATCAAGCCTTTTTAAAGATGTACAGTTCCTGAATGCATACTTACCTATCTGTAATACATTCGCCCCTATCTGAACCGTTGAAAGCCTCTCACACCCCGAAAAAAAATTGCCATCTATCTTTTCAAGACCTGAAGGCAATCTTACAAATGTCAATTCCTTGCAGTCCTCAAAAGCATATCCGTTGATATATTTGACATTATCCGTGATATACATACTTTTTATTTTCGTTTCCTTAAATGCACCCTCGTCTATCAATGTAACACTGCTCGGCACGGTAAAAGATGTTATAGCCGTACCCGAAAAAGCATTTGAACCTATCTTTTCTATCTTTTTGCCGACAGTCACATTTTTAAGATCAGTGCAGTCTTTGAATATACCGGCACTCAGCGTTTTCAAATCGACAGGCAGTTTTACATTGTCAAGCATTTCACATGATTGAAAACAAGCAGCATCTATCGTCTTAATACTGTCTGAAAGGCTCACGCTCTCCAGCGACCGACATTCCTGAAATGCTCCGTATCCGATGGAAGTGCAGCCGTCCTTGACATTGACACTTTTCAAACTGCTGCATTCACTGAAAGCACCCTTGCCCACGTTGCAGCTAACAGTAACTTCCCTGAGTTTTTCACATCTTGCAAACGCATTTTGATCAATATTTTTCAGAGAAGCCGGAAATGTCACTTTTTCAAGTTTACTGCATATCCAGAAAGCATACGCACCTATCGTTTCAACGCCCTCACACATTCTGACAGTTTTAAGAGAATCGCACTTTTCAAATGCACACACACCTATCGTTTTTACACTGCCGGGTATCCTTACACTTGTCAGAGATATACACTCGTCAAAAGCACTTACACCGATACTTTCCACCGTTGCGGGTATCGTGACGGAAGTGACATTTCTTTTTTCTTTAAAAGCATTTCTGCCGATAGAAACAACTTTCCTTCCATCAATTTTTGCCGGTATCGTAACGCTTGAACTGCGTCCGACATATCTTGCTATCTCAACTTCTCCGCTTTCCGTCAGAACATAGTCAAAATCTCCTGCGTGCAGCTTTCCCTCATCATTGTAGTAATATGCACTCACTTCCGTCCCCGAAACAGCCGGCATAGCAGCTATTCCGCACGACACAACAGCCAGTGCAATTCCTAATGCAACTGCTTTCTTTAATCCTTTCATGTAAATTCACCCCATTCATAAAATCTGTATCAATTATACCACACTTTTCAAAAAAAATCCATATTTTTCAATAAAAAAAGCACTCCGAAGAGATAACTCTCCGAAGTGCTGAGTTGACACACAATAATTATGCATTATGAATTATGCATTATGAATTACTTATGCCTGCTCTTCCTTCATCTTTGCAAAGCACTCACTGCAATATACAGGACGGTCTTCACGGGGTCTGAAAGGTACCTTTGCTTCTTTGCCGCATGATGCACAGACTGCTGTGAACATCTCTCTTTCGGGTTTGCGTGCGGACTTTCTTGCATCACGGCAAGCTTTGCATCTCTGGGGCTCGTTCTCGAAGCCTTTTTCGGCATAAAATTCCTGTTCGCCTGCTGTGAACACAAACTCATTGCCACATTCTTTGCAGATAAGTGTCTTATCCTCGTACATTTGTTTTACCTCTCTTTGGTATCTATATATTTTTTGCCCTGAGCGGACTTGCACCGCCACCTTTGATCTTTCCTCAACGCTCTACAAATAAGCTACACGGGCATATATTCAATGTACAATGTACAATGTGCAATGTACAATGTGCAATGTGCAATTTACAATGTGCAATGTGCAATGTGCAATGTACAATGTGCAATGTGCAATGTACAATGTACAATCCATAATGCACAACTATTTTGATTTCTGCATGATACTGTAAAATCTCTTTGAACTCAGATTATCCCTTGCAAGACTTATCACTCTTTCATTTTTTGTATCACTGCCGAAAATCTCAAAACCATTTCCCTCGTCATAGAAAATAATATCTTTTACAACATACACTTTCAAATCAGTGGTATTTATTAATCCGACAATTTCCCTGCTTTCGATCTTACCTTTCACAACGACATAAAAACGGGAATTATTATCTGAAATCGAAGTTTCGACCATAAATCCGTCATAAGAAATACGAAAAGTGTCACCATAATCAGTTTGAAAGTCTGTACTGACATCGCCGTTAGTAAATACGATAACTACAAACAAAAACTGAATGCCAATCAAAACACAAATTATCAAAACGACAATGAAAAATATTTTTAAATATTTCATTTCTTTATCCCCTTGAATAACTGCCGTTGACTGAAAATTGCTAATTGTTAATCGATAATTTTTTCCTTGCTCTCTGCATGGCATTGTCACAGAATTTTCGACTTTTATTGAGTTCTGCCGCTATCTCGTCATAGCTCTTGCCCTCCAGATACAGCGACAGCACCTTTTTTTCAGACTTTGAAAGACTTGTTTCTATTCGTTTCATCAGCCTTGCAAAATTTTCTTTTATGATGAAAGAATTTTCAGGCTCGTCCTCAGACTTTATCGGTATATCTTCCGTCAATTCCTCTGCACATATCTCACGGCTTGCAGACCTCACCGCAGACACCATTCTGTTTCTGATACACACACTTGCATAGGTTCTGAAAGATGCCTTGCCTGCCTCACTATATGTATTCACGGCACTATATAATCCCAAAAAGCCCTCTTGTATCAGATCGTCAGGATCGATACCGATGTTCTGAAAATCGCCGGCTTTCCTCTTTATCACAAACATATATCTTAATGCAAGCTGCTGAAAAGCCTTCTGATCTCCCTCTTTGAAAAGCCTTATCAATTCACCGTCGGACAGGTCGATCAGTCCTTCTGTTTGTCTGATCTCAAGCATTGAACATCCTCACCACCGTTTGCAATACATATCATACACTATTTTTTTTGATAAGTCAATCAGATTTTATCGATTCTGCAAAAAAATTTCTATTTTAACCTATCCGTATAATTTTTTGACACATTTTTATGTAATTTTTACCAAAAACCTTATTGTATCTTTTCACAAAATACGTTATAATATTTTCGGTTCAACTTTTTCTCTCAAGGATGTGAATTATTATGGTCGTTCAAGTAAAAAGTATCGGACTTTTCGGAATAAATTCCTTTGATGTCACCGTTGAGACCGATATTTCAAGAGGAATTCCCGCCTTTGATATAGGCGGTCTGCCCGATGCTTCTATAAAGGAATCCCGTGACCGTGTACGCTCCGCCATACGCAACGGCGGATTTGAATTTCCCACAAAAAGAATAGTTGTCAATCTTGCACCTGCCGATGTAAAAAAATACGGTTCTATATATGATTTTCCTATTCTCATATCTATCCTGTTTTCAACAGACATGATAAAAAACAATATAGATGACTGTGCATTCATCGGCGAGATTTCGCTGTCGGGCGATGTCAGAGCCGTCAACGGTGTTTTGCCAATGACCATTCAGGCTCAGCAAAGCGGTATCAAAAAATTTCTTGTTCCGGCAGAAAATGCTTCCGAAGGTGCTGTTGTCGAGGGCATAGACATCATTCCAATTGAAAATATACAGCAGGCTGTCGCCTTCCTCAACGGACAAATTTCAATTTCTCCTGCAAAGCCTGCACAAGCCGATAAAATCTCCCTGCCCGAATATTCCATTGACTTTTCCGATGTCAAAGGGCAGTTTGCCGCCAAACGAGCCCTTGAGATAGCCGCCTGCGGCGGTCACAACATTCTTTTGATAGGCAGCCCCGGTTCAGGCAAAAGTATGCTTGCAAAACGTGTTCCTACAATTCTCCCCGACATGACTTTTGATGAAATGATAGAAACTACAAAAATCCATTCCGTTGCCGGCACTCTCCAAAAGGATTCCCCTTTGATAAGTGTACGTCCTTTCAGAAGTCCTCATCATACCGTATCTTATGCCGGTCTGTCAGGCGGCGGTACTATACCACGTCCCGGTGAGATTTCTCTTGCACATAACGGTGTACTTTTCCTTGACGAACTCCCCGAATTTAGCAAGAACGTCATGGAAGTTCTCCGCCAGCCCCTTGAAGACGGCAGTATCACCATTTCCCGTGTCAATGCAACACTTACATATCCGTGTTCGATAATGCTTATCGCTGCCATGAACCCGTGTCCGTGCGGTTATTTCGGACATCCGACAAAAGCCTGTACCTGCACAAAGAAAATGGTTTCTTCCTATCTCTCCAAAATCTCCGGACCTCTACTTGACAGGATAGACCTGCATATTGAAGTACCGCCTGTGGAGTTCAAGGAACTTTCCTCAAAAGTAAAATCCGAAACATCTGCCGAAATAAAAAAACGTGTTGACCGTGTACGGCATATACAAAATGAACGCTTCAAAAATACGGGTATAAAATGCAATGCAAGGATCACACCTGCCCTGCTTTCAGAGATGTGTCCTATGGACGACAGTGCAAAAGCCGCTTTGCAAAAAGCCTTTGATGTACTCGGACTTTCGGGACGTGCCTATGATAAGATACTGAAAGTTTCCCGTACCATTGCCGATCTCGATGATTCCGATGTCATTCATCAAAATCACATCTTTGAAGCCATACAATACAGAAGTCTTGACAGAAAATACTGGAATGCGTGATTTTCACATATCCCTCTGCATATATCTGTGCAGGGGGGATTTTTTGTGAAAAAACCGTCTTTTATCCGATCACAGCTTTTAACTGTCATACAGCTTGTAATATGCCTTACTGCGATAATCGGTGCATTGGTCATCAAAGTTATCGGCGGTGATATTCATCCCGCTGTCGGCACATGGTTCTTTGAAAATCTCAATAATCCTATCTTCACCGACACAGCCGATTCCTCTGTTCATTTCACCGACAACACTTCCATTACTGAAACAAGCCGTTCTTTCGAGGAAACAAAACAATGACTTTCAAAATTCGTGACCTATGCATTGAACTCAGTTTTCCTCTTGCGGCACTCATGACAGCCGTCATCATTTTTGACACATCAATGTCCGTTATAATATGCTTTGCAAGCGTTATTGCACATGAAACAGGTCATCTGCTTGCAATGAGGCATTTCGGCTCTTATCCCCAAAAAATAAAACTCACTCTCTTTGATATAGCCATTATCGACCGTAAAAAAATCACTCTCTCCGACAATGCGGAACTTATTATAACACTTGCAGGTGTCACTGTCAATTTTTTTCTTTCGACAATATCATACTTTATCTTATACTTTACCACAAATACCTGCATCGAGATATTTTTGAATACAAATCTCACTCTCGGTTTATTCAATATTCTCCCGATAGACTCCCTTGACGGCGGACAGGCTCTTTTCATTCTGCTTTCAAAAAAATTTTCTCCTTTCACTTCCATGAAAATTCTTGACATCATTTCATTTATGATACTCATTCCCCTTGCCCTCATGGGATTTCTCGTTCTGCTGCGATCAAAATACAACTTCACGCTTCTTTTGACTGCCCTTTATCTGATCGCAATTATATTGCTGAAAAACAGAAAGTCCCCGTAAAATCACAGGGACTTTCTGTTTTTTACTTGTTGATATACTCTATCATCATATTTGCCAAAGCCTCACGGGAATACTTCTCACCGATTATATCATAATATTCCTGCAATTTTTCGACCGTTATCTCAGGCAAACTCTGTATTTTCTTCGTCAAGTCCTCATACGACTGTATATACGCTTCGGGTATCTTTGCCATAACTTCCTTTGAACCCTGATTTTCCATGCAGTAAACCATCTTGCCGTTCATGATACCCTCTATATACGGCATTCCGAATGAGTGATTGAGTGAAAAATCTACGACTGCATCATGCTTTCTTATCTCGCCGGGACCGTTTGACGTACTTCCTTTATACTTGATATAATCCGTCAAATCTTCATCAATAAGCCTGTCAAGGAATGTTTCTACATAATCACCTGTACCGTACACATCTATCACGATATTTCTTATATCGTTATCCCTCAGATAACAGCCGTAACCGATCAAATTATCTATATCAGGCTCTCTGTCGGCACTCACACGCAACAAATATATACCTCTGTAAACGTCCTTTTCCTCAACGGGCATTATATCTTCTCTTGCAACAGACCTTGACGACTCCAAACAATTTCCCAATACGATATGCTGTTTATAATTCGTGAATCCGAATTCCTCTATATATTTCTGTCTGTTGGTTTCCGTGACAAACACAGCCTTGTCTATGTCACATTTATTCAGTTCGGGCAGGATATTCGGAAATACCTCATTGAATATCTCAACGGGACAATGGAAGAAATATATTTTATTCTTTATCATATCCGACTTGCCATCATTCAGGAACAAATGCAAAGACTCTCTTGTTGAAATGACTGTTTCGCTGTTGGTCTCATCAAGCCACTTTGTCAGACTGTAACCTGCATAAGGCTTCAAATTCACTATATCCTTATCATACACCAAGTATGAAAACAGTTTTTTATTCCTGTAAAAATGCCTTTTATACAGATTCAAAGGACTTTTTCTGTTGGCATCATACAGCGGTTTCAAGTTCAGTGCATAAGGCATTTGTTTGGGCTTCTGATTTTTCTTTAAAGAAAGAAGCTGAACCATGTAACCCTTTTCAAGAAACGCCTCTGCCAAAGCCCTTGTTGCAAAGACCGTTCCGCCTATGCCATAAAAATTATATCCTATGAAAGTTATTTTGTGACGCTGTATCTTTGCAAAATCCTTATACATCTTTGTGATATGCTTGCCCGACAGAATGTAGTCAAAATCAATGTTTTCGGGAAGTCTTGAACGGAAAAACGGATTTATTCCGTATTCTTCATTGACCAACGCTTTTATCAGGTCTTTCGACTTCTTGATATTGCACTCGTCCAATTCCTCTGTTGTGCAGTAAAGTTTTCTCTTTTTCAGATAGTCCTCCATATCGGGCTGAAATAAGATAACAGGCTTGCCAAGAACCGTTACATCAAATCCTACCGATGAATAGTCAGTGATAAGCAGATCACATTTTACCAATTCATCCATGACATCAACTTCAGAAGCGTGTTCAAATATTATATGCGGATTGTATGTATCGCCTTTAAGAAGTTTTATTTTTTCCTCATCAAAAAACTTATGAACACACAAAACTAAATCCGTATTAGTTCTGCCAAGATACTCCAACAATTCCTCACTTGTGATAACGCCCTTTATTTTCTTCATGAGAATTTTTGTTGAAAGATTGTTTCCAAGATACTCTCTCCATGTCAAAAACCACAAGATCCTTTTATTGGCAGGTTCATACTCTTTGAAACGTCTTACCAATTCAATATATCTCGGCT
Organism: uncultured Ruminococcus sp.; assembly: GCA_902800005.1. Lineage (GTDB taxonomy): Bacteria > Bacillota > Clostridia > Oscillospirales > Acutalibacteraceae > UBA1213. Next base: position 8,127 of record CADCCP010000018.1, on the reverse strand, counting down.
GATACTCCCCGTAATACATCTGATACGGCTTGAAATCATTCATTTCTTCAAAACTCTCTTTTACCAGCTTGTTGTAATAAACAAATCTGAAAAAGTTGTTGTTATACGACTTACCGTTATAATCAAGCACTTTCATTCCAAGTGTACCATGCTGTAAATAAATTATAGGTTTTTCCGTTGACAAATCCAATTTCTTTCCAAGAACATTTTCGGGACGGACATCTCTGTAACTTTGTGCAACCAAAAACATATCCGCCTCAACATACAGTTTCAGATGTTCGGGGGTATCTCTCCACACGATAAACTTCTTGCAGTATTCGGGCAGACTTTTATACAACTCCACATTTTCGGGATTCTTCTCCAACACAAGATACTTGTCTATATCGTCCTTTTTCTTAACAGCACCACGCCAAAAATAATATCCGTTATTATCCGCCGTTTTACTGAGATTTTCGCCTATCAGCCATATAAACTTTCCCATGATTCAACACTCCTATTTACAATTTACAATGTTCAATGTACAATGTGCAATTATTTTTCAAATTTTGATTTATCGGGCAGTATCTTTTCAAAACATTCATTGACTTTCTGTTTTTTGTCCTCAAAGTTGATAGTTCGTGGGGTATCGTTGATACATATCATCTGATATTTCTGAGTTTCGATAGCCCTGCACAAGTCATTGAAATTTTTCTCCTCTATGTGAAAGCACTCCCCGAACTTGTCGGAACGCACTTCATAATTTCCCTTGCAGAATTGCCAATACTTGAAAAGCCACTGATTGACATGATACTCTTTCCTGAACTTATCCATGCAGGTCTTATCAAGAATATCGTGATATTTCGCCCAGACTTCTTCCAACGTGGATTTACAAAATCCTGACGGCAAATGATCGTAGTGAAATCCCGGAAACCACTCCCACGGCACTAAAAACATGGTTTTCACGACTTTTCTAAAACCGTTCTTCATACTGAACCATTTTGAAAAATCCCTTTTCATAATGGCTTTTTTTTGGTCTTTAAATTCCGTGTTGATTATCTCCATATTTGAGCCGTTGAAATGTCCCGCACTGTCGTGACCGAAGTAAATGCAGTTCAAGCCGAATGTATCACAAGGCTTGCCTTTTTTGAAAAAATCCGTTTCACTGACTTCTCTTGTGATAAACATATCATCATTGAAGTAAACGAAATGTTCCGAAAGCCCCTCTATCCTGTGCATATTCAGCTCTATCGCATGAGAACTGAATGTAGGAAGATATTTTTCGGGGATATAATCTTTGTGATTTACTATATGCAATTTCGGGTTGCTTGTATCAAGCCATTCAGGAAGATGTCCCCATGTGATAAAATGTATCTTATTCACCCATGAAGCATATTTTTCAACACCTCTGAACCAGTATTGTAAATTGTCCCAATCCCTGAAACGAACAGGCGTAGCACTGTCCGCCATCTTTGACGGTGAGTATTTTGCCTTCTCCGAAAGCCACTTTTCATCATTTCCGTCTACCCATGCTATCACAAAATCTATCTTTTCCACTCACCTCAGCTCCTTTATTGCACGATAATTCCTTTCGCAATTATTTTTATCATACAAATCAAAAAATGCATCATGCCTTTTCAAATATATATCTTCATTTCTGAAATCTTCATTAACAGCCCGTTCTATCTCATTCAAAGCCGTTTCAAGTGTATAACATACTTTTCCGAAACCGTCTTTTTCATAACTGAAATAGCCCTCGCCATACTGACCTTTCCTGAAATCCTCATAGTCAAACTGATAATACATCAATCTTTTTTTCATATAGGCAAAGTCCATAGCTATACTTGAAAAATCCGTTATCAAATATGCACTCTCTTTCAAAAGTGTCTGAACGTCATATTCGGGGAATTTCGCTGTTATCATCCTTTTACTTTTTATATTGAACTTATCAAGAAATATCTGCATATCCCTGTGGGGATAAAATATCATCTGCAAATCGTTCTTTTCAAGGATCTCACTTAATCTTTCACTCTGTAAAAATTCACTCCATGCCTTGAAATACTCGGTATTCTCAAATCTTGAAACGTCCTCTATCTCGTAGGAGGCACTTGTCGGAGTGGCTATCCAGCTTCTCCATGTAGGCATCAATAAGATTTGTTTCGGCTTTACCTTGAAATCATGCAGACCGTCAAATCTGCATAGCCCCAACTCTTTCACATACCCGTCGGGATAGTGATAAGTTTCGGACACAAATTTCCATTCCCTGTATGTACTGCATACAAACATTTTCATCATGGTTTCTTCATAATACAGCCAAGGCATATCATCCTTTATAACTCCATGCTGTAAAAATATCCTTGTATTCTTCAATATCTTCTTCACTTCAAGAAAATAACATACCGCTGCATTAGGCTTACCGCCCTTCTGAGAACTGATATTTTTCTTTGCCGTCAAGTACAATATCCAGTGTTTCAGACTGCCATAATGAACTGTTTTTCCCAAGTCCCTCACACGCTCAAAATCCTTTGATTTTTTGTTTATCGCATAGACAATATCCTGTTCGGGATACTTCTCACGCACATATTTATATAACCAATAACCGTTATCTCTTGCTTCATTTTTATTATCGCATACAAGCCACAAGTCTTTTCTGAAAAGCCTGTATACAAGTGATACGGGCAACGCCAGCAAAAATAAAAATATATGTCCTATATCGCCTATTTTCACTCTTTGCAGTTTCTGAAAAAAAGTTTCTTTCATATCATATCTCCGATATTACACAAACAACTCCACTCTCAATTACAATACGTCAGGAAGTCTTTTTCTTAAACGATTATAATTGATTATACCAAGTATCAACACCAATGCAAATTCTATCGCAAATATGATATTTTCATAATCGGGATGATAATATCCCTCAAAAAACCACTGATTATAGATCAATGCTTTTCTGTAGCCGTTGCAGAAGTACGTCATGGGATTGAAAATCAGCATTTTTTTAATTATCGTGTTATTGATGTTGTAAGAATCAAAGCATACGCCCGACACCCAGAACAAGCCGGACATAATCGTTGCAATAAAGCTCTCGAAATCCTTGCTGAATGCACTCATTGGAGCAAGTGACCATGTTAAAGCCCAATAGAATACAAACATTGCCGCCGCATAACCCAATATCTGCAAGTGATAGACATTAGGTGTAAATGTCCAGCCTTTATCGGTCGGAAACATACCTGCGATCAGCATATACACATACGCCGCCACAAACAAAAAAATGTGTATATAAAATTTGGAAAGTGTAGTATAAGTGGTTATCGCCGACACAGGAAAGGATATTTTATTTACGAACTGCCTGTTATCTCTGATACATTTTGAACCTCTCGACACGCAGTCACTCATAAAGCACCACGGCAAAAAACCTGCCATTACGAATACAAAATACGGTATTTTATCATATATAGGTCCTCTCGGCTCTCCATTCATGCCTATCGTAAATGCGAACCAGTACACGAACAACTGAAACAGCGGTTTCATTATAGCCCAAAACGGTCCTATGATCGCACCTTTATATGTTTTGATAAGGTCATTTTTTGCCAACATGAATATCTGTTTACCAAAGCCCCTGTGTTCTCTCGGTATCTGTGCTATACAATCCCATATTCTCGCAAAAAAACCTTTACTGTCATCACCCGTTATCATTATCTGCTGTTCCATCTTGCTCCCCCTTGTTTTTTGTGTTCTCAACGACACATCTCTTTACTTCTTCTATGTCTGTCTTTGCAGAGCCGTCAAGTGTCATCTTCCAAAACGGCATACATATAAGTCCCACAAGCGTTCCGACTCCATATGATATATGCAGTATGAAAAATACTATCGGCAGTAATATCTGTATAATATGTTTTTTCTTTGCAGTGATGACGGCAAGTGCCGTCATCAAAAGGTCTGCCAATGCATACGCCGATATAAGAATGATAAACGGCAGTTTCATGACCGCCAAGCCCAACATATCTCCTGCGATGAATACTGCACCGCTGCATATCAGAAACAGCACGAACATGAACGGTACAAAATGGAATGATGATAAACACTGATAGCATACTCCCAATGTAAGACCTATCCATTTACCGTTACCGAATTTCTGTTTTATCATACCGCTAAGTGTATTTCTGATATGCTGATATGATATTATCTCACTGCCCTGACAAATTTTATATCCTGCCTGCCTTATCCTGTAATGCAGTTCATTGTCCTCAGTCCTGCCCAAGTCTTTATTGAACCCTCCGACCTTTGCAAAGACCTCTCTCCTGTAAGCACCGTGAAACAGTGACGATACATATTTTTTGCCCTCACTTTTACGTCTGTAACCTGCTATGGAACTTCCGAACATTGAACTTTCCGCTAAAAACAGCATTTCTTTAAAAGCAGTAGGCTCATCTATTTTACTCGGTCTTGCACCACCGCAAACGTATTCTCCGCTCTCTATAAGTTCAACATTCTTTTCAATGAAATTTTCGGGTATCTCGGCATGAGCATCAACTCTTATAATCACATCACCGACAGCCCTTTTGATAGCCTCATTCCAGCCCGATGCCTGATTACCGTTTGTATTGTCACCTATCTGAATGTTGATATATTCCCTCTTATTTGCTCCGGCAAATTTCTCGAATATGCCCCTTGTTCCGTCAGACGAACCGCTGTCTATCAAGACTATTTCCGTTTTGTCTTTCGGATAGGTCTGATTTTTAACTTCCTCCAGAAGTCTGCTTATCACTTTTTCCTCATTCCGTGCTATGATACATAACGATACTGTCATGATATTCAACTCTCTTTATTATAAAATTTTCTCCATATTTTGTCAACAAATTTATATAAACTGTGCAAACGCTCCTGCACCGACAACCGTAAGTAAACCTGCCACCACTATTGAAAGACTGCTGACTGCTCCCTCAGTTTCGCCCATCTCCATAGCCTTTACAGTACCCATCGCATGAGATGATGTACCTATTGCAATTCCCTTGGCAACAGGCTCTGTTATCCTGCATATCCTGCATACAAATTCCGCCATCATATTACCAAGTATGCCCGTTATGATTATCACAGCCGCAGTTATTGCACCGTAACCGCCAAGTTCTTCGGAAAGTCCCATACCTATCGCCGTTGTTATCGACTTGGGCAGAAACGTCACATATTCCGCATGGCTGAATCCGAATACAAGGGCAAATACCCATACATTCAACAAACTCGTCAGCACTCCCGACGTTATCCCCGCAATTATCGCCTTATAATTCTTTTTAAGAACACTCAATCTTTCATACAGCGGTACTGCCAAACATATCGTTGACGGTGTTATCATACTGCTTATAAATTTTGCTCCCTGTGCGTATGTAGGATAGTCCACCTTGAATACCAGAAGTACACCTATAACTATCACTATCGCTATAAGTATAGGATTGAATACCGCCAATTTCAATTTATTTTTGCAGAGCAGTCCCACACCGTAAGCAAACAATGTCAGCATCGTTCCGAAAAAAACAGAACTCTGAAAAAATTCACTCATTTTTGTTATCTCTCTTTCCACCGATTTTTATAACAAGCTGTGTGACAAGTCCGGATACCGCCATGACGACCACTGTTGAAATGACCGTCAACAAGAGATACTGCCATAATCCTGTCTGTACTATCCCCCACGTTTCAAGCAATCCTGCCGCAGGCGGTACGAACATTATCGGCATTATCTCTATCAGAAATTTACTCACTTCCCTGACATCACTGACTTTGATCACCTTAGTGCAAAGCAGTGTAAACAATATCACTATCCCGTAAATGCTCGCCGGTATCGGCAGGGGTATAAGCCTGTTCAATATCTCACCCGTAAACGATATGGCTATTATTATGCAAAACTGCTTTAAATATTTCATCAGAATTCCCCCTACTCCAATTATAAACATATCACGAAAAATTTCAATATCACTTTCAAGAAAATATTTTTTATTTTCAAAAAATATGGTAGAATATTGTAACCTGACACACAAAAAATCTGCTTGTATAAGTGAAAGGAGGTTTTTCTGTATGAATGATGAACAAATAGTAGAATTATACCTGCAAAGAGATGAAACTGCCATAAATCAGACTTCTCAAAAATACGGCTCTAAATTGAGATCCGTTTCCACGAACATTGTGCAAAATATCTCAACTGCCGAAGAATGCGAAAATGATACATACTTGCAGGCATGGAACTCTATCCCGCCCCATGAACCACGAAATTATCTTTTTGCATTCCTTGCAAGAATTATCCGTCACATTTCTTTAAACAGGTGTAAAGAACAAAATGCCCTGAAACGCACGGCATTTATTGCCGAACTCGGCAACGAACTCGAACAGTGCATTCCCTCACCAAAAGATGACATAAACGACAGAATTGACGAAATCACCCTGAAAAATGCTATCAATACATTTCTCGGCTCCCTCGATGAACAGAAAAGAAATATCTTTTTAAGGAGATACTTCTACATGGACACCGTCAAAGACATTTCAAAACGCTTTTCAATTTCGGAAAGCAAGGTCAAAACTACTTTATTCCGCATACGAAACAAAATGAAAGAATTTCTCGTGAAAGAGGGGTATGACATATGAGAGGAACAGACTTGCTTGAAAAAATGGAGCTTGCCGATGACAAATACATACAAGCCGCCGACTTGCCCGTTAAAAAGAAAACTCACAGAATATTCAAAGCGGCTGCTATTATTCTTGTTGTTGGCGGAATATCCCTTTTTGTCCACACAAACTATACCAACATAAATATTTCTACTGGCGAAAATTTCTCCAAATACAGCTCCCTTAATGAACTGCTTGCATATCTCGGGGAAAATGAAAATCACGAAAATGAACTGATGGGTACAAAATCCCTCTCCGCTAACGTTTCGGGTGTTGATACGGGAAGCGTTATGTACAATGAATACCGCTACCGTTTCGGCAGACACGATGGCAACAGAACTTACTATGAATTTTTACAGATTTTCAACCTCAAAGAAGGCAAACTTGTTAATACCGTTGAGTTAGAACCCTTTCACGACTACCCGACTATTTTTGTATATCAGAATAAACTCATACTTGCCGGTGGAAATTCTCAAACCGCTGTCAATATATATTCCCTCGACAATCCCGAAAATCCCGTACTTGAACACCGATATATTCAAAACGGAGCTTTTGACACCGCTTTTATATCCGATGACAAGTTATATATTTTCACCTCTGACGGTATGTGTGCCTGCACCCGAAAGAGTTTTTTATAATGCCGTTTCCGTCATGGACTTGAATAATACGGAAATTCTTCAAAAAAGGGCTTTCTACGGTGATATTCAAGATATGTATGTTGACAAGGACACTTTGACATTCCATACGCAAAGTTCTACAAACTACTATGACAAGCCCAAAATAGATACATTCGATATGTCCGATAATTTCTCTCATATCTCACAAATCACAATAAACACTTTGGGCGTGACAAGAATAGAGGATATTAAAAAAATCGGCAATTCCTATAAAATAATCTGTAAGTCTATCTATCAAACAGGATTTTCAATTATGAGAGGATTTTTGGGAAATTCCGAACTTGTTGCCATTTCTGCCGACATTCAAAGTGGTGATTACTATTCCAAGAAATATATTTTTGACTATATCCCCACAGATGTAACCAACAATATCGGAGAAATCGTCTGGAATGGCAATATCTCTACACTCCTCATTGAAAGACGTGGATTGTATATTGATGATACCACTTACGGACTTGCCGTCACTTTCAACGATGACGGTATCTCTTTTGAAAAGACCGAGCCACCAACTAAAAATACATACTCTTATACAGGCAAAAGCAGTATTTTTGAGTATGACGGAAAGAAATTTCAAATTGACTACCGTACAAATACTCTTGAAACAATCCCCTAAAACAAAAACGGCACACAGACCTCTAAAAAAGCCTGTGTGCCGTGAATTATTCTAATTATGAATTATACATTGCATTGCACATTGAACATTGCACATTGCACATTTTTATGAAAGTTCGTCAACGAGTTTCTGGAGAGCGGCAAGAGCCTCATCAGGCAACTTGTCATAGCCGCCCTTCTTCTCTGCAAAGCCCTTGACGGCATTTACACG
>CADCCP010000017.1:3589-27983 GCA_902800005.1 uncultured Ruminococcus sp. | reverse complement strand
GAAAGGAGTATGTTACTGTAAAACACGCAATATTATAAAAAGTGAAAAACAACTTTTAAAAGTTAATCACCGATTGACCAATATTCGTCATGACCACATTCATAAGGCAACTTCTGAAATAGTAAACCGACAGCCAAAGTTTATTGTTATGGAAGACTTGAATGTTAAGGGCATGATGAAGAATAAACATCTTGCTAAAGCTGTACAGGAACAGTGTTTCTATGAGTTTTACAGGCAGATACAGTATAAATGCCAATGGAACAATATTGAGTTTGTAACGGCAGACCGATATTATCCATCAAGCAAAAAATGTATTTGTTGCGGAAACACTGTTGACAGAGATTATCAGGCAAGTGTCAATCTGATGAGATACTATGAATTGACGGCATAGCTAAAACAAATGTCGTTAATATGTACCCATACGTTAGTGGGGAATTTACGCGGAGTGCTACACCAAATGTATTAGGATAATTTCCGAAAGCAAGCACATTGAACAAGGAATGAAACATAAAAGTTGTTTTTATAACTTTTTATAAGTTTTTAGTAACGGAATAGAACCATGCTTGACAGTAAAAAATTTATTCTGACACTTTGGGACAAATTGAAAATAGGGATAGGAATTATGTGTCTGCCGTTTATAATAGTACAGTTGGCGGCAGCATCAAGGATGATCTCAGAAAACCATACAGAAGTAAATATGATACAACCGGAACAGTATGTCGGTCTGCATCAGGGAGCGGAAATTGCGGCAGAAATAAAAAAAGATGATATTATTCTGAATTTTTCAGGCAAAAATGAAGAAATGGGTTATTATCTTGTAAGAGTAAGCAATGACCATGCAGTTATTATGAGGACATTATCGGGCAGTTCATGTGACAATGCAATGTGTTCCATGCTAAGCGGTGCAAGAGAAAGTCTTGTATATAAAGGCAGAGTAAATACGCTTATCGAGGCAGATATGTCAGTCATAAATCTGACAATAATATCCGGTGATTCGCTTTATAAAAAAGGTATGAGCCGTAATGTAGATGATGTTATATTGAAATATGAGATAGATATAGCACTTTACGAAACGGAATCGAGTGCCAAATATATAATCGCAACGATAGTAGGAGCATTTATCATGCTTGGTGCATCGGTATGGGCATTTTGGAAGCCTTTCAAAAAAATAGGTCTCAGCTATGCCGCAAGAATGGGCAAGATCGAACTTGACCTCATCACAAAAGATGATCTTCCCGTTGAAATGGATTGGTACACCGACGAGAGTGTTAAAAAAGATTTTATTGAAAACCTGCCCGAAAGGAAAGTTGACGAGAATTTCCAAAAAGTTGATTTCTATGAAAGCGGCGTTAATGAAGAGGGCAATTTCTATGTAAAGAAAAAAATCGATCTTTATAAAAAAGAACCCGATGAAGACGGTTTTAAACATGAACATAAAAACTATTGAGAGTGTGGAGAGTGGAGTTTTTTGAAAACGCTTGTTTTAGGTGAAAACGAGATAGACAAGGCGGCGGAAATCATTAAAAACGGCGGACTTGTCGCCATGCCGACCGAAACGGTCTACGGGCTTGCGGCAAATGCACTTGACGGAAAAGCCGTTGCAAAAATATTCAAAGCCAAAGGCAGACCGATGGATAATCCCCTTATCGTGCATATCTCCGATATTTCACAGATATATATGCTTGTACGGGAATTCCCCGAAAAAGCAAAAATTTTAGCCGAAAAATTCTGGGCAGGTCCTTTGACGATAATATTGCCGAAATCGGATATTATCCCCGATGAAGTCAGTGCAGGACTTGACACCGTTGCAGTCAGATTCCCGTCAAATAAAATTGCACAGGCTTTAATATCTAAATCAATGCCGCTTGCCGCCCCATCTGCAAATCTGTCGGGAAGTCCGAGTCCCACGAATGCCCGTCATGTCCTTGACGACATGAAAGGCAGGATAAATGCCGTTATAGACGGCGGTGAATGTGAAGTCGGCGTGGAGTCTACCGTAATAACGCTTGCAACGGATATTCCGAGATTGTTAAGACCGGGCGGCATTACTGTCGAACAGTTGAGGGAAGCTATCGGTGAAGTCGTGATAGATGACGCTGTTTTAAATCCTCTTAAATCAGGTCAGAAAGCTGCAAGTCCCGGTATGAAGTATAAACACTATGCTCCGAAAGCACATATCATTTTGCTTGAAGGCAGCGATGACAGCTTCATTGAATACGTCAATTCCCGTAAGGCAAACGGCATTGCAGCATTATGCTATGATGAGGACATTGACCGATTGGAAGTACCGTGTATTCCCATCGGTCATGCTGATGACTATGAAATGCAGTCGCATAAACTGTTTTCTTCTCTCAGAAATGCAGATGAACAGGGCTTTTTGACAGTCTATGCACACTGCCCGAAAACAGACGGCATGGGACTTGCCGTATACAACAGAATTATCCGTGCAGCAGGCTTCGAGGTGATAGAGATTTGAAAACAAAATTCATAGGTCTGACAGGTCAGACGGGAGCAGGTAAAAGCACCGTATCCGAATTTGCCAAAAAAATGGGATATAAAGTCATCGATGCAGACAAAGTTGCAAGAGAGGTGATGAAAAGCGGTTCGGAATGTGTGAAAAGGCTTGCAGAAGTTTTTGGAAGTGATATAATAAAAGATGACGGCAGTCTGAACAGAAAGCTGCTTGCACAAAGGGCTTTCTCCTCAAAAGAGAATACAACTATTTTGAACAGTATCACTCACCCTGCCATAATTGCAAGGGTTAGGGAATATATTGATATATATGCCAAAGAAAATGATGTTATCCTGTTTGATGCCCCCCAGCTTTTCGAAAGCGGAGGTGACAGGATATGTGACAGTATAATTGCAGTCACTGCACCCGTTGATGTGAGACTGCAAAGGATACTTTTCCGTGACGGGATTTCCGAAAAAGAGGCTCTCATGCGTATAAATGCACAGTTTGGAGAGGATTTTTTCAGGGCAAACTGCGATCATATAATAGACGGCTCACGCTCTTTGGAAGATGTTGAAAGACAGTTTGAAGAAATCATGAAAAAGGTGATGACAGAATGAAAAAACAGATCACAGCAGCAGTAATACTCGCAATCGTATTTTTCGGCATGATAGGCATTGCATACGGCTTGAAACACATCAGTCATGAATATACATACAGCGACTATCCGCTCAAATATGAAAAAGAGATCAGTGCCGCCGCCAAAAAATACGGTGTTGACAAGGCTCTGATATACGGCATTATCAAGACCGAAAGCAATTTTGATCCCGATGCAGTGTCGGGAGCGGGTGCATTGGGGCTTATGCAGTTCATGCCAAGCACGTTTGAATGGCTTCAGACATATTATAGAGAAGACAACAACTATGTTTTTGAAGACCTGCGTGATCCTGCTTTATGCATAGATTACGGTGTACAGTTGCTGTCGATCCTTTCAGATATGTATGAAGTGGAAGATACAATGCTGTGTGCCTATAACGGAGGCTTGGGAAATGTGGACGAATGGCTGAAAAACCCCGAATACTCCGATGACGGAAAGCATCTTAAAGTCGTGCCGTTCCCCGAAACAGACAACTACAGAAAACTTGTTGCTCAAAACAAGAGTATCTATAAAAAATTATATTTCAGTTAAGAGAGGAAATGGTTTTAATGGAAAAGGAAAAATCTCAGGCAGAACAGCTTAAAGAAAGCTGTTCTTGAACAGAAAAAACGGTATGTCAAAGGTAAATGCTGATGAAGTCGCAAAGGCTGATGGATTTTGCGAAGGCTACAAGATATTTCTTGATAATGCAAAAACAGAACGTGATGCCGTAAGATACTCTGTGAAACTGGCAGAAGATAACGGCTTCACCGAATATGACTTCACAAAAACCTATCATGCAGGTGACAAGGTCTATGTCAATAACAGAAATATGGCATTGATGCTTGCAGTCATCGGCAAAAACGGTACAAAAAACGGTGTACGTCTGGGTATCGCCCACATAGATTCTCCGAGACTTGATCTGAAGCCCAATCCGCTTTATGAAAGCAACGATCTTGCACTTTTCAAAACACACTACTACGGCGGTATCAAAAAATATCAGTGGACAACAGTTCCGCTTGCTCTGCACGGCGTTGTGGCACTCAAAGACGGAAATGTTATTGATGTTAATATCGGTGAAGATGAAAATGATCCGTGTTTTGTCGTAACAGACCTTCTCCCCCACCTTGCCGTTGAGCAGATGTCACAGGTCATGACAAAGGCTTTCAACGGTGAACATCTTAACGTGCTTGTGGGAAGCCGTCCCTTCAACAGCGATAAGGAAAGTGAAAATGTCAAGCTGAACGTGCTTAACATTCTCTTTGAAAAGTACGGCATAGTTGAGGAAGACTTCCTCTCGGCAGATCTGACAATGGTACCTGCCATGAATGCAAAAGATGTGGGCTTTGACAGGAGCATGATAGGCAGCTACGGACATGATGATAAAGTATGTGCATACCCTGCACTCATGGCGGCACTTGACGTTAAAGAACCTGAAAGCACCGTTATAACAGTCCTTACAGACCGTGAAGAAATAGGAAGTGACGGCAATACAGGCATGAAGTCAACATATATGGCAGATTTCATAGCCGACCTCGCAAAAGCTGACGGTATGGAACTCCGTCACGTTATGAGAAAGAGTATTTGCCTTTCGGCAGACGTTAATGCTGCTTTCGATCCGACATACTCCTCTGCATTCGAGGCAAACAATTCTTGTTATATCAACTGCGGTGCGGTCATCACAAAATACACCGGCAGCGGCGGTAAATACAGCACTTCCGACGCTTCGGCAGAATATATGGCAAAAATAAGAAAGATACTTGATGATAAAAACGTCCTCTGGCAGACGGGTGAACTCGGCAAAGTTGACGGCGGCGGCGGCGGTACTATCGCAAAATTCGTTGCAAACCTCAATGCAGATGTAGTCGATCTGGGTGTACCTGTACTTTCAATGCACGCTCCGTTTGAAATCGTCTCAAAACTCGACGTTTATGAGACTTATAGAGCTTTATTTGAGTTTTACAGTTTCTGATATGTTCAATCTGACAAAACTCCCTGTATCGTTTCAAGGCAGTTTACACAATAATTTTGTCGATTTATCGGGGATTGTTCATTTTTTTGTAACAATTATATTACAAAAATGTTTTGTGTCTTGACATTCATGCAATTTTATATTATCATTTCTCTTAATGGGATTAGTTTTTTGCATGAATTTTATGCTTCGATTTGGTATATCTTCAACAAAAAATATTTGATTCAACATTCAACCGAAATGTGTTGAAACTTCAAAATCTTGTTGTCTGTCCGTGAAAGCGGACATAGCCTGAAAATATATATTTTTTTAAATTGAGGAGTGGTGTGGCTTGAAAAAAATAGTTATCAACGGCGGCAACAGACTTCATGGAAGTGTCTGTATAAGCGGTGCAAAAAATGCTGCTGTGGCTATCATACCTGCGATCATACTTTCTGACGGTGTATGCCGTATTGAAAATATACCGAATATCATGGATGTGAACCTGTTGGTGAACATTCTGCATCAGATGGGTGCTGCTGTCAGAAGAATAGACAAAAGCACTCTTGAGATCGATCCCCGACGCATCAACAGTTCCTTTGCCAATTATGATGCTATCAGGAAAATGAGAGCTTCCTGCTATCTTCTTGGGGCATTGCTCGGAAAATTCTCCGAAGCGGAAGTTGCACTTCCCGGCGGCTGCGATTTCGGTGTAAGACCTATCGATCAACACCTGAAAGGCTTCAGTGTACTCGGTGCGGAAAACAGCGTTTCAGGCGGCATGATCAAACTCAAATCAAACGGTCTCAAAGGCGGTCATGTTTATCTTGATGTTGTTTCGGTGGGTGCTACTATCAACACCATGCTTGCCGCAGTCAAGGCTGAAGGTAAAACTATCATTGAAAACGCCGCAAGAGAACCTCATGTTGTAGACCTTGCCAACTTCCTCAACTCGATGGGAGCCGATGTCAGAGGAGCAGGCACTGATGTTATAAAAATAAACGGAGTGAAACATCTCAACGGCACAACTTACACCATTATCCCCGATCAGATAGAGGCAGGTACATACATGGCTGCCGCTGCTGCCACTCAGGGAGACGTGACTCTCAAAAACGTGATAACAAAACATCTTGAATCCATCACTGCTAAACTGCGTGAAATGGGCGTTCAGGTGGAAGAGTATGATGACTGCATCAGAGTATGCAGTGAGGGCAGACTTCACAGGTGCAACGTCAAAACAATGCCGCATCCGGGCTTCCCTACAGATATGCAGCCCCAGATCGCCGTACTTCTCTCCGTGGCAGACGGTACAAGTATCGTTACAGAAGGTGTTTGGGATAATCGTTTCAAATATATAGATGAACTCAAAAGAATGGGTGCAGATGTATCTGTCGATGGTAAAGTGGCAGTTATACAGGGTGTGGACACTCTTAAAGGTGCTCCTGTAAAAGCAACAGACCTCCGTGCAGGAGCAGCAATGATAGTGGCAGGCTTGTCTGCACAGGGTACAACTTATATTGAAGATACCGACCATATCGAAAGAGGATATGAAGATGTTGTTGAGAAATTTGCTTCACTCGGAGCAGACATCAGAGTCGTATACACTGACGACACGGTCGTACAGAGAGCTTGAAATAAAATGGAAACGCTGTTTTGAACAGGGTTTCCATTTTTTATCGGGAGGTAAAAAATGACAAAATTATGCCCGCTTTTCAGCGGAAGTGACGGCAACTGCTATTATATCGGTTCGGCACAATACGGGCTCATATGTACCATGAGGGACAAAAACAAACTTTATTCATATACTAAAATGACAATGAAGCTGATTATGAGACCGCCGAGCCTTTCCAGACAATAATATTTCTCGCAGTAGGAGCGATACTTATAGCCATTCCGATATGGGACGTTGCAGACAAGGCTGTACGCCGACGTAAACAACAAAAAAATCAGCCTAAAACCGGATCTCACCGAAGTTATGTACCGGGATATGACTATCTTAATGACGATAAGACAAAAAAGGAATGAAATCATGCTGAACGTAAGTATAATATGTGTCGGAAAACTTAAAGAAAAGTTTTGGACAGATGCCTGCAACGAGTATGCAAAACGTCTGAAAGGCTTCTGCCATTTCTCAATAATCGAAGTGGACGAGGAAAAACTTCCCGATACCCCCTCCCCTTCCCAAATACAAATCACCCTTGACAAAGAAGGACAACGTATTATTTCAAAAATACCAAAAAATGCAAAAGTCATCTCCATGTGCATAGAGGGCAGGCAAAGAAGCTCTGAAAAGCTTGCAAGAGAACTTTCCGATATAGCCCTCAGCGGTGCAAGCTCTGTTGCATTTATCATAGGCGGTTCATGGGGACTTTCCGATGAAGTCAAAAATCTCTCTGATATACGCCTTTCCATGTCTGAAATGACGTTTCCTCACCAGCTTGCAAGAGTCATGTTGTGCGAACAAATATATCGTGCTTTCCAGATAAATTCACACGGCAAGTACCACAAATGAACAAAAATTTCATTATCAATAAGATTTTTGTCAAAATCACTATTAAACCATCTTTTCAATTGTCTAAAGTGATGAATTTTTGAGAATTTAATATTTTACTTTAAAAATTTTGTGCATTATGTTATAATACAGGTAATGATATTTTTAAACAGGAGGATTTACATATGTATTATCTCGGCATTGATTTAGGCGGTACAAATATAGTCGCAGGCGTTGTTGACGAGGACGGCAAGATACTTGTCAAAGCGAGCTGTAAGACAAATGTTCCCCGTCCCGAAGCGGAGCTTTGTGACGATATGGCAGCAGTCGCTCTCAAGGCTCTCGAAAGTGCAGGTCTGACAAAAAATGATATAAGCTTTGTCGGAATAGGTGCTCCCGGTGCTGTAAACGGCGAAACCGGAATCATTGAGTTTGCCAACAACTTCGGCTATCACAACTGGCATATCGTTGACATGATGAAAGAAAGACTGGGCGTTGACGTTTATGTTGAAAATGATGCAAATGCCGCTGCCTACGGTGAATTCAAAGTCGGTGCAGCTAAAGAAGCCAATGATGCAGTAGTCATCACCCTCGGTACAGGTGTCGGCGGTGGTATCATCATTGACGGCATGATCTACAGCGGCTCAAACTTTGCAGGTGCAGAACTCGGTCACACCGTTATCCAGTACGGCGGCAGACAGTGTTCCTGCGGCAGAAAAGGCTGTTGGGAAGCATATTCCTCTGCAACAGGTCTTATCAACATGACCAAAGAGGCTGTTATCAATCCTTTCAACTCTGACTCTATACTTTATAAAATGGTCGGCGGTGACATCTCCAAGATCAACGGCAAGACTGCTTTTGATGCTATGGAACAGGGCTGCGAAGTCGCTAAGGCTATCGTTGAGGAATATATAAATTATCTCGGCTGCGGACTCGTCAACATTATAAATATCTTCCAGCCTGAGATACTCTGCATAGGCGGCGGCGTTGCCGCTCAGGGCGACAACCTTATCAAGCCCCTTATGAAGATCATCGAGGCTGAACGCTACACCAAGCATAATTCTCAGCAGACACAAGTTTGTGTATGCCAGCTCGGAAACGATGCAGGTATCATCGGTGCGGCATTCCTCGGAAAATGATCGGCAATTAAAAAAAATCAGTCTGCAAGCTGTTATAAAAAAAACGCTTGCAGACGTTTTTTTATTCCCTGACATTCTCTTTATTCGCATCTTGACAAATGATACGATAACCTTTATAATATCTCTGAAAATATATTTTAAAGAGGTGTTACAGATGGAGAAATTTGTACCTTTTGAGAAGCTCTCAAAGAAAAGACAGAAAGAACTCAATAAGACAAAAAGAAATACTTGGGGTATGATAAATCCCGTGACAAGACGTGAAAAAAATCCCAAAGCCTATGACAGAAATAAACTCCGTTCAGGAAAATTTGAAACGGAGTTTATTTTTTTTTTTCGCTGAAAACATCATAATAAAAAAATTTTTCCAACCTGCACGAAATATATATTTCCGATCGTTATATAAGTGAAAGGAGGTTTTCACTTGAAAAAACTCGTCGACGAAAATGAACGCTCTGCATTGATAGAGAGTGCTGTCCGTGAAAATGCGGACATGATTTACAGGATAGCCTACCAACATACAGGCAGTCACCATGATGCAGAAGATATTTTGCAGGAAGTCAGTATTGCCCTCGTGACAAAAAATGCTCCCCTTGATGACAGGGAATATCTGAAAAAATGGCTCATAAGAGTGACTGTCAACAAGTGCCATGACCTTTACAGACATAAAAAACGTACCCAAACAGAATCCCTTGATGATTACATAAACACGCCCTCACAACAGGAAAATAATGTATTTGAGGAAGTTTTGCGGCTGCCCGAAAATTACAGGACGGTCATATATTTATATTACTATGAAAACTTCACTTTACAGGAAATTGCCGACACTCTCGGTAAAAAACTCAATACCGTAAGCTCCGACTTGCAGAGGGCAAGAAAAAAACTTAAAAAAATTCTGACAGAGGAGGAATAATTACATGATAAAAAATGAATACACCGAAAAATTGAACGAAATAAAAGCACCTCAGTCAGCCGTTGAAAATGCCGTAAAAGCGGCTCTCCAAGCCGACAAAAACAGAAAGGAAGTTATCGTTATGCCTAAAAAGTCAAAGATAATCAAATTTATTTCCGCTGCGGCAGCTTGCGTATTGGTTGTAACGGGTGTTGCCGTTATCTCAAATATGAACAGTCAAAAACCCGTTATACATGATAATTCCGCACCGTCACAGACCGAAACAAACGTGAAAAATTCATTTTCCCTTATCGTCAATGCGGCGGAAATAACCGAAAACAACAATGTACATTTGTCTGTATGCGAGGACGGTACACAGCGTATGGGAATGGAAACTTTATCTATCGCTAAAAAAGATAACGGAAAATATGAGGGAGCAATATATCCGATTATGAGTTTTCCCGTAACGTGCAGGGGGGACGGAATAGACTCCGTGACATTTACAATAAGCGGTGCAAATTTTATAACAAATAAAAACTTGTATAAATCGTCCGAAGATGAAAACTCCTTTACAGTTTCATATAAGGAACTTCAAAGACTTGACGATTTGGCAACATATCCCGAAAAAAGTGAAATTGAAGAAACGTCTGAAAAAAAGGAGGTTTCCGTACTTATCGAGGTAGACGACAGCCACCCCGACAGCGAAAGAGACAGACTTGTTGAAGAAGCACAGAATTATATTAAAAGTCTTGATAATGTTTCCGCTTTTCAATCTTTGGTAAAAGAGGGAAATAATCCCGTTGCGGAATTGTACGAAAAATACGGTGCTGATATAATATCCGTCAACATAGGAGAAGTTTCTCCGGAAGAAGATGATGAAGAAGAACTGCCTGTTATAGGAAATATCGCTGATATAGCACTGACACCGACCAATTCTCCCTCATTCACGGTCAGTGAAGTTCAGGAATATCTCGAAAACATTGAAAATTTCGATGACTTTGTTCAGTTCAAAGACGGTGAAAAACATCAGGATATTATGAATAAAATGTGCAGTTATTATTCCGAACAAATCAAAAATATCTCCGTAGATATTACCGTACATTACACAAACGGCGAAAATGAAAACTATACAATGGAATTTACCCCCAACTGTGTCAGCGAGCGTTTTGAAATTGATGTTGAAACCGTTTTGAAAGCTAAATAAAATTATTGACAACTCAGCTAAAAAAATAAGTGTCCGTGAATTTGCGGACACTTATTTTTATTTTACAGAAAATATTTATCGTAATACGATAAATTTTTATTGACAAATTTGTTTTCACGGTGTATAATACAGTAAAATAAATTTATCGGGGGAGTTTCTATGAAACAGAAATCTTTGTCAAACTGGCTCAAAGCTATCATTATCGGTATGGGATTTATAGGACTTGCATTTTACGGAGTTGTCGTGCCTGCACTCGGAAATGACCTTGTATCACATTATCCCGAATACAATGACGCATATTATTTATGGGTAGTTTTTTTATGGCTTACGGCTATACCATGCTATATCGTGCTGTACCTTGCTTGGAAAATCTCTGCAAATATCGGCAAAGACAATTCTTTCTCAAAAGAAAATGCCGTCTGCATGAAATACATTTCCATGCTTGCGGCAGGTGACAGTATATTTTTCTTTATCGGAAATATAATTTATCTTGTGATAGGCTTTAATCACCCGTCAGTCGTGCTTGCAGCTCTGGTTATCGTTTTCATAGGAGTTTCAATAGCAGTTGCGGCGGCGGTGCTTTCACATCTCATTCTCAAAGCCGCCCAACTTAAAGAAGAAAATGACCTGACCATCTGAAAAGGAGAATATCAATGGAAGACAGAATTATCATAAACATAGATGTCATGCTTGCCAAGAGAAAGATGAGTGTAACGGAACTTTCCGAAAAAGTCGGCATTACTCTTGCAAACCTCTCTGTCCTCAAAAACGGCAAGGCAAAAGCTATCAAAATATCCACCCTTACAAAATTATGTGCCGCCCTCGACTGCCAGCCCGGCGACATTCTTGAATTTCAAAAGGGAACTGACAATTAACAATTTGTAATGGATATATGAGGTGAAAAATATTGGCTTATCCCAATTTCATACAAGACATTTATTTTTTCTTGGCAATAACTTTGCCTTTTTGGTTTCCCGTTGCCATGCTTGCAACAGGAACAAGCCTTATATTCAAAATAAAAAATCTGAAAATAAGGCTTGCTATATTCATACCGTACATGATATTTTGTGTAATATTCTTTTTGATAGGTGTAAACGGCTTATAAAATCATATTCAGCCACGCTTTAAATGACAATACAAAAATCGCAAATACAAACAATGGTGACTTTAAAAAATAAATCAATCCGTCATAATCTATAACAGGCTCTGTGACGGTGAATGACAAGGTTTTTGTTTTAGTTTCACCATTGCTGTCCTTTACGCTTACTTTCACGCTGTATTCACCTAAATCAAATGCTCTGTAATTGTAAATGGTGTTTTCGCTGAAATCCTGTATGACCGTGTATTTCTGTTCATTCGGCTTGCGTAAGGCTATTTTGTATGTATATTTTTCGTTACCGCCCTCACCGTATGCTTTGAAAGTAATATACTCTCCCTGTTCAATGGTATCGTCACTTATGCCCGAACCGTTTGCAAACGGCACTGTAAGCATACTCGGAGCAGAATACAATACCGTGAAAGATTCATATATCTCATCTTTGTTTTTTTTGACATTCCATTTTATTTTACAATCCTTTAAATCGCCGTTACACTCGCCGTAGGTTATCACATCACCGTCAACAGACGTTACCAAAACAGAGTGCATATCATACATAAATCTTATCACATCACCGGGTTTTACATTTTCAAGATTATTTTTTTGTTCCCATGAGAGATAATTTTCCATGCCGTAAGCCTCATATATCAACCTGTTGACAAATCCTATGCACTGCACATCACCGCCAAATTCATTGCACCACCCCGGTCCGATATAATAATCATATCCCAAACCCGAATCTATTAAAATATGCGGACATGGTGTATCTGTCCAGCCGTCAGGATTATTTTCGTAAGAACCGACATGGTTCCAGTATTTCTCATTCGGAAACATCTCCATGAGATGTTTAACATCACATTTTGATTTTGCACTTGCCGTAATTCCGCATAAGCAAAATATACATACAAGCATGACTGTGATAAAAATATATTTCAACAACTTTCTCATTCACGATACCGCCTTAATTTTTGTCATTACAAATTATATCGTATCGGGCAGATTTTTTCAAGCCAAAAATCACTTTAAAGGAGAGTGTAAATTTATGGAAAATTCACGCAAATCAAAGTTTTTTCTTGTATTGGCAGTAGTGGCGGCAATAGTGATAAAAATATCATCACCGTTTCTTGTACATCGAAAAATAATATTCTCTTGAAATTCACGTTCCTGACATGTATAATAAAATCATATGAAAGGAGCGTTTTTATGGACATTTTGAAAGAAAACAGTAATTCTTTTACAAATGATATTTTAAGTCTTTTAAAGGCCATAAATCTTGAACTGCCGTGGATAAAAAAGGCTGAACAGTTTTTTGACTTTTCCAAAGACATCGACCTCAGTATCCTTGAAGGCGAGAGGCATTTTCCGATAGATAACTGGAAAGGTTTTGACAAAACGGAAAAAATAATTGATTTTTTACGTCAGCAGAATGACTATACATATAGTGATCGGTATATTCTTTTCATGGACGCTATCAATGAAACAGAAGACATGGTATACAAATATTTTGACTTTGAATTCAGTTTTGATATTGATGAAAAAAATCCTTGTTATCATGCTTTTTCCCTTGTATGCGAAAACGACTATCAGACAAAGGCAAAACTCTATGCAAACTATGTTGATCACGGTTCATTTTATTTCGGTTTGTTATTCTATAATGAATTTGATCAGCTTGAAATAGCCGAAAAAGATCCCCGTTTCATCTATGAAACAGGTAAATTCAGATATACGGAAAAAATGTTTGCCCTTGCCCTTGCATTTGCCGAAACGGATAAAGGCTGTGTATTCTCACCCGAAGAAATTTCAGATATGACAAGCACTCTTTTAAATTCATCAAAGAAATTCAATATGTGTGATGAAAGTGAATATGAAGCATATATGTCCATGCTGTACATGGCGAAAAATTACAGCATTGATATAGAGAATTTTATCCGTCAGAATATCAAAGGCAGACATGAAGAATTTTTAACGGGAATTGTGTCGAATGTCCCAGAAAAGTATTTCAAAGAAAATATCCCCTATCTGTTTGATCTCTTGAAAAACTATATTGACATTGATACAATGATAAAATCAACAGTTCTTGCCGTTCACAAAACTCATGGATTTGACTTTTATATTTACGGAGAACCCGGTAACTATGGTGTTTTTAAACCATTCGATAAAAATGCTCCCGAAATGCTTGCTTATGAAGCGGTGAATTTTCCCGATGAATATTTTGCAGTAATGAAAAGTCCCGAAAGGGTTTCGGGTGTCAATGCAAGCGGTTTTGTACCTGACTGTTACTATATTTTTTATGACTATATGTTTGACATTCTCGAAAGAGAAAATCCCTCAGCCGCAAAGCGTTTAAGTCCCGACAGATATAATGATATGGCTGAATTTTTCACTCAGGCGGAAGAAAATGCAGGCGGTTATATTGAAGAAATAGGTCAATATCTTCGTGGAGAGAAAGACATATCCGTGATAATACAAAAACGTGATGTTATAATTGCAAAGCACAAGCCTTTTACAGATTATCATATACGCTGTATCACAAAGTCGTTAAGTCATCTCCCGAAATACCTTGACAGATATATTGCTTTCAAAACAATACAGGAACATTCCAATATAAGCCAATACTTATCAAGGCTCATAACTCGTTCCCGTTTCGATGATGAAAAACCGTTCGTGGAATTAAAAGAATTTATTGATTTCCTTGTCAGAGAAAAAATACCTTTGAATGACAGATTTGATTTGTATCAAGATGCTTACAATGGTTTATCTTACTTTGAAAGCTGTGAAAAACAACGATTCTTTGACATATATGTCGAAAAAATGCTTTCTTTTTTGCCCGAACTTGATGAAGAATATGAACACCTTTCCGACATACAAAACATCTATGCAAGAAAACTTTATGCCGTTTATCTCGGTAAATCAGACTTATCCACAGGTGATCATAAGAAAATTCTCCTTAAAATGTGCGGTGACAGTTCAAAGGAAGTTCGTAAGGAAATTATTGATTCCGTCACCATGCACAAGGAATTGGAAAGCGATATTGCAGAACTTCTCAATAACAAAAAACAGGTCTATCGTGAAACCGCTGTTGAAATTCTGAATAACTGGGGAGCGGAAAATTACAAGGATATTCTTCAAAAAGCCGCCGATACCGAAAAAAGTGCTAAAATTGCCGACAGGATAAGCGAGATACTCAATATTTCTGAAAAATCTCAAAGTAAAGAGGAAATATTTTCTGTAGAGAACTATATCAAAAGTATGCACAAGGGCGGCAGAGTTAAAAAAATACAGTGGCTCTCCCCCATGCCGCAAGTTCATAAAAAAGACGGCTCTCCGGCAGATGACAGCTATATGCAGGCGATAATACTTTCATATACCGTTTTTTCCTCTCCTGAACGCTCAAAAGATGCAGACAGACTTGCAAATGAACTTGTGAAAGAAGAATTGGAAGAATTTGCATATACGGTATACATAAAATGGTTTTCAGACGGTGCAGACATCAAAAGAAAACAAATCATGTATTTTGCGGCAGCATACGGCGGAAACAAACTCATTGATGAAATGCTTAAATGTATCAAGACATGGTGCGATAATTCAAGAGGGGCTATTGCCGCAGAAACCGCAAAGGCTATGGCTTTGAACGGAAGTTCTTTTGCATTGATGTCTGTAAATCACATGGCACATAAATTCAAACACAGACAAGTAAAAAAAGCTGCATCGGAAGCTATGGAAAATGCTGCAAAAATTCTCGGTATCACTGCCGAAGAACTCGGTGACAGGATCATACCCGACCTTGATTTTGACAGCGAAAGAAAACGTATTTTTGATTACGGTACAAGGAAATTTATTGTATATCTAAATTCAGCACAGACTTTGGAAGTGACAGACGAAAACGGCAAAATACTTAAAACACTCCCCTCTCCTGCAAAACGTGATGATGAAACAAAAGCAACAACCGCTTATGAAGAATATAAGCAGCTTAAAAAACTCCTGAAAAATGTTGTTTCCATGCAGACGATAAGATTAGAAAATGCCCTTATCTCCGGCAGAAAATGGAATAAAACAGACTGGGAAAATTTATTTGTCAAAAATCCCGTCATGCACAGCTTTGCGGAAAGTCTTGTATGGGCGGTATATGATAACGATAAAACCGTGACTTTCAGGTATATGGAGGACGGTACTTTCAATAATGCCTATGGCGATGAATACGAATTGCCCGAAAATTGCAGTATCGGTCTTGTACATCCGATAGAACTCGATGAAGAAACTATTTCTTTATGGAAAGAACAGCTCGATGACTATGAGATAAAACA
This sequence comes from uncultured Ruminococcus sp., assembly GCA_902800005.1. Taxonomy (GTDB): domain Bacteria; phylum Bacillota; class Clostridia; order Oscillospirales; family Acutalibacteraceae; genus UBA1213. The sequence continues at coordinate 11,820 of CADCCP010000017.1, read as the reverse complement.
GCCCTTTTTACAGATAGAAAGACCTGTATTCTATATCAATGATGATGAAAAAGGTCAGCTTGATCTAACACGTTTCAAAGGACATTCCATGAGTGCATTGAGTCTTGTCGGCAGAACCGAAAAATCAGGTTGGTATAAGGGTTCTGTACAAGATGCAGGCGGCTTTTATGATTTTTACCGTGAAGATGTGACTTCTCGTGAAGTTCTCCCAAACGGCAGTGAAAAACTTTCGGGATTTGCGGCAGAATTGTCCTTCAGCGGATGTTCTGTGGGCTATTATGAAGATAATGTCACAATAGAAAATCTGAGATTTTATCGTCCCGGCACTGTTGAACATGGCAATTACATATATGACAAGGCTGATGATAAGAAAGCCATCCCTCTTGATGAAGTTGATCCACGATATTTCAGTGAGATCATTTACCAGCTTGAACAGATCACAAAATAAAAAAAAACTTGCCCCACGAAAATTTCACTTGAAATATTTTTCAATATATATTACAATATAATCGGATCATATATCAAAACAAAGGAAATACATTCACGGGAAAGGAAGGAAAATATGAGCAAACTCACAAATATCAATACCGCTGATATAAAAAGAAAATTTCCGAAGTGGGCAAAAGTTGACCGTGTCATCAACGGATTGGAAATTTACAACATGAATATTTTTGATAACATCATGACTTTCAATCAGGACAATCTTGACGGTGATGCTTTTGATTATTTTGGTACAACTATAAAATATCGTGAACTGCCCGCTCTGAGAGATGCCTATGCAAGAGCGTTGAAACTTGCCGGAGTAAGTGACGGCGACATCGTTACACTTTGTATGCCCGTGTGCATAGAGAATTTGATGCTCCTGTTTGCCTGTAATTTCATCAATGCCATAAGCAACAATGTTAATTTTCTGTTTCTGAAAAGCGATTTCAACTTGTATACGTCAGACAAAAACTCAAAGATAATCGTAACTCTTGATGCTTTTCTGCCGTATTTTGTCGATCATCTCGAAAACAGCAGTGTTGAAAAAGTCATTGTAATGAGCCTTGATGATTACCTGCCCGAAAATAAAAAGGGTATGTTTTTGGATACATCCGAAATGCCCTCAAAAATGCAGGAGGTCTTTGACATTGATCAGATCATGCATTGTTTGATGAATCTTGACAAGATAAAGGGCGTTGAGTTCATAAAACTTGATGAACTTAAGAAAGTTGCAGAACTGAGAACAGATATTCCCCTTCCGTACGGTCCTACAGACCTTGACCGTGATATAAGCTATTACTATACAAGCGGTACGACAGGCAATCCGAAATGTGTCGTTTACAAAGAATATTCCGTGAATGCCTATATCGAGATGCATTCCGGTCTTGATACACAAAACTATGTCGGAGAGCGTTCTTTCCAGTCCATTCCCATGACACACATGACGGGTGAAAGAGTGTGTGCCTTGATGCCTCTTGCGAGAGGTCATACTCTCGTTCCAAGACCGATCTACAACAAAGCCACTTTTGCAAAAGACCTTGCAGTTACAAAATGCAACAACGTCGTTGCAACGGCAAGTTTCTTCCTTTCAGCAGTTAAAAAGGGCGTTATAGGTTCTAATGCATTGGCAAACGTAATGCGTCCTGCTTCGGGCGGAGAACCTGTTACTAAGAGTGCCGTTTATAAAATAGACAAGTGGCTGAAGGAAAACGGCTGTAAAGTAAGGTTTTCACTCGGCGGCGGGGCAAGTGAAGAAGGCGGTGTAACTCTCGTCACCTATTTCATGGACGAGGAAACAAAAAGCAATGAAACAGGTTTACCGCTTGAACCTCACGTTCATGTAAGACTTGTTGATGACAACGGCAATATCGTCACAGAAAACGAAGTTCTTGCCAATCTTCAGGCGACAAGTCCTGCGGCAGCAGACCGTTATCTGAACAATCCCGAAGCGACTGCTGAAAGATGGTTCTTTGACGAGAACGGCACAAAATGGGGTGTCACAGGTGATATTGCCGTAAGACATACTGACGGTTCTTATAATATTCTCGGTCGTGCCTCCGACTCATACGTCAATGAAAAAGGCGAAAGAGTCTATCTCTTTATGATAGAATATTCGCTTGATGAAGATGATCCTATTCTTGAATGGGAGATAAGTGCATTCAAAAACGATAAAGGCGGACATGATGTAGTCGGACAGATAATTCTTGAACGCAACTGCACCACTCCGAAATCCGAATTGGTAGAGTTTTTCTGTCGGAAATACAAGCTCAATGCAATAAAGTTCTATTCCGAATTTGAACTCGGCGAAGTGACAAGCAAGAGAGATTACATTCTCCTTGCACACGACTATGAAGGCTATTATGCTCCGTGTGATGCGGAAAATCTTTACTTTATCAATTATTCAGAGAACGGCTCCGTTCATAGAAGCTTGATAAAGAAATCAGAATTAAATAATTTAAGGGGGTTTTTGGATTGATATTCAAAAAAATTCTGGCAGGTGTATTGTCTGCAACTATGCTCGTAACAGCAACAAGTATGACAGCATTTGCCAAAGAAACTAAAAAGTATGATTATGTTGCACTCGGTGACAGCATTGCAGCGGGCTTCGGTCTGAACAGCACTACAAGAGGTTCGCTTGAAGCTGATCCTGCACTCATACTGACGGAAGACCTTATCGCAGATCCCGTACAAGATGCCTATGCACAAGTATTCGGAAATTATATTGCCGAGCTCGGACAGGCTAACGGCTATATCACTACCGCAACAAATCTTTCATCAACGGCTTATCGTGCAGTAGATGTTCAAAATACCATTTTGAATGAAAACTATAAGAGCGGAATTGCGGAATGGATATTTGAAACTTTTTCAGGTGAGGGTGCAAGTGCTCCGCTTGCCGACTACCACGATATTTATATAAAATATCTTTCCGAAGCTGAACTTGTCAGCATACAACTCGGCGGAAACGATATTGTTATGAATATCATACCTCCGGTATTCCAAATGGAAAATCCCGTCCTTACTTCAGTAGCAATTTCATTGACATTGACGTTGTTCGGCTGTGATACCAAAACAGTTCTTGGCGGCGGTCTTAAAGTATTGATGGATAACAAGGATAAGATAAGTTACAAAAGCGTGACCGAAGCAGCAGAATATATCAGCAGTATAAAACAGAATGCCGATTCCTATGTACAGATCGCCGCTGACCACGTTGAAGACGTTGTAAATGCCGTAAAGACTGTCAACGAGACAGCAGATATTGCTCTTATCGGAATGTTCGATCCTTACGGAAACTCATTGTTATATGACGGACAAATAAAAGATATGTCAAATATCATAAGAAATATATTTGTCAAGTCCGCTGAAATAGTCTGCGGAAATACTATCAAGACCGATGCGGCTGAAATCCTGTCAGATGAGGAAGTTGAAGAAAAAACAAGCGATCTTGAAAAGAACGTAAAGACACTTTCCAAGTTTTCCGCAAGGATAAAAAAATTCACCGGCTCTTACAAGACAAAGTTCACAAAGCTCGTTTCAGCAGTTGCAAATGAAATAGCATATCCCATTCAGTACATGACAGCAGGTAAGAATGTTGAACCTCAGATGCTTTCACTGAATGAACATTTGAAGGAGATCGCACAAAAAACAGGCTCTATATACGTTGATATTTACAATATCAGCAACGAGTGCAATCCCGATCCCCACCCCGATGTAAACGGACACAGGGAAATTGCAGAGATAATGAAAACTACTCTTTCAGATACGGTCATCAAAGGCATGACGGGTACAGAAGTTCCTGCTCCGACAAGTGTTAAACTCAATAAAACCTCTGTTTCTGTTGCAAAAGGTCAGACCTGTCAACTCACTGCAACTGTTGATCCGACAGGTGCTTCACAGGCTGTCACATGGACAACAAGCAATAAAAATATTGCGGCAGTTGATAGAAACGGCGTTGTGACCGGTGTTAAATCAGGTACTGCTGTCATTACGGCAACCACTCCCAACGGCAAGAAAATTTCATGCAAAGTCACTGTCAAAAAAAATTCCTCCAATATTTTACAAAAACTCATTAGATCCGTATCGAAAAAATAAACATAAAGAAACACGACAGAAAGCTGTAAAACAGCGATCTGCCGTGTTTTTTTTATGCCGCAGGTTTTAATGATTCCTCAGTTTTTGCTTCGCTGTAGGGGGTAAGAGCAAAGTCACCATATATAGTCGCAAACTCGTTCTTCATTGAAACAGTCTCAATACCGAGTTTATCGCAGTCTTCTTTGAAGGCTGCAGCGACCTCAATATCTCCGTGATCTCTTTCGGTATCGTCACAGAGAAGCATATAAGCCTTTCCTCCATGCTGCATGACATACTGTGCCATTGCAAGGTCACCCGAACTGTTTCCGAATGCAAGGAGCGGAGATATACCCAGATCGTTGATGATGCTGATAACTTTATTCAGCTTGAGATCCTTGAATTTCACTGTGCCGTCAAAGGTGATCTTGTCGTCTGCCGTAGGGGTATAATCACGGGCTTTGGTGTCACCTTGAGCGGTTGCAGTAAATCCGTATCTTGTACCGATCACCTGATATGAAGGAATGTACTTGCCCAAAGCATCTTTTGACAACTCACGCAGCATATTGACTTCTGCACCGCTGTTTATATAGACCTTGAAGCCGTTTTCCGAAAGGTATTTCACAAGTGAGATCATAGGCTTGTAGTAGCCGTCAGCATATGTCATGCCTTCAAAGCCTGCAACAGGCTCTGACATGAACTTGCGGACATATTCACGGTATTCCTCAACAGTAAAGTCCTTAAAAGCCTCAGCTATGATATTGCCGGAAGAACGGGGAGCTTTAGGTTTTTCAGTTCCGTTGAGAAGAGCCTTCTCCAATTCCCTGCAATAATCAACATCTTCGGGAATACCCTCATATGTATCATCGTGAACAAGGCGATGTATCATAAGACACTGGTCAACATAGGTCGGGAAAAGCTCACCATACAGTGTACCGTCCGAATCAAACACGGCAATTCTTTCTGCTTCCGGAACATATTTATCGGATTTTTCATCCGTTATCTCTGAAACATAAGCTATGACCGATTTCATAGCAGGTGAATCCTCAGTCCAGTATTCAAGAGAGGTCGTCTTATCCTCTGACTGCTGGTACTGATCGGATACAGTCGATGAAGTCTCTGTTGAACTGCTGTTCTGATTTTCGGGAGTATTGCTGCAGGCAGCAGCAGACAACATCAGAAATGCAGCAACTATCATTGCGGTAATTCTTTTTTTCATTGTGTTTTCCTCCAATTCATTTGTATGTATTTAGAATTGTAGCACATCTCATAAAAAAACAAGTATTTTTTCATGAGATAAACTCTACCCTTCCGTTTTCGATGTGATAGACTGCACCGACAACTTTTAAGCCGTGTTCTTCCTCTTTGTGTATCTCAAAGCTGTTTTCGATAATTTCAATGCTGTGTTTCACATTCAGACAGCAGGCTTTATATTCATCTTTTTCATCACCGATGGCTTTCTTTATCTCATCAGTGATAAACTTGATATAACCGTCGGGATCGTGATTGACGGCGGCATCAACTGCACCGCAACGATCATGTCCGAGTACGACTATCAATTTCACTCCCAAATGATGTGCGGCATACTCCACCGAACCCAACTGATGATCGTCCATGACGTTTCCTGCAACCCTTATGACAAACAAGTCCCCTATCCCCGCATTGAAAATACTTTCGGGAATAACTCTTGAATCCGAACATGATATAATTATCGCATAAGGGTGCTGACCGTTTTTAAAAGTATCCTGTCTTTTCAAAAGAGATACATCACCGTCATTTTTTTCTTTCAGATAAATTTCATTTCCCTGTTTCAATCTTTCAAGTGCCGTTTCTGCATTAAGCATAATCTATCTCTCCTTAAAAATATTTTTCAGACGCTGTATCTCAGCCGCCTCATATCCTTAAATTCATAATCCGATCCTTTTTTATAATATTTTGAACGAACAACATCATACATTCCTCCCTTTCCGCAATTTTAATTGATCTTTTTATTGTCGTTATAGTCATAGAATATCTCATCAAGCAGTTTATCTAATTGTGTCTTATCTCCGAACAGTGACTTCATTATAGGAACAAAATTCTTTCCCATCAATTTAAAATACAGCCAATCTCCCATATCATCATATTTTCTCGTGGAATTTATAAGATAATTCTTTCTGAGAACAGTATATTTTTTACCGCATTTTTTACCGTAGGTTTTCAATTTTTGGGCTGTCGCCACATCTTCCATTGCCTTAATTTCGGAAAAACCGCCTATTTTCTGAAATGTTTTCTTCTCCGCCCAAAAAATACCGCAGTAAAGACCTGTTATTTTAAAACCTGCTCTGCAAAGATAATCATTACAATACAGCGGAAAAGAATATCTCTCAAACCGTATCTGTGCACCGCCGCCAATATATTTTCCCGTTGACAGCAGACAGGCAATTTCTTTTAAAGTGCCTTTTGTCATGCGATTATCGCAGTCTATTGTCACGATGACATTTCCGCCGGCATTGAAAATTCCTGTATTTCTGACACTTGCAATACATCTTTCTTCATTATACAGCACTCTTGCACCGCATTGTAAGGCGATTTCCGCCGTTTTATCCGTACAGCGATTACATACAACTATTATCTCAACTTTACGCCCATAAAATTTTTCAGCCGCTCTGATCGAATGAATACATCGTCTGACATATTTTTCCTCATTGTGAGCAGGTATTACTACCGTAAAACTATATTTTTTCATCTTCATTCAAAAATCACACTCATAAGTCTGTAAAAATTTCGTATATTTCTCTTTTTCATTAAGCTGTACACAGTATACCATAAACGTGTTGATTTGTCTATAAAAAGCATACAAAACGGCAGACAGCCTTTTTACAGACTGACTGCCGGATTTATTGCTATTATTGCTGGCTATCGTTGTTTATGGGGTGTCATCATCCTCAACATCAAACTCAATAATTTCCATTTCTGTTTTTGTATACTTCTTTTTCAACCATCTCACCTCTATTTATTTTAACATACATCATTCACACATTTGCTTACAGCTTCACCATAGATCGTCCTCGTATTACCGTTTTTATCGGCGTATTCGAGATAAGGGCGAACTGTCCACTGTTTTGTGTGATTACTCGTTACCATTGTCCAAGTATACTTAAATGAACTGTAATGATTATTTGAAGTATCAGAATATTTTATGAATCTTGCATTTTCCGTTGTAAGTTCCTCACCGCCAAGAGTTTCCGTACTCTGAACAACAACACCGGCTTTCATCATCTGGCAGTCATCGGGTACACAAAGAATCGCTACAAACGACAGTTTATTATCAGCAGGCTTTGTCACGCTCTCAATATATGCAGTACCGACCGCTTCTGATTTTTCTTCCTCTTTGTCAACATAAACGGCAGAAAGGGTAATATTCTTTGTCGGCATACGGAAAGCATATACTTCATCATAGCTGACTGTAACTGTATTTCCGTTGCTGTCGGTAGCCGTCCAATGATCGAAGACCTGACCTTCCGCACCGTCATCAGCAACTGCATAAAGCTGTGTTGACGGGTTATAATAGCCCTGAGAGTCTGTACTGTTCTTGAAGTGACCGTTACCTATCGTTACACGATATGTTTCTGTTTTCTTTGTATAGACAGGCTTTATTTCAACATCATATTCTGCATTGACCAATTCCGCAACAGCATTTTTAACTTCATCGACAGTTTTATAGGGAGTATCATTGACCGTCCAGCCCGTGAAGTCATATCCGTCAAGATAAGGTGTATTGGGCAGTTTGACAGCCTTTTTATCAAATCCGTATGAAACGACCTCGGCAGTATCGGTATTTACACCGTTGACATCATAGGTTCTTACAGATACGGTATGAGGGATCACCTTGAATGTGAAAGGATTACTTTCTGTTCCGTCACCGCCGTTGACTGCAAGACTGATATTTTCGCCGTAATAATCGCTTGTGACAAATAAATAATCTCCACTGCTTACAATGAATGCATACTGCTTCCATGAATATTCATATCTGTCATATGAAATACTGTGTAAACCCTGTATATAATTATAACTGTTACCTTTCAAGCGATAATAGTCATCATAAATGAAATACTTGTCTTCAAAATCTAACAGGTCACCAAAAGTAATGACTGCTCCGGTCTGAAATGCATCAGGTTCGACGCTGAATGACATATAAGTCA
>CADCCP010000017.1:0-3494 GCA_902800005.1 uncultured Ruminococcus sp. | reverse complement strand
AAGTATCTTTCCAGTAATTATGTGATGTATTCGATACTGTTGAATTGAAAGGTACATTTTTATCTGTTGATATGATTGTTCCGTCAGCGTTTTTCCATTTTATAGTATGCTTTGTATCAGGCAATTCGACTGCCAGAGTGAATGGGTCTTCCTGTGTTCCCGTACCGCCTGTTACTTTTATGCAGACTTTATTTCCTATGTCAGTTGAATTTATCGACATCAGATTATCCGACGAGCTATATACTGAATAGTAACCGTTATGGTAATATATCTCGCTGACAGTCACAATTCCATGAACATCGCATGATATATTGCCGTCACTGTTAATATAATTGCCTGTTCCGAAATCCACTTTATCGCCTATTGTAAATACAGCATCTTTTTCCAATACGACATGATACTTGAAGAAAGCAGTATAAGTCACATCTTCCGTTACTCTCGGTAATTTATCAACTGAATAAATTGTACCGCTGTCATCTTTCCAATACAGATCGCTGTTTTCGGGAACATTTATTATACCGTTAAATTCCGCTTTACTGCCGTGAAGAACATTTAAACCTGTTTCCAAAACATTTCCGTCCGAATCACACCATGTCACTGTATGATCGATATTAGAAACAACTGCTTCAAAGCGGAACGGATTTTCAGATGTGCCGTCACCGTCCGAGATCCTCAGAGCGATATTTTCCGAACCGTAATTTTCGGAAGCTACACGTATAGCATTTCCCGACAACATATTGAAAACATACTGCTCATAATTGACGTTGTAATTTATACCATCAACAGTGTCAACGCTGTTTATATTTTCACCTGTACCGGAATGTATATCATCTTTGATGATATACTTATCAGTGAAGTTCAGATCATCCCCGATACCAAATATCAAGCCTTTTGTGAGCTGTTTGACATTGTCAACTGCCTTATAGACCGTATCACTTACAACCATAGGGAGAGCATCATTTGCATATATCCTTCTGCTTGCTTCATCCTGCCAATAATAGGAAGAATTATTTACGGGAGTTGTGGCAATATCTATTTGTTCACTATTGATGACAGTACCGTCAGAATTTTTCCATGTTACATTGTATTTCTTGCCGACAGGATAAACTATTTTAAAACTGATAGCCGAGGACTGAGACTCATTGTCTATTTTTATGCCGACATCTTCACCGTAGTATGGCGACATGATAAGAATATGATCTTCACCGACTTTTATATCATATGTACCGTTATCATAGCTTATATCCTCTACTTTCAGAACACCTTCAACGAAGTACGATGATGAATAAAAACCGTGGTCTTCCATTCTAAAGAGTCTGTTGTTTCCGAAGTCCACAAAATCGCCTTTGGTGATGAACTCTGCTGTCATAATATCCAATGCATCGGGAGGGATCATCTCAAAGGTGAAAGGATCATACTGTGAACCGCTGCCGTATGATACTTTGACAAAGAAGTTACCGCCGTCATAATATTGGAAGTGATATGTGCAATGTGCAGCTTGTCGCCGAAAAGTTCAGTCGTGCTGAGAACTTCATATTTTCCATCTCTGTTATATTTCAACTCGCCTATTTCGTGTATGCCTTGCGTAAAGTTGATCGAGTAGTACATATAATTGTCCTCATCGGAACGGATATAATAATTTTCAAAGTCCACCTTGTCGCCTGCTCTGAAAACAGTACCGACAGCCAAATCTTTAAGTCCTGTATCTGCCGTGTATGAAACATCTCCGATAACAAGCGGAAGGTCATCATTTTTATAGGTATTTTCGCCGTCTGACCAGTAATTGTAAGAGTCATTTGACGGTTTATCACCAAGCTTTGCTCGTGAAGAAGTTGTATTTCCGTCTGCACCTATCCAAGTGACCGTATAGTAAACATCGGGAAGTACTATCTCAAAAGTGAACGGATCATAATAAGAGCCGTCACCGTCTGAAACTTTTATGCCTATGTCGTTGCGGTTTCCGTAATTCTGTGAATTTATGAAAGCTATCGGGAAGAAGCCCGAACCGAAGGTGTATTTTCCGAACATGGCATTGTAAGAGATATTTCCGATAGTCTGAATACCCCTTGTATCGTTGTTTGACCAGCCCATGTCAGGATTTACAAGTATATAGCTTTGTCCGAAATCGACTTCATCTCCCGCATAGAATACAGTACCGACATCAAGCAGCTTTGCAGTGGAATATTCTGCTCTGTAAATGACATCTCCGGTAATTGTCGGAAGTTTGCCTTCGGGGTAGATATTGCCGTTATTGTCACGCCAGTAAATAGTATTATATCCCTGCGGAATTTCAAGACCGCTTTGAAGCTGTGTACCGTAGTCAAGAGTTTGTGTTTTGAACATGGAGCCGTCGGGATAAAGCCATGTTACAGCATATTGATTTACAGTTTGTTCAAATACAGCCGAATATGTAATGTCATTTGTAACGGGAGAAAGTAACTTGTTCCATCCCGTGAAAGTATAAGTATATTGTGCCGTACCAGGTCTTGAAGGAATATCACCGTCATAGTTCGGCATTTTGCCGTACTTGACATTTTCATCTTTTTCAAGTTCGGAACCGTCATAGTTTCTCCATGTGACAACAAATGAGGGGCGAAGTTCAACTTGTCCTGTTACCTGCTGTCCGTTTTGGTCTGCAATGATATAGGTACAATAAGTGTCTTCATCAGTATCTTCAATAATGGTATATCCGTCGGGCAGATATTTTTCTATCTCAGATTTGAGATTGCTGTATTCCGGATCCATGTTTCCGGATGATATAGATAAATTATCAAAAACGACTTTTGAAGTTTTATCTATATCAAGGTGTAAACCGTCCTGTGGAGGATACTCATCAAATATGCTGACATAATCTGTGATATTCAGCGTACTGTTATTTTGGAGAATGATATTTGAAGAATTCCATGTGCTGTAGTTTGCCCAATAACCATACTCCTCATCATATTCAGGCGGTATGATATTCATTACCGCATTGTCAAGGGTGAGAGTACCGCATGAATAATCCGAGAAAACACAGTTAAGAGTACCGTTTTTGACCGTCAGATGACTGCCGGCAGTAAGAGAATTTATTGTAAGCGTATGCCCGTTAAGGTCGATGGTCAGCCAGCCGGAATGGGGATAATTGTAACCGAATTCGTATTGGTCTATTGCAGCATCCTTACAGAGAACAACAGGTGTATCGCCGTTAGCTTCATTCAGAGCTTCTTCAAGGTCAGAATAGCCCGTAACGCCTTTTTCATCCCAGTATGTCGTATTTTCCACAACTGCAACGCTGTTAAGGGCAGGAACGATTTCCGTTAACTCATGACTTGCTGTAGTACCGTTATAAGTATAAGAAACAGTATAGACTATTTCGCCGTTTTCGGTATCAGTTGCTTGTTTTGTGACATTTTCTATTACTGTTGCTTCTGCATTTTCAACGAAAACTTTGTTGCATTTATAGCAATAGGCTTTTGCATAGCCCTTATGGGTATTCCAGTCAAAATCCGTTATTT
>CADCCP010000016.1 GCA_902800005.1 uncultured Ruminococcus sp. | reverse complement strand
ATGTACAATGTACAATGTGCAATGTACAATGTACAATGTGCAATGTGCAATGTGCAATGTGCAATGTGCAATGTACAATGTGCAATGTGCAATGTGCAATATACAATGTGCAATGTACAATGTACAATGTGCAATGTTCAATGTGCAATGTTCAATGTGCAATGTGTAGTGTACATTGTACATTGTAAATTGTACATTGATTTAAAGGGAGATTTTTATGAAAAGAAAAAAGCGTTCTTCTCTGAAAGCAAGATATATTTTCATAGGTGTATTCACAGCTTTTGCAGTAGCGGTGCTGTTCGGCAGACTCGTTGAATGGCAGATATTCAAGTCCGAATATTATGAAGAAGTGGCAGCAGCCTCCGCAAGCTACACCGTTGAAACTGACGGCATAAGAGGGGAAATTTTTGATAAAAACGGCGTACCGCTTGCGGTGAACGAAACAGGATACAAAATAGTTATAAACAAGCTGTTCATGCCTGACAGACGGCTGAATGATGCAGTTGTAAGGGCTGTTGAAGCCGTCGAAAATGCTGGTGCAAAGTGGAAAGACAGCTTCCCCATCGTCATGGATAAAAATGGGGATTATGCTTTTGACAGCAAGAGATCGGACAGTGTTGCCCAGCTCAAAAGCAAGGACAGATTGAATATGAATCCGTATTCAACGGCAGATGAATGTATGGCGATACTTGCAGAAAAATATAACTGCAAGGGCTACAATAAAAAGCAAACAAGAGATATTGCAAGTGTTCGCTACAATATGGAAAATATGGGTTACAGCTATACAAGTCCATATGTATTTGCAGACGGCATAAACGAAAATCAGATGCTCACTTTATCGGAAAAACTGAATGATATAAAAGGGATCTCTGTTGAAAGCTATGCCGTCAGAAAATACAAAAACGGTACGGCTGCACCTCATGTAGTCGGCGTGACAGGGCTTATTTCTGCTGAGGAATATGACGAACTTAAAGACAAGGGCTACGGCTATACTGATATTGTCGGCAAAAACGGCATTGAACAGGCTTTTGAAAAAGAACTGCGTGGAAAGGGCGGTTCACAGACGTTTGAAATGGACTCCAAAGGAAATGTATCTCTTTTGAAGTCAACGGCGGCTGTTCAAGGAAACAGTATCCATCTGACCATAGATACACGCCTGCAAAAAGTCGCACAGCAGGCTTTGGCAGATGCCGTAAAGTATGCAAACGACTATTCAAGGTGGATGGGAAATGAATACATGGGCGGCGACTGCAAGGGTGCTGCCCTTGTCATGCTGGATGTCAGTGATTTTTCCGTGATATGTGCGGCAAGTTATCCGACTTATGACCTTGAAGAATACTACTCCGATTACGAAAAATTAGCAAATGATACCGCTTCACCCATGTTCGACAGGGCTTTTCAAGGGGCTCTCGCACCCGGCTCGACTTTCAAGCCTGTTGTAGCCTCTGCCGCCTTGCAGGAAAAAAAGATCACAACCGATACATATATCGACTGTGAGGGAGTCTACACGCAAAACGGCTTGAAACTCTGGTGTATGGGTTATCACGGCTGGGTAAATATGTACCATGCAATAGAGGACTCCTGCAATGTGTTCTTTGCCGAAACGGGCAGACTTTTAGGTATCGAAAATCTGAGAAAGTATGCACAGCGGTGCGGATTGGGTGTCAAAACAGGCGTTGAAACGGGTGAAAGTTCGGGTACGCTTGCAGGTCCTGAGTACAGCGAAAAAATGGGTACACAGTGGAATGAAGCCTCCGTTTCACCTGCGGCGATAGGTCAGAGTGACAACCAATTCACGCCTTTGCAGTTGGCAACATATGCCGCAACCATTGCAAATAATGGTGTCAGACTCAAAACACACGTTGTCGATAAAATAACAACGTATGACGGCAGAAAAATACTTTATCAAAGCCAACCCGAAAAAGTCGATGAAATGGGAGTGAGTATGGAAAACCTGAAAGAAGTGCAGAAAGCCATGAATATGGCGGCAAATGCCTACGGTATAATTAATACATTTGATATACAGGTCGCTGCAAAAACGGGTACTGCCGAAAATAACGGTTCAGACCATTCCAATTTCATCTGTTATGCACCTTTTGACAAGCCTGAGATAGCATTGGCTGTCATGATAGAACACGGCACAGCTTCATATACTGCTATGAGTACAGCTTATACAATGCTCAACGAATACTTTCACGGCAATTCATGATCCGTAATGCATAATGGTTTTACCATTATGCATTTTTTATATTTTTTCTGCTCAATTAAGTTGATTATTCGGAAAAAAAAGTTTATAATAGTTTGTGTAAAATTTTTTGTTAACGTGAGCTCAACAGGATCGCAATGCATAAATTTTTTTGTATTTCCGATATGCCTATCCTCTCGCCCCATCCGTCATTTCATCAATTTGAAAATATCGGAAATTTATTTCGGGAGGATTCCATAGAACTCACGTCTGTTAGGGAGATGGTTTTGGTTTATGGGTTCCGATCCTTATGACGATCAAATTTCAAAATACTGTTCAAGGGGAAGGAACGGCTGCCCCTGAACAAAAGGGGCTGATTTTATATGATAAACTACTACAAGACCGTTAACGGAAGAATCGAGGAAATAAAGGAATACGAAGAGGGCTGTTGGGTGAACTGCGTTGCACCCGAAGATGATGAAGTGCAATATCTGTTGGATTTCTGCAAGATACCGCCCGAACTCATGCGTTCCGCACTGGACGATGAAGAATCTGCTCATATCGACAGTGAGGACGGCACAACTCTTATTGTCATAGACGTACCTGTTGTCGAGAGAATATCAAGAAGAATAACATATTCCACAATGCCTATCGGTGTCATGATAACCGACAAAAATGTAATAACTGTTGCGATCAGGGACAATACTATCTTGAGTGAGTTTTCGGAGGGCGTTGTCAAGAATGTCAGAACGGACTACAAAACACATTTTGTTCTGCATATCATGCTCAGAATGGCAACAAAATACTTACAGTACCTCAAACAGATAGATAAAATAAGCGGACGTATTGAAAAAGAACTCAGACGTTCCGCCAAAAATAAGGAACTTCATCAACTGCTCGACATAGAAAAATCACTGGTGTATTTTTCATCGTCACTGAAATCCGATGAGATAACACTTGAAAAAGTCATGCGTGGCAAATACCTCAAAATGTATGAAGAAGATCAGGATCTGTTGGAAGACGTTCTTATTGAGATAAAGCAGGCTGTTGATATGGCGGCAACACACCTTAACATACTGACAAATACAATGGACGTTTTTGCATCTATCATATCAAACAATCTCAATATCATCATGAAAATACAGGCTTCTCTGACGCTTTTGGTATCCGTACCGACAGTCATATCAGGCTTCTACGGAATGAATATCATAGGCGGATTGCCGTTTGATAAGTTGTGGTGGTTCCCTATCGCACTTTCGGGAGTTCTCATGCTCATTATGTATATTATTCTTAAAAAGAAAGATATGTTTTGATAAAAACAGCCTTTCCACAAAGGAAAGGCTTGATTTAACGGAGGGATCTTAATGAATGAGGAAAAATTTTTTCATATAGGCATCACACGTTCACAGGGAGCTGAATATGCCATTTTGCCGGGCGATCCCGCAAGAGTGGAGAAGATCGCAAAGTATCTTGACAATGCACAGTTCCTTGCACAGAACAGGGAGTTTACGTCTTACATAGGGGAACTTTGCGGAAAGCGTGTTATCGTGATGTCAACAGGCATAGGCGGTTCATCGGCTTCTATCGCACTTGAAGAACTTGCTATGGCAGGCTTGAAAACGGCTGTAAGAGTAGGCACTTGCGGCGGTATACAGACAGATGTCAAGTCAGGTGATCTGGTGATAGCAAATGCAGCGGTTCGCATGGAAGGAACTTCAAAAGAATATATGCCGATAGAATTTCCTGCCGTATCGGATTTTGATGTAACAAGTGCATTGGTGAAGTCTGCAAGGGAACTGAAATACAGTTATCACACAGGTGTCGTGCAAAGCAAAGACTCTTTTTACGGACAGCACTCTCCTGAAAGTATGCCCGTATCGTATGAACTTGAAAACAAGTGGAATGCATGGAAAAAAGCGGGGGTACTCGCTTCTGAAATGGAAACAGCAGCATTGTTTACAGTCGGGGCTGTAAGGGGCGTTAAAATGGGCTGTGTGTTGCATTCTCTGTGGAATCAGGAGAGAAAAAAACTCGGCTATAAAGATAAAGATGACTTTGATACTGATATGGCAGTCAAAACGGCTGTGAATGCATTGAAGATACTGATAAACGGTGATATGAATGGATAACAAGGTAATAGTTATAGCAGGGGCAACTGCTTCAGGCAAAACATCCCTTTCAATAAAAATCGCACAGAAATATGACGGTGAGGTCGTGTCAGCTGATTCCATGCAGATATACAAGGGCATGAACATAGCAACTGCCAAGCCGTCAAAAGAAGAAATGTGCGGTATCCCCCATCATTTGATGGATTTTCTTTCGCCTGAAGAAACATTTTCCGTGTCGCAGTACGTTGACATGGCAAAAGAAAAAATAAATGATATTCTCTTACGTGGCAAAGTGCCTGTCGTATGCGGAGGCACCGGGCTATATATACGTTCACTGGTTGAAAATGTCAGATTTTCGCCGCATGATCCGAATGAAAAACTGAGAGATGAACTCAATGCCCGATATGAAAAAGAAGGCGGAGAGGTGCTTTTAAAGGAACTTGCAGAGTTTGACGAGGAAACTGCAAAGACATTGCACCCGTCCAATAATAAGCGTATTATAAGAGCTATCGAGATATATAAAACGACAGGAAGAACCATGTCGGAGCATATCAGAGATTCAAAGAATACCCCGTCACCGTATGACTGGACGGTCATAGGCTTGACATTTGCCGACAGACAAAAGCTGTATGACAGGATAGATCTCAGAGTTGATGTCATGCTTGAAATGGGACTGCTCGATGAAGCAAGGGAATTTTACAGGGAACACAAGGGAAAAACTGCAGCAGGTGCAATAGGCTATAAAGAATTGAAACCGTATCTTGACGGGGAAATGTCACTTGATGAAGCTGTGGAACGTCTGAAACAGGTCACAAGGAACTATGCAAAAAGACAGTTGACATGGTTCAAGAAAGATGAGTATATAAATTGGATATATGCAGACAGATGTAAAGACGTTTTTGCGGAAGCCGAAAAAATTTTATCTTCAAGGTTTACAAAGTGACGGTATCGTGATAGAATTAGTGAAAAGGGAGAGTGAAGGAATGGAAACAAAAAAAAAGAATATAGTGATAGTGAAAAGAGTGACAGCAGCAGTTATCACTGTACTGATAATTGCCTATGCGGTATATGTGCTGTGCAGGGCGGGCTTTACTCAGGTAAAAACGATCGGTGCTGTCCAGACGACCGTATATGATTCGATAGATGTCAATGCTTACATCGTAAGAAGCGAAAAATATGTCGAATACAAGGAAAACGGTGTCATCTCATACACGGTGTCTGACGGTGACAAGGTCTCTAAAAACGAGAATATCGCTGATATTTTTGAAAGTGCAAGTCTGTCGGGCAAGAAAAAGGAACTTGATGAACTTGCAAAGAAACTCGCCTCACTGGAACAGCTTGAAAAAAATATCGGTACTTTTACACAGACACCTGATGAAATAGACAAGACTGTCAACAATCTGCTCTGCCGATCCAATATCAACATAAATGAAGGCGACCTTAAACTTGCAGACGAAAATATTGATGACATACTCTATGCCATCAATGAAAGACAGCTCATTACGGAAAAAGCAGTAAGCTATCAGGAAAAGATCAATGAGATAAAAGAGAGAATGGAAGAGATAAAAAATTCCGATAAATCCGTTCAGAAAAACAATGGTATCTCTGCACCTGTATCAGGCTACTTTTCCCGCCATACAGACGGCTATGAACAAACTTTTGATGTATCAAAGCTGAAGGAACTTATGCCCGGAACATTGGCAGAGGGCAATATAAAGAAAAAAAATGTTTCCAAGAATGTCATCGGAAAGATAATCGACAAGGTTTATTGGTACATCTTGTTTGAGGTCAGTGAGCAGGATACTTTAAGAATAAAAAATGCGGCATATCTGAAAGTAAATATCCCTGTGGTATCGAATGATAATATACCTGTCGAACTTGAGTGCATAAACCAGCCTGACAAATCGGGCAGTTCTCTTGTCATCGTCAAGGGAACGTATATGAACGAACAAATGCCTAATATCAGAAATGAGGATATATCGCTGCTGCTTGACGACTATACGGGGATATATGTGCCGAAAACGGCAGTACATGAAAAAACGCTGAAATACACCTCCACCGACAAGGAAGGCAATAAGAAAACCGAAGAAAAAACTACCTCCGGCGTTTATGTGAGGATCGGCAGCGAGATCTCTTTCAGACAGATAAAACCCATATATGCAGGAGAAGACTATGTTATCAGCGATATCTATGTCGAAGACAAGGATATTGCCGACAATACCGATATATTACAGATATATGACCGAATGGTCACGGAAGGAGCAAATCTTTATGATGGAAAGATCATTCAGCGAAGTTCTTGATGATGTAAAAAAGAACTATTTTGAAATAACGGAAAATATCGCAAGGGCTGCCGAAAAATCGGGCAGAAAATATGAAGATATAACATTCCTTGCAGCAACCAAAACAGTAGAACCTGCTGTTATAAACCATGCCGTCTCTCTCGGTCTGAGATACATAGGCGAAAACAAGGTACAGGAACTTCTGTCCAAGTATGACGAATATGACCTCAAAAACTGTGACCTTCAGTTTATCGGTCATCTTCAGACAAACAAGGTCAGACAGATAATAGATAAAGTTTCCATGATACAGTCTGTTGACAGTGTAAAGCTTGCCAATGAAATATCAAAGCAGAGCATCAAAAATTCTCTTGTATCAAACATTCTCCTTGAAGTCAACATCGGCAGAGAGGAAAACAAATCAGGCGTACTTGAAGAAGAACTTGATGAACTTATCGAAAAAGTCTCTGCCATGCCAAACATACAAATAAGAGGTTTAATGACGATACCGCCTGTATGTGAGAAAAAAATCGAAGTTTGTAAATTTTTTGATAAGATGTACAAATTATTTATTGACATTTCGTCGAAAAAATCGGATAATGTATATATGGACTATCTTTCAATGGGAATGTCCGATGATTACGAGGAAGCTGTGCTTTGCGGGGCGAACATGGTGAGGATAGGTTCACGCCTGTTCGGTTCGAGGATTTACAGGTAACTTGTTTTTTAAAAAAGTATTTTGGAGGATAAATGTTATGGGTTGGAGAGAAAAATTCGGAAATATGATGAAACAGCCTGAGGAGGAAGAAAATATGGATTATGAAGATTTCTATGAGAACGAGGAAGAAACACAGGAGGCTGCTCCCGAAAACAACGATCAAAACAACGATGGCGGCAGTGCAGAACCTGCTGATAATACAGATGCAGCTTCAGTGACAGTTCAGGGCGATGATAATAAAGTTCACTTTGTTCTTTTCAAGCCCGAAACTTTTGATAAGGACGTTACAACGATGGCTGACAGATTTATCCAGAAGGATACCCTTATTCTCAACATGGAACAGACAAATAAAGATGTTGCAAAGAGGATTATCGACTTTTTGGGCGGTGTTGCATACGCTCATCAGGGCAAGATCAGCAGAGTCGCTGAAGATACATATATCGTAATGCCCAGTCATGTTGACATTACAGGTGACGACCTTATGGACGAAGTCGAAAGCGACAATGTCTACTTCTGACAGTACATCAATAATGAGCGGAAAGGACGGTTCTGATGCTTACATTACATGAGATAGAAAATATCAGTTTCAGGGAAGTGCCACGCTTTTCTACTGCAAGAGGATATATATGCAGCGATGTTGACAACTTTGCAGACGAAGTGACAGAAACGGTAAAAGGTCTTGAAAAGAAGATAGCCGAGTTGGAAGAACAGCTCAGAGTGCATGAGGAAAAAGCCGACAGCGTGCAGAATGCCATAATAACTGCCGAGATCGCTGCGAAAAATCTCATGAAAGACGCTTCTTCCAAAGCCGAAAAGATTATGAGCGAGGCTGTCGAGAAGTCAAACAAGATCGTTGAGGAATCGCAGAAAACCGCCGATAAAAATCTCTATGAGGCAGGCGAAAAGGCAAGGATCATACTTGACAACGCCCTTTCAAGCTCTGCACAGTGCGTTGAGGAAAACAACAGGATCATTGAAGATCAGAAAGTATATATATCTGTACTTCAGGACGAATCCGTCAAATTCCGTGAAAAACTGCTTGAAATGTACAAAAAGCAGATCGAATTCACCGAAGGTCTCCCCTGCGGCGAGGAATGCAGGAAGTATCAGGAAAGCATGAATGAGAACTATCCCACAGAAAAGCCCCTCACGGCTGATACAGTCGTTGAGAAGATCAAAAAAGATGCCGACAATGTAAAGATACAAAAAAAGAACGGCAAACGCCATATAACTGTTGAGACCGGCGACGGCAAAAAAGAAGAAATTTCCGAAGATGAAGTGGTATTCAACTCAACAGGCGTGTCACAGAAATTTGACGGGCTGAAGATCAACTATATCAATGAAAAAGGCTGAATTTTAACAGAGTGGAGTTTGGAGAGTGGA
Source organism: uncultured Ruminococcus sp. (assembly GCA_902800005.1). Classification (GTDB taxonomy): domain Bacteria; phylum Bacillota; class Clostridia; order Oscillospirales; family Acutalibacteraceae; genus UBA1213. The sequence continues at coordinate 27,993 of CADCCP010000016.1, read as the reverse complement.
GAGTGGAGAAGAAAAAGACTCCACTCTTCACTCTCCACTCTTCACACTTTTTTGGAGAGGTGTTTATTTTGGCGTTTACTCTTACCATTATTCTTGTATGTTCGGCAGTTCTTGCGGTCATCGATCAGGTGATAAAATATTTTATCCTGCATGACCTCGCACCTGTCGGACAGGTATCTGTAATTGACGGACTGTTTTCACTCGTCTATGTCGAAAACAGAGGTATTGCTTTCGGTATGTTTCAGGGAATGTTTTGGATATTCTCTTTACTGACCGTTGCTTTGATAGGCGTTTTTATTTACATGATAGTCAAAAAAACTTTCACGGGCAAACTTTTTTATATTGCTTCCGCTCTCATTATCGGCGGAGGTATAGGAAATCTTATAGACCGTGTTTTCAGGGGGTTTGTGATCGACTATCTGTCACTTTCATTTTTTCCGCCTGTATGCAACTTTGCAGATTACTGCGTGACGATAGGTGCATTTTTGCTTGCAGTGTCCGTCATCGCCGGCATGAAAGGAAATCAGCATGAATGAAATATATCTGACAGTTGACGAAAATTCCGCTGAGCAAAGGATAGATAAGTATATTGCAGAAAATACAGATTCCCTTACACGTTCAGCCGTTCAGAAGCTCATCACGGAAAACTGCGTGACCGTAAACGGCAGGTCTGCCGATAAAAATCTTAAAATTAAAGTCGGTGACAAGATAACCGTAAATTTGCCCGAACCCGAAATATGCGAAGCTCTTCCCGAAAATATCCCGTTGGATATAGTCTATGAAGATGATGACCTGCTCATTGTGAATAAACCTCGTGGAATGGTCGTACACCCTGCATCTGGCAATTATACGGGTACTCTTGTCAATGCCCTTATGTATCACTGCGGTGACAGGCTCTCAGGCATTAACGGCGTTATCCGTCCCGGTATCGTCCACAGAATAGACAAGGATACAAGCGGACTTCTGATAGTCGCTAAAAACGACTTTGCACATAATCTCCTTGCACAGCAGATAAAAGAACACTCCTTTACACGAAAATATCAGGCTGTCGTATGCGGTAATATCAAAGATGACTGCGGAACTGTCAATGCCCCCATAGGCAGACATCCGACTGACCGTAAAAAAATGGCTGTTACTCTCAAAAATTCAAGGAATGCCGTTACGCATTACAGAGTGCTTGGAAGATACAAAGGCTATACACATCTGGAACTCACTCTTGAAACAGGTCGTACCCATCAGATAAGAGTGCACATGGCTTATATCGGACACCCCGTTGCAGGTGATCCCGTTTACAGCGGAAAAAAATATCTTACAAAACTCAACGGACAATGTCTCCACGCTTACTATATCTCTTTTACTCACCCACATACCAATGAGATAATGACATTTTCAGCCCCCCTGCCCGAATATTTCACAGACTTCTTGAGGTCTATCCAATGAAACTTACAATATACGAAAGTTACATCAGATCTACGTTTTGATAAGCAAACTATACAAAATATTTTTGTTATATTGTGCATTATATCCTATGTTTCACAAAAAATTAAAAAGGTGTTGCAATTATTACAAGTTTGTTATATAATTGTCATTGTTCTGATACGGAAAGGAATGAAATTATGAACAAGAATTGCAACAGAATTTTAGCCTGCACTATGTCGGCAATTATCATGACATCGGTTTCAGTAATGCCTGACGATTCGGTAACGGCTTATGCACCCCAGCCCGCTGTTACATTCATTGCGACTGACGGCGTTTCTATAAACAAAACAGATATAACCATCGGAAACGGTGAAACTTATGATCTGACTTCGGAGATATTCCCCAAAACAGCCTCCAATAAGTCTGTGCTGTGGCTGACAAGCAATGCTAAAGTCGCCTATGTTGACGGCAAAGGCAAAGTTACTGCCAAAGGTGTCGGAAATGCTACCATCTCTGCCATCACCCACAACGGCAAAAAAGCCTTGTGCTATGTAACGGTAAATGAAGCCCCTTCAAAAGTCACTCTCAACTGCCATAACATAGAGGTCGGTGTCGGCGAAAGCTACAGGTTTTATGCGATAGTTCCTGCAAATACGACAGCCTGTGTGAGAAGCTACTCCTCCAGTGATGACAGCGTTGTTTCTTTCGACAGAAACGGCAACATGATCGCTAAAAAAGAGGGTACTGCGACCGTTACCGTCAGGATATTCAACGGCAAAACAGATACCTGCAAGGTGACAGTCAAAAAAGCTCCTTCTGACATCACGCTGACAAAGAAGTCTCTGACACTCACCCCCAATGAAAAATATCAGTTCCATGCCTATACATCCGAAAATACCGCTTCATGCATGAGGACATATTCATCAAGTGACAGCAGCATTGTGGAATGTGATAAACGTGGAAACATAACCGCCAAAAAAGTCGGTACTGTAACTGTGAAGGTCACGTCTTTCAATGGAAAGACGGATACCTGCAGGGTGACGGTCAAAAAAGCTCCCGAATACATATCCGTGAAACAGGCTTATGCAGAGCTTGAAATCGATGACACTTTCAGGATAGTTTACACTATACCTGCCAACTCCTATACAAGCAGGATAACTTATTCAAGCAGTAACAAAAATATTGCTGAGGTCGATGGAAGCGGTCTTGTTACAGCAAAAAATCCCGGCTCGGCAACTATCACTCTCAGAACTGCGAACAACAAGGCAGCTTCGGTAAATATCGTTGTAAAAGAGCCTGTGCAGATATATGCATGGAGTTCCTCTGACGACATTCTCAACTCTGCCTCAGTAAACCCTGTCAAGACAAATTCCACACTGCTTGACAACAAGATCGACAGTATCTTCGGTGATATTCTCTATTCGAGAATGAGCAACGCTCATAAAGTGAAAGCCTGCTTTGACTGGATCGCCACAAATGTAAACTATTCTTATATCAGCTATGACTATTCACCGGTTTACGGAGTGAATTACGCATCCGACAACGATGAAGCTATCGTAGTATCCGCTTATTCAACGCTTGTCAAGAGACTCGGAAACTGCTATGACTATGCCTGCACACTGGCGGCTGTCATGCAGAGGATCGGCTATGATGCACACGTTGTACACGGTCTTGTCGGAATGAGTGCGGGCGGCTACGGCAATCACTACTGGGTGGATGCCAACATCAACGGCAGACATTATATCTTTGATGCTCAGGTCGAAAACGATAATCTCGGCTGGGGCGGCAATGTCAACCACTATTTCTACTGCCTCGAGCCCAACAGCACTTCCATGTACATCTATAATGAAACATGGAGTACATCAAATTTCAGAACATACTAAAAGCACAAAGGAATGGGATATGTTTTCCCATTCCTCGTTTTTTTGTATAAATTTTATAATAATATTTAAAATTTATGGTTGAAAAAAATAATCCTGTAATATATAATTAAGTTATGCATTGGCTGAAAGTATTTTTTGCAGAGGAGGAAATTTTACTGTAAACGGAGGTCGGTTTTTTATGACTTTAACACAAAAATGTATCGCTGAGTGCATAGGCACATTTGTACTGGTATTTTTCGGCTGCGGAACGGCTGTTGTCGTTCACTGTAACGGCATGAGTCCTGATGCCGCATATCTCATGACGGCACTTGCATTCGGTCTGGTGATCGTTGCAATGGCATATTCCATCGGCAATATTTCGGGCTGTCACATCAATCCTGCTGTATCTCTCGCCATGTTGGTCAGTAAAAAGATGACGGGAAAAGAGTTTGCAGCTTATGTATGCTCACAGTTCATCGGCGGCATTATCGGCGGTGCTTTCCTTACATTCTTCTTTGACACCAAAACAGGTCTCGGCACTAACGCCGTCTACGCCGACAACATCTGGGCAACTCTCTTTATCGAGATCATTCTCACATTTGTATTCGTACTTGCCATACTCGGTGTTACTTCAAAAATTTCCAATGGTGCTGTTGCAGGTATCGTGATCGGTCTTACACTGACACTGGTTCATATCTTCGGCATCTACTTCACAGGTACATCAGTAAATCCCGCAAGAAGCTTCGGACCTGCCATATTTGCAGGCGGTGCGGCTTTTGCAAATGTATGGATCTTCATTATCGCTCCGCTTGTCGGTGCAGTGCTGGCGGCTCTTTTATACAATTTCCTGGCTGAAGGTCAGAAAGAGGAAACTCCCGTCGAAGCAGCACCTGCTGCAGCTCCTGCAAGAAGCTCCGCTCCCAGAAGAAGCAACAAAAAGAAAAAAAGATGATCGTCTTAATGCAAATTTCTTTCAGCCTCACGGACAAACGACAGTTTCGCATCACTGTCGTTTGTTTTTTCATTCAAGTAATAATAAAACTCCCGTTGAATCTTTAATTCAAGGGGAGTTTTATTATTTCAGCTTTTCGGGAAAACATCTTCTGCCTTGAGCAGTGTAAGGTCTTCATTGGTATGTTCCTTATCGTTATACAGGCGGCTTGACTGTCTCTGAACGGCTTTTTCAAAGATATTCCTGACCTCTCTTGCATTGGCAAAGTTATCAGGCTTTGTCAGTACAAGTGCCTTAAAGAAGTCCGGCAACTGTTCCTTCAACTCGTCATCCAAAACATACTGATATTTTTCGCACATCAAAATAAATATTTTTTCAAGTTCTTCCGCATTGTAATCGTCAAAATAAAGATACTTGTTGAAACGGGAGCTGAGTCCGGGATTGGAGTTGATGAACCTGCTCATGAGATCGGGATAGCCTGCCACTATCACCACAAAATCGCCTCTGTTATCCTCCATCGCTTTGAGCAGGGTATCTATTGCTTCCTGACCGAAATCTTGTCCGGATCCGCCTTCAGGAGCAAGTGTATACGCCTCGTCAATGAACAGTACACCGCCCATAGCGGAATCGATCATTTCTTTGGTCTTGATAGCGGTCTGACCGACATATCCTGCCACAAGTCCCGAACGGTCTGTTTCAACCAATTGTCCCTTAGAGATAACTCCAAGTTCTTTATACAGCTTGGCAATGATCCTTGCAACCGTTGTTTTTCCCGTACCCGGATTGCCGTAGAAAACAAGATGCTTGCTGAATTCGGGTACGGAGAGATTCATCTTTTTTCTTTCTTCATTTATGGTGATAGTGTGAATGAGCAGGTTGACATCTTCCTTGACGGCAGACAATCCTACAAGTGAATTCAACTCGTCTAAATATTTCTGCACATTGGCTTCTTTATCGGCACTGTCCTTTTCGGCATCGTCCCGGGCAGTTTCAGATGTATCGGGCGTCTGCTCGTTTTCCTGTACGGGCATCTGGCTCTGCAAACTGAAAAGCAGTTTATTCACATACTCACCCAGATCATTCATATTATCTAATTCCATTCTATCCACCTGCCATCCTATATCATTATGTTGATTATACAATAATAAATTATTGCTGTCAATGAAAAAAGCACATCTTTGCAGTCGTAATGACTCGCTTTTATAATTCGATAGACATTGTTGCACGGGCATTGAGATCAGTTCCCGCAATGTTTCCCGACAGATATTCATAGTATGCCTGAGAGCCGACCATTGCACCGTTATCGCCGCACAGTTCCAAAGGCGGATAGAAATATTCCCAGCCACGCTTTTTACATTCGTCTGCTACTCTCTCACGCAAAAGTGAATTTGCTGATACGCCCCCTGCAAGCACCAGTTTTGTATATCCGAAATCTTCCGCTGCCCTGACAAAATTGTCCATAAGACTGTCCACGACAGCCTTTCTGAAAGATGCCGACAGGTCATTCACAGGAAGTGTTACTCCCTTTTGTGAAGCATTATGTATCTGATTAATGACAGCCGTTTTCAAGCCCGAAAAGCTGAAATCATACGGACAGTTATCGACCTTTGGTCTGGGCAGCTTGAATGCACTGTCATCACCGTTCTGTGCAGCCTTATCAAGATATATACCGCCCGGATATGACATTCCCATAGTCCTTGCAGCCTTGTCAAAAGCCTCACCTGCAGCATCATCTCTCGTTTTGCCGATAACCTTCATCTTTGTGTAGTCCGACACTTCAACGATATGGCTGTGACCGCCCGACACCACTAAACACAAAAACGGCGGTTTCAAGTCCTGATGTGCAAGGTAATTTGCAGCTATGTGTGAACGCAAATGATGTACAGGTATGAGCGGTAAGCCTGTTGACATTGACAAGCCCTTTGCAAAATTAACCCCCACAAGCAATGCACCTATCAATCCCGGTGCATATGTAACTGCTATGGCATCTATTCCGTCAAAGCCGATATTTGCCCTTGAAAGCGTTTCTCTGACAACACCGTTTATAGATTCACAGTGCCGTCTTGACGCTATCTCCGGCACTACTCCACCATATAATTTATGTTCTTCAACTTGTGTCGCAACAACGGATGATATTATTTTTCTGCCGTCCTCTATGACGGCAGCCGCCGTTTCGTCACATGAACTTTCTATTGAAAGTATTTTCATACCATCATTCCCTTTTCCTAAAAAACTTTGTCATGATCCATGCATCTTCCGCAGGATTTTTATAATAATTCTTTCTCAGACCGTTCTGCTCAAATCCGAAAGACCTGTACAATGCTATTGCTGCCTCATTGGACGGTCTGACTTCCAAAGAGATAAAATCCGTATCCATTGCATCAGCCGTGAGCATTGCCATCTTTATCAAAGCCCTTGCAACGCCCTTTCTCCTGTACTCAGGAAAAACCGCTACATTCGTGACATAGCAGTTTTCACATACCACATACATTCCTATATATCCTGTGACCTCTCCATCAGCCTCAGCCACAAAAAAATGTGCTGTCGGGTTAGTCAGTTCTTCCTCAAGACTTTTATATGACCATGCCTGAGAACCGAAGCATATTTTTTCCAGTTCTGCCAGCTTTTCAAGGTGTCCAGACTGCATTTGCGTTAAAATAAGGTTGATCATCATTTCCCACCTTCAGACTCCTGTTTGTCATCATTCCCTTGAGTATCCTGCAAAAATCATCTACACCCTTTTCTATTTTCTTTCTGCATTCCCTGTATGTTTCGATGTCCGAGCCGTAGGGATCGGGGATACCGCCCCCAAGTATATATATTTTACTCATCGGAACACCCAACATTCCCATAAGTGTTTGAGCGTGCATTTCCGTCATTACCACGAATATATCCGTTATCGCAATATCTCTTTCACGCATGACTCTCGGTCTGTGGTCGCTTATATCCAAGCCTATCTCTCTGCATACCTCAACAGAATTAGGCGATACCACTCCTTCACCGAATCCAAGTGCGGCACTGCTGCAAATACTGCTGATACCGTACTCAACAGACTTCTCGGCATATATAGCCTTTGCCATCGGACTTCGACAGGTGTTCCCTGTACACACAAACAAAACGTGCAGCATTATGATTCCCCCACATTACAATCAACAGTTAATAATTAGTATGGAGAACAAGTTTTTTTACTTCACTCTCCACTCTCCACTCTTTTATGTCTTAGCATCATACCAAGTTTTGCCGATACCCGAATCAGCCGGCAGCGGCACATTTAATTTAACGGCATTCTGCATTTCTTCACTTAATATCTGTGCAGCTTTTACGGCTTCATCTTCGGGAGCTTCAACGATAAGTTCATCATGCACCTGCAAGATAAGCCTTGATCTCAAGCCCTCTTTTTTCAGACGTTCATACACTTTTATCATGGCAATTTTTATAATATCGGCAGATGTTCCCTGAATAGGCATATTTTTTGCCACTCTCTCACCGAATGAACGTATATTGTGATTTGAAGATGTCAGTTCGGGCAAATATCTCCTTCTGCCGAACATTGTAGTCACATAGCCGTCATTTTTCGCCTGTTCAACGACATTCTTCAAATATCTGTCAATGCCCGAATAATGCGACAGGTAATCCTTGATGTACTTGTCAGCCTCTTTGACGGACACATTTATATCCTTTGAAAGTGAAAATGCACCGATACCGTAAACGATACCGAAATTTACAGCCTTCGCCTTGCTACGCATTTCGGGCGTTACATACTCGTCAGGCATTCCGAAAACTTTTGCCGCCGTTGACCTGTGTATATCAAGGTTATTTTTGAAAGCCGCTATCATGTTTTCATCATTGGCAACGTGTGCAAGTACCCTCAATTCTATCTGTGAATAGTCTGCATCGACTAATACATGACCGTCTTTTGCGGTAAAGAATTTTCTGAACTCCCTGCCACGTTCAGTCCTCACGGGAATATTCTGTAAATTCGGTTCGGTTGAACTTATCCTGCCTGTGCGTGTTTCGGTCTGATTGAAACTCGAATGTATACGACCGTCACTGCCTATGACTTTCACCAATCCGTCACAATACGTTGACTTGAGTTTTGCAACAGTTCTGTATTCAAGTATCTCACTTATGACAGGATGATAAGGTTTCAATTCTTCCAATACATCTGCATTTGTCGAATAACCGCTTTTTGTTTTTTTCTTTGCAGGCAAGCCGAGTTTTTCAAAAAGTGCTTCTGCCAACTGTTTTGGAGAATTGATATTAAATTCATATCCCACATATTCATATATGCTTTGCTGAAGTTCATCAATATCCTTTTGCAGTTTCACACCGTATTCACGAATGGAATCCTTATCAACGGCAAATCCGATATTTTCCATTGATGCAAGCACTTTTGACAACGGTATCTCAATATCATTTAAAAGTGCAGACTGCTTTTTAGCTTGAATTTCCTTTTCGAGAATATCCGCAACAGGCGTTAATTTCAAAACGGGACATTCCCTTTCGCATTGATATGCGGAAATATTGTATTCCTGCAAAAGCCTGTCTAATGAATAATCGCTTGCATTGGGATTTAAGAGATACGCCGCAAGACTTGTATCAAATATAATTGAATTACAGTCGATACCCATTTCATCTAATTCCGCAAAAACGGGTTTTGCATTATGGGTACGTTTTTTTATAGAGTCATCTTTGAAAAAGTTCTGTATAAAATCAGTGAAATCGGGCATTAAAGACGGTACTATATAAACTTTTTCGCCGTCATATATGGAAATGTCATTGAAGTAAACGAAATCAACATTCTTTCCTTTGAGATGTTCATACAGCTTTTCAAGGCTGTCAAACTCCGCATATTCAACGGTTTTTATATCTGCTTGCGATGTTTTCACATCTTCATTGAAATCCATTTTCTTCATAAGAGAAAATAACTCCAATTTTGCCATTATGCGTTTAGCTTTTTCGGTATCACCCGATGTTTTCACATAACTTGCAATATCTTTGTCAATGGGGGCATTCGTCACGATAGTTCCAAGCATACGGCTTGTATATGCCATTTTCTTGCCGTCAATGAGTTTCTGACGGACACCCTTTTTTATATCTATCGTATCTATATTTTCATATATATAATCAAGATTCCCAAATCTTGAGATCAAGTCTTTTGCACCCTTTTCGCCTATGCCGGCAACTCCCGGTATGCAGTCAGAAGTATCTCCCTGAATGGCTTTTATATCTATGAGTTGAGGCGGTGAAACGCCGTAAACTTCTTTTATTTTACCCTCGTCATATAAAGTGACATCCGGTTTACCCATTTTTGTAGCAGCAATTCTGACTGTAACTGTCGGTGAAACAAGCTGTAAACTGTCCCTGTCACCCGTTGCTATCATACATTCATATCCTTTTGCAGTACATTCCGCTGCAAGAGTACCTAAAATATCATCTGCTTCATAACCCTCACACATCACTATCTTATAGCCTAATGCCGTCAATAATTCTTTCAGCGGTTCAAGCTGGCTTGCCAATTCTTCGGGCATTCCTTTACGATTTGATTTATAACCCTCATAGGCTTCATGTCTGAAAGTCGGAGCTTTCATGTCAAACGCTATTGCAACCGCATTCGGCTGACTTTCATCAAGCAGTTTTAAAAATGTCGTCATAAAGCCGTATATAGCATTGGTATACTGACCGTCCTTTGTGGAAAGCAGTTTTATTCCGTAAAAAGCCCTGTTTAAAATACTGTTTCCGTCAAGTACAAGCAGTTTCATAATATATTCCTCATTCCTAACTCCTCATTCCTCATTGACTTGCGGTCTTATGCTGTCCATGATGCCGACATTTTTTCCGTGATGGATATATACTCTGGGAACTCTCTTTCCGACAAGACAGACAAGTTCATAATTTATTGTACCCGTAAGCCTTGCCATTTCGTCAAAGGAAAATGTATTATTTTTGCCGTCACCTATGACGGTCACTTCATCACCGACTTTGACATTATCTATACCGCTGATGTCAAGCATGAGCTGATCCATGCATACTCTGCCGATAACCGGGGCTTTCTGACCGTTGACGGTCATGTATGCACGATTGCCCAAACTTCTTGTATAGCCGTCCGCATAGCCGATGGGAACGGTGGCGATCTTTGTAAACTTGTCCGTCACAAACGTACCGCCGTAGCTGACGGGTGTATCGGGTGCAACAGTCTTTATCTGGGCGATAACGCTTTTTATCTGCATGGCAGGCTGTAAGTCAAGTCTGCCGTCAAGTTTGCCCGACGGGGCAAGACCGTATAAAATTATGCCTGCACGGACACAATCAAAATGTGCCTGCGTGTAGTCGATGATAGCACCGCTGTTTGAGCAGTGTATCACATTGAAATGACATCCGTTTGTAATGAGCTTGTTCACGGCATCCGAGAAGCAGTTGAATTGGTGCATAGTCGGCTCTCTGCCCTCGTCACCCTCATCCGAAAGGGCGAAATGCGTAAAAATGCCCTCACTTTCGAGGTTCGGCATTTTGCAGACCTCTTCGATCTGAGTTAAAGAGTATTTATCTCTGTGAATATCCTGATACATGAAACCAATGCGGCTCATACCCGTATCGAGTTTGATGTGTATTTTAACAGTCACATCATCTTTGTAGGCGAAGTCCGAAAGTTCCTTTGCATAATCATATGAAAAAACAGCCTGACTTATATTGTTGTCGGCAAGTGTTTTTGCCATGAAAGCGGGAGTAAATCCAAGTATGAGTATCGGCAGGGTAATGCCGTTTTCACGAAGCTGTACAGCTTCCTCTATATTCGACACTGCAAATCTGTCTGCTCCGAGCTTTTCATAGAGCTTTGCAAGGAACACTGCACCGTGTCCGTAGGCATCTGCCTTTATCACGCACATGATCTTGGCGTTTTTGTCAGCCGCTTTTCTTATCACTTCAAAATTATGCTGTATTGCATCTATATCGACTTCTGCCCAAGTTCTTCTGAGATATGTCATAAAAAAACCCCTCTTAGAAAATGTTTGATTTTATTTTACTCTAACATGGCTTCAATGTCAATCGAGAAACAGCAAAAACAGGGAAATTTGATTTACATGAAATAAAAAGATTACTATTGTTTTTTAGTGCAGAGTGTAATATAATAATACTATGTATACTTGGAAAAGGACAGAATTGCCATGCATAATATTTTCAGAAAAAACAGACGAAGTGTCTTGTTCATATCAGATTTTATATTGTGGAATATTTCTTTTTACATATCGTTTGCGGTCAATAACAATACATTCTCTCTGAGAGGGTATGAAAGTCCGTTTCTTATCGGATTGATAGCCGCAAATATATGCTTTTCGGTCGTGTTCGTGCTGTTCAGGCTGTATGACAAGCTGTGGCGGTACGCAGACATAGAGGACTTCTTTTATGCCCTGATCGCCTCGCTGACGGCTAACCTTGTTTTCATGTCCTGCACGATGGCGGCAGGGATATGGTATGACGGACTTGACTTAGGCTCACGGATATACATTACCTATGCCATGATGTCAACACTGCTCGTTATGATGTTCAGGATAATATACAGGCTCAACAAGATACTTGAACGCCGTAACCTTGCAGGAAAAGCACGAAAACGCCTTTTGATAGTGGGAGCGGGAGAAACCGCTTTTTCCGTACTGACAGAACTTTCAAAGGCTGCATGGAACGAATACATTCCCGTATGTCTTGTTGACGATGACAAGGAAAAGCTGCATCGACGCATAGCAGGCATAAAAGTCGCAGGTACTACCAACGATATACCTCAGCTCTGCTATGAAAACGACATTGAAGCCATACTTTTCACGATCTCTCAGATAAGCGTTGCCGACAAAAAGAGAATATTGGATATATGTGCAGATACGCATTGTGAAGTTAAGATAATTCCCGGAATGTACGATCTTATGACATCGGGGGCATCTATCACTTCATCTATCAGGCAGGTGGAAGTTGAAGACCTGCTCGGCAGAGAACCCGTTGTATTCGACACGGAAAAATACGGCAAATATATCATAGGTCAGACCGTTCTTGTAACGGGCGGCGGCGGTTCGATAGGCTCTGAACTCTGCCGTCAGATAGCCCGCCTTCACCCGAAACATCTCATCATTTTGGATATATATGAGAATAATGCGTATGACATTCAGCAGGAACTTATCCGTAAACATGGCAAAGACCTTTCTTTTGAAGTACAGATAGCATCTGTTCGTGACAAGAAAAAACTTGAGCATATATTCAAAAATAAAAATATTGATGTTGTGTTCCATGCTGCCGCTCACAAGCACGTTCCACTGATGGAGAACAATCCCGAAGAAGCCGTAAAAAACAATGTTTTCGGCACTCTGAAACTTGCAGAAGTTGCCGATAAATACCGAGTAAAAAACTTTGTACAGATCTCCACCGATAAAGCGGTCAATCCGACCAATATCATGGGTGCATCAAAGCGTATATGCGAAATGATAATACAGATGATGGGCAGGAGAAGCCAATATACAAATTTTGTTGCCGTGAGATTCGGAAATGTTCTCGGTTCAAACGGTTCTGTTATCCCTCTCTTTAAAGAACAAATACGTTCAGGCGGTCCCGTTACCGTCACTCATCCGGATATAATACGCTATTTCATGACAATTCCCGAAGCAGTATCGCTTGTCCTCACCGCAGGCAGTCTTGCAAAAGGCGGCGAGATATTCATTCTTGACATGGGAGAACCTGTCAAGATCAAGGTGCTTGCAGAAAATCTTATCCGTCTTTCAGGCTTCAAGCCTGATGAAGACATCAAAATAGAATACACAGGCTTGCGTCCCGGTGAAAAACTCTATGAAGAACTCCTTCTAAATGAAGAAGGCATCACAAAAACCGACAACAAAAAAATATATATCGGCAAACCTATCGAATTTGACAATGATATGTTCCTGAAAAACCTCTCCAAACTCTATGTTGCCGCACACAGAAATCAGGCTGACAGAGTTGAACAGCTCATTGCCGATACCGTCCCCACCTTCCACCACGCCAAAAACAATTAGCAATGTGCAATTATTGATAACTGCAAGTACATTTTTCTAAAACAAGTGATCTCATGAAAAACAAAAACCGAACTGCATTTTAAAAAAACAGTTCGGTTTTTTTATTTGTTGATTTTCAATTACCTGCGGTAATGCCCCATCGCTAATTGCTTCGATCCATGCACGGCAATTAAATGGAGTCACGACTTTTACATCTTGTTTTAAGATGATACGATCTTTTATTCTCAGGCTTAAACGATTATTTCTCCTTCAACGGGGGCACAGGCAGCATTAGATTCATCTGTATCAATGTGCATAGCAGGAGCAAATCTCGGACTTACTCTGACTACGACATCACCGAATATAAGTTCTCTGCCGTCTTTACCTGTCTTAACACTGACAACCTGCTTGTCTTTGAGACCGAATTCTTCGGCAGTCTTGGGATCAAGATGTATATGCCTTTTTGCGACCATGACACCGCATTCAATTTCAACTTCACCTTTAGGACCTACGAGTTTACAGCCGGGTGTACCTTTTACATCGCCCGATTCTTTAACAGGCGGGTTTATGCCGATCTTGCGTGCATCTGAAAATGAAAGTTCTACCTGATCGTCGGGACGTTCCGGACCGAGTATGGAACATACCAATTCACCCTTAGGTCCTACGACCGTAACTTTCTCGAAACAGGCAAACTGACCGGGCTGTGAAAGGTCTTTTTTGTTGGTAAGCTGATAACCCTCACCGAAAAGCGTTGCAAGCGTACTCTTTGTAACGTGAACGTGACGTGCAGATGTCTCAACCATGATTTTCATTTTTATCTACTCCAATCATTAAAAATATTTCTGTAATAATTTTACAACTGTTTGACAAAAAAGTAAAGAAGTATTTGCAAAAAAATATTTCTCATTCCTCATTTGTATAGGTGTGGTCACAGACCTCCCTGATCTTTTCCTGTAATTTCAGGAAATCCTCAAAAGCGGCGGGCTTGTTGTTCGGATTTCTGAGGAGTGCCGCAGGGTGAAGTATCGCCATCATCAAAACTCCGTTCTTTTCAAAGAAAACGCCATGTTCTTTCATTATCTTGAAATCGGGCTTTATGATCTTTGCAGCAGCTATCCTTCCCAAACATACTATAATTTTCGGTCTTAACACCTTGAACTGCTCACGAAGCCATTTGATACACTGATCCTGCTCTTCGGGCAGGGGATCACGATTCTGAGGCGGTCTGCACTTCACGATGTTTGCAATATAGATATTCTTTTTTCTGTCAAGGTCTACTGCCGCAAGCATTTTATCCAAAAGCTGTCCGCCTCGTCCGACAAACGGTTCTCCCTGCAAGTCCTCGTTTTCACCGGGACCTTCACCTATAAACATCACTTCCGCATCGTCCACGCCCGTTCCGAATACAACATTTGTCCTTGTCTTGCAAAGCCCGCACTTCTTACATTGCAGGCATTCTTCACGCAGTTTTGCAAATTCTTCATTTTTCTCTGACATATAAAAAAGTCCTCCTTTTTTAAAAAGTGCGAAGTGTCTTTGTCATGCTTTCAACTCCACTCTCAACTCTTCACACTCCACTCTCTTTTTACTTTTCGCCTTTGTCAATTTTTCTTTCGGTAGCCTTGCCGTCTTTAAAGCCCCTCTTGTAGACAAATGCCAGACACCCCACAAAAATTATCACTATCCCCGCAAACACGAGAAAAGTTGTCTGGTCGGCGGACTGCTCAACGTGTATGACACGGTATTCTCTCGAATATTCGCTTTCCTCTGAACTTTCAGCGGCTATCTCGACTGACCGAGAGTGACTTTTAGACACTTCTGTTTTTACTCTGCTTTTTTCAGGCATCGATGTCTCAGACACTTCATTCATGACATTCAGCGAAAATGTGAATACTGTATCTGCATACAAATAATTTCCCTCTTTGTCACAGACTTCATACAGGAATGTCTCAAAGTCATATTTCTCAAATGAGCCTTTCGGTTTGAAGCGTATCACAATGTCCTGCATGACTTCAGGCATATAAATAATATCTGCCTTGCCTGCGTTGTCGTTGTAATATAAAACATCATCTTCGCTTTTTTCTTCGAGTGAGATGTTTTTGAGTTCCAGCTTATCTTTATCATAAGAGATATTGATACGGCAAGCACCTATATCAACATCACTGTTAAGTGAAAGATACATATTGAAAGCCTTATTTTGTTTGACATCATCAGCGATGTGCATAGAAAGTGTGACTTCACTACTCTGCTATTCTAACACAATACCCGCTTTATTTCAACCAAAAAAATCAGCAGTCGGTAAAAACTTACCGACTGCATTTATTTTATCTTCCGAAACCGCCTATGCCCATGCTATGCACGTTACTGTAATACAAGTCTGATGAGAAATCAAGAGTTGCTGTATTCGTGCCTGCGGTGAGGGTGTAGGAATTGCCCTGTGTCATGTTCGGAGAGGAGTACACCGCACAAGCAAAATTCTTTGTTGCCGTGAATTTGAAGTCCGAGCCGTCATCAACAGTTATTTCTGTATCACCCGTACCCGATATATCCACGAGTGCAGAACATTGTGTACCGGTGTCAAAATTTACTGCCATATCCGTTGTACCCAATGCAAGCACCGTACCGCCTGTGATACTTGCCACGCAATCTCTGCCGTCACCATTATCCAATGCACCGTTTCCGCCTGTCGTTGAGCCTTCCACGATAGTTGTACCGCCTGTGACATATATAGAACCGTTGCTGTCCAGACCGTCACCGGATGCATTTACATAGATATATCCGCCGTTTATCGTGATATTTCCGCTGCTGCTCTCACTCCACATATTTTCATCATTTGCATTTGTATCCGAGCCGCCTGCCGAATTTATACCGTCATCACTTGAAATTACAGATACTTTTCCATCATTGATAATAACAGTTTCGGCTTCAATGCCCTCATACGATTTTGATATATCCAGAGTACCGTTATTGACAGTAATAGTGCCGCTTGCGGTCATGCCGTCATCACTTGACGAAAGAGATATATCACCGGAATCGACAGTTATATTTGCATTTCCGTGAACAGCGTCATCTGCACTTGATACCGTCAGTTTTGTTTCACTTAATTTTATGTCACCGTCACATTTGATACCCTTTTGGGAAGTGTCACTCTTTGAATTTACAGAGCCGCCGCCCGATATTATATCAGCCGTACCGCCTGCCAGTTCGACATATCCCGTAAATGTTGTACTGCCGTCACCTGCCTTGACGGAAATACCGTCATAATCTGCATTTATGGTGAGAGTGCCGTCCGACATATAGAAATAACTGTTGTTGTCGTTATTAGAAAGCTGTATGCCGTCATGTCCCGACTGCACCGAAACCGTACCGCCGTCCATCTTGAAAGAGTTTTCAGCTTTAATGCCTATACTTTCAGCCGTTACATTCAGCTTTGCACCCGTCACTTTCATATCTTCATTACACACGATACCATGCATATTTGAAGTGACGTTCAAAGTGCCGTCACCGTTTATCGTGACATCATCTTTTGAATATACAGCACCGTCAATTTTTGCACTTGTATCTGTACTGCTGTAAGTCAGAGTATTTTCCCCGACACATTGTATAATGAGTTTATCGCAAGCCTTGACATTGATACACGCATTTTCCGTATTCTTCATGGTGACATTATCAAGTATAAGATAAATATTTCCCGACTGTGTATCGTCATCTATATTTATAGTGACATTTTCGGAACTGCCCGTCACTCTGTAAGTACCTTTTGAAGTGATGGTGACTTCACTGCCCGAACTGCCCCTTGTCGTATCGGATATAGTACCCTCTCCGCCCGAAAGAGTTATAGTGGCATTTTCGCCTTCATCTGCAACATTTTTATAATCTCCGTCCGCAAACATGGAATTCTCATTTTCAGATGTCTGTGAAACAGCCGTATCAGATGAAACAGAACTTTGTCCCGATGTATCCGAACAAGCCGTCAGAGCCGTTACCGACAGCACCAATGCCATAAATATCACTGTTAACTTTTTCATAATAAAATTTCATCTCCTTTTAAGGTCAACATTTATAACCGTACATTGATTTAAAGTTGATTCTGGGGTTCTGTGTAGGGGAGAACGGCTATTTCAAGATTGCCGTTTTTTGTGCGAAGCTCGTCTATGAAAGCCTTTTCCTCAGAGGGATCTTTCATTTGTATCTTGAAGGACAGACGGAACATAGAACCCATTCCGGTAGTTTTCACGCCTGCATTTTCGTATGATTTAAGGTAGTGTGCAAAAGTGTCATCGAATGCACCTGAATATTCAAGAGACTCAGGTATGGTTATTCTGAGAAGTCTGTCCTCAGACATACTCTTGTGTTCAAATATCGGCAGAAATGAGAGAATAAGGAATATGACTGCCATTCCCAAAAGGATAACTATGCCGTAACCTATATATCCCATACCGAAAGCGATGCCTGAACCCATAGCAATGAGTATAGCTGCAATTTCATCCGCACTTCCCTGAGCACTTCTGAAGCGTATCAAACTGAATGCACCGCCTATCGCAACGCCTGCACCGATATTTCCCTTAACGAATGCGATAACTGCCGCCACCATGAACGGCACTATCGCTGCTACCATGAAAAAGCGTTTTTTAGCACGAATTTTAAATGACATTATCCATGAATAGATAAATCCCGAAACGATGGCAGAAAGTGCCATGATAAAAAACTGAGCCGCTGTGGGTGAGGTTGTGAAGATAGAGTCAAACATAATTGATTTTCCTTTCTTTTATAGATTTCTTGTACGGAGAAGCTGCTGTCTGTAAGCCTCACCGTATTTAGAGAAACTGCCTTTATAAATTTTGCCTTTTGTCAGAATATCCGACAGCCACAGCGGTACAGCCTGCTGTACCTTTACTTCAAGTATCGTGTAACCGTCTTTTAAAAGGGAATTGCCGTCCATTGAAACTCTCAGATCGAGGTCTTCATATCTGTAACGGGGGTTGTGGTCAATGGTCAGTCTTAAATCTCCGTCAGGCTGAAAATATGCCACTCTGTCATAAATTATCATACACGCCGGTACAAGCGTTTGATAGTAGTCACGGAAAGTTGTTATTTCCTTGTTTATCTGACCGCCTGCACATATATCGCCTTCGCCGTCAAAAAACTTCTTTACAAGAGGGATAGTTGACTGCACACGCCTTTTATAAACTATTCCGTAAGCCTTGCGTTTAAGTTCGAGGAATACAGGTGAAGTATCCGTTGCGATGCCGTAGGAACGAAGCCTTATTTTTTCCTTGAAGGGCGGTTTTTCTACTGATGTACGGATAAGTCTGTAATTCGGTGTATCATAGTAAAGAGATGCTATTGAAGTAAGTCCGAACTTGTCTATTTTCATGTAGTCCCTGACGCTTTCTTTAAAATACTCTGTCTGTTCGGCTGACATGATGTATTTCATTTCATAGCGTTTCATAACGACTATTGGATTTGAAACAACTGCCATTTTCTGCACCTCCTTTTACAGTGCTATCTCAACAGTAAATATGCCGTTGACAACTTTTGCAGAGACTCTGCCGTTATGGGCTTTCACAATGTCCTTGACATACGACAGTCCCAAACCTGCGGTATTTTTATCTTTGGCATTTGCGAGAGTGGTAAATCTGTCAAATATCTGGTCAACACTGCCGTTTGGCAGGTCTGTATCATTTGCTTGTGAGATAATAATTCTGTCTCCCTGTTTTCTGAGAGTGAAAGACGTTTTTGTAAGGGAGTATCTCAAGGCATTTTCCGCAAGCTCCGAAAGTATCTTTTTAAGAGCCTGTTCATCGCCTTCAAGAGTTATATCCGGTGCTATATCCGCTGTAAGCTCTATATTTTTTGCTTCAAAAACCTGCTTTTGATTTTCTGTAAACTCCCGCATGACAGCCGAAAGGTCTGTATCGGTTATCGTCATGTCTTTTTCCTCGAATATCGCCAATGCACCGAGATCTTTTACCAATCCCGTCATTTTTCTGACCTGTCTGTCAATAGCTTTTGTCTGTTCATCAGAACCGTTCTTTCTTTCAAGCACTTCTGTATTGGCACTTATTACTGTCAGGGGCATTTTGAAATCCTGTTCGATATTGGCAATAAAATATTTTTGTTTTCTGTCGGCTTCTTCAAACTGCTTGAAAAGTGACTTGCCCACCTTCACAAGCACAAGGTAGCTTATCAGCAATACAAGCAACTCACCTATTGCAGATATGATAAGCGTTCTGTAAGAGGGCAGAAGTTCACGGGATTGATCTATGACCGTGACATATATCTTCTTGTCCTTTTCGTAGACACGATACCTGTATGTGAGATTTGTCCAGCCCGTTGACTCTTTTACAAGAGTTTTTGCAAGGTCTATTGCATCACTTTGAGTAAGTGCCGACATTCTGTATTCTATAAGTTCGGCACTGCCGTTCTTGTCAAAGGCGTATGTGAAGAATCTCAGTGAAGCCCTCATCTCAGGTGAATCAGGTCCCATCATGCCAAATTTTTTCATACGTTCTTTTTTGCTTTCCACGCTGTCGGAATTTTCGGGAGGAGTTTCCTCTTTAAAGAACTTTCCCGAAGAAAGAGAGATCATCTCCGTCATGTGATCCGCATCCTCAGCGACCATCGTGAAATTGATAACATTTATTACGGACAACAGCACTGTCAGCAATATGAATACCGAAAGCTCTGCATACAGCACAAATTTCTTTCTTACTTTATCCAATCTCATTCACCGCCCTTTTTTTACATACATGATCAAGTTTTTCCCTCAGCTCATTCGGCAGAAACGGCAATCTTATACAGTCATCTGCTGTTACGAACCTTTCTTTTCTCTGCGTAATGACGATAACGGGTATACCGTCATCATTCAGGCTTTTTACAATATCCTTACATTTTATTCTCGGTATGTTCTCATTAAGTATCACTGCATCGAATTTCTCTTCGGCAAGCCTTGACATAACCTGTGTGCCGTCAAATACCGTCTGCACTGTATTTTCCGAGAGTTCAAGCAAAGTCTTGTATGAGCTCAGGAAATCCCTGTCAGGATCGGCTATAAGCACGTTCATATATATCACCGCTTTCATTGATTTTCTGTCATCATTATAAAACAATACTTTGGAATATATTTGGAAATTTCTTGAAATAAAAGTAAATGTTTGCTGTAAAACTTTCAAGAAACTGTTTGCAAGTTCAATTATATCATACGAATTTAAAAATATCCTTAAATTTCTGTTAGTGATTTTTTACGAAATAAATATGTGCAAGCTGTACAATATGACTGCACTAAAAAAGCACCCGAAAATGTTCGGGTGCTTTTTTCTCATTCACATAACTCCACGATAATACAAACCTCTGGTAAACTTTCCCTTTTCAAGAGAAAAGTTCGCATATAATGCAGAGTTTTCACCAATTTCAACAGAGTTTTCAACACTGAAACGATATACTTCAAAGTCAATGCTTTTAAGTTCTTTCTTCCTGTCGGACAAAATAACAGGTACGGAATTTAAAATTTCAGTACAAGCACCGTATGTCTGCACAGGGAAATCAATGCCTTTTCTGTCACGGATAAAACCCGTTTCAGGTGCAGGATCATTTCTTGTGAGCATCAACGGCATAAGACCGTAGCTTACTATACCGAGAGGTATCTTTCCGCCGAGTTTTGATATTTGTTCAAGCGTGAGTTCAATGGATACTTCAATGTCAAGCAAGCCCTCTTTTTCCGCCCACTCAACAGAAGCTGTATTTGTGATATTCAAGCCAAATCCACCATGTATATCCATGTCAAGTTCTTTTGCCATCTCAACAGCACCGATATTTGACGCCAAAACTTCATTTATACCCAAAGTTTGAATATGTTTCAGTCTGTCAAAAATTTTGTTTTCAATGCCGAACATACCTCTCGGTATCTCAACGGCAAGTGCAAATCCCCTGTCCATGAGAGAGTTATATTCATCATCACTCAAATTCACGGGTACATATATAAGTTCACTGTCAAGGAAGCTGTCGGGAACATCACTGTTGACAAATCTGCCTCTGAAATATCGTGGCAGTTTATTTTTGCGTGAGCAGGTCAGCGGAAATGTAGGTTCAAAGCACTTGACAGGTTCTCTTTTTGTACGTTTTTCGATAAGCTGTTCAAGGGCATTTCGGCGAAGTGCATTTATTTCTGACATCGGTACGGTCAGACCGTCCTGTATGTCTGCATGAAATCCGTTTTCAAAAAATGGTGTACCGCCCGTCTTGGTGAGATTTACACGGCACTTTTCCTCTGTCAATGCTACTTTGAAAGCCTTTTCGGGCATGACACCGCTGACTGTCACTTCATTCCCGTCACCGTCACGCACATCAAGATATATATTTTCCCCATCTTTCATGGAAAAATCCATTGACACAGGTACTAACGGCTTTTCATCTTTATACATGGTACGAATATCGGAAAGTATTTTTTCCGTTGCAGATGTGACATTTTCTTTAGAACGTATGCCGAACATATCCTGACCGAGTTTTCCCGTGAAGTAGCCGTCGGTAAAGCCCGACCTTGAAAAAACCGCCTGCAATTTGCTGTAAACGTCGCTGTCAAGAGTGCCGCTGTCAAAACTTTCACGACAGGCTTTCACAGCTATACCCACATATTCGGGACGTTTCATTCTGCCTTCTATCTTTGCGGAAGCAACGCCCATTTCCGACAATTCACGCAAATGTTTTATGATAGAATTATCTTTAAGACTGAGGGCATAATTATTTTGAAAGCCGTCACTGAAAGGCAGTCTGCACGGCTGGGCACAAGCACCCCTGTTACCGCTCCTTGAACCCAACATGGCACTGAAATAGCACTGTCCCGAAACACTCATACACAATGCTCCATGCACGAATACTTCCAATTCTGCATTTGTTTTGTCTTTTATTTCCTTTATCTCGGTTTTGGAAAGCTCCCTTGAAAGCACCACTCTTTTCAGTCCCATTTTTTCAAGATACTGCACACCCATAGCAGTATGAACGGACATTTGAGTTGAACCGTGTATTCTCATATCGGGGGCATACTTTCTCACAAGTGAGATAAGTCCTATATCCTGCATGATGAGAGCATCAACAGGCACTTCACACGCATATTTTATAATTTCCCACGCTGTCGGCAGTTCATCATCATGTACGAGCGTGTTGCAGGCAAGGTACACTTTCACGCCCCTTGCATGACAATATTCAACGGCTGTTTTAAGTTGTTCCCTGTCAAAATTCTGTGCAGAACTCCTTGCACTCATTTTCCATGCACCTATGTAAACGGCATTTGCCCCCATTCTTACAGCAGGATATATACTTTCCATACTTCCTGCCGGTGCAAGTATCTCCAATTTATCCATAAACACCCTTACCCTTTCATTCAGAGTGGAGTTTGGAGAGTGGAGTTATTGAAATTTCCGCTTCATTCCCAAAGTCCACTATTTTTTTGACTTGAAATTTTCATGTTTGTTTCAGCAAACATCAACAATATTTACCATAAAGATTTGAATTTGTCATTTGCTCCACTCCCCACTCTCAACTCTCCACTCTCACTTAAAGGCATTGAAAAAAGCGGCTTCATCATCGGCTGCTTCATCGTCACACGGAACGTCAACTATCATATTTGCAGCTTTTACAGATGACGATATGGGAGCGGGTTCATGGACGACCGTACATTCCTCTTTCAGACGTTTTCTGTATATGGCAATATCCTTTTTCAGCTTTTCATTTTCTTTTTTGAGTTCGTCATATCTTGCAAGCTGTTGGGAAGCAGCGTGAAGGTATCCCTCGATCTGCTCTCCGAGAGAATCTGCTTCCTGTTCGTATTTTTTGAGGCGGTCACAGAAATTCACGGCTGTCAGTATCGCAGCGGCTGTAATTGATATTCTGCTGCTGGTACACATATCCTGTATACATTCATCGACTTCCTCTGCCAGTTTTTGGGTATACTCTGCATTCTCATGTGTAACAACAGTGTATTCCGTACCGCATACAGTGATCTTCACTTTATTTTTCACGTTCTCCACTCCCTTTCAAATCACGATCTGACTATATTATATTACATTTTTGTACAATAATAAAGGGGGTATCAGGCATATTTGCACAAAAAAATTGGCTTTTCAAGCAATTTATAAAAAATTTACATTTGGAAACATATTTTTTTTGAAATTTAGTTGAAAATCTATAAATTTTAGGTTATAATGGATACTGTATTTTTTTATTTGGAAAGGGATTGAAAAAAAGTATGTCAAATGCAAAACTCACACCCAATGAAGCCAGAGAGCTTATCATTGCGAAGCTCTCACACAACTTCGGTGTTTCTCCGACAGATGCAACGGATGAACACTATTACAAGGCTGTTGCCCTTGTTGTCAAGGATCTCATGCGTGAACAGCACAAGAACTTCACCTCTGCAACAGTCTCGCAGGGTAAGAAGACCGTGTATTATTTGTGCATGGAGTTTTTGATGGGACGTTCTCTCAAGAATGATCTGTACAATCTGGGACTGGAAGAAACTATGAAGCTCGCTTTGCAGGGACTTCAGATCAAGATCGATAACATATATGAGCAGGAGCCTGATGCAGGTCTGGGCAACGGCGGTCTCGGCAGACTTGCTGCCTGCTTCCTTGACGGTCTTGCAACACAGAATTATTCTGCAATGGGATACTCACTGCGTTATGAGTACGGCATCTTCAAGCAGAAACTCGTTGACGGCTGGCAGACAGAACTGCCTGATTTCTGGCTTCCGGGCGGATCGGTATGGCTGCAGCCTCATCCGGAAAAGTCTGTTTCCGTGTACTTTGACGGCAAGACCGTTGAAACATGGGACGGCAATCACCACAGTGTCAAACTTGACGGTGCAACCAAGGTCATTGCTACTCCTTATGATATGCTCGTACCCGGCGACGGCGGAAAGGGCATCAGCAGACTTCGTCTTTGGGCAGCTACCTCAGATATTTTCGATATGAAAGCATTCGGCAAGGGTGAATTTGTCCGTGCCGTTGAACAGAAGGCTATTGCAGAGAGCCTTACAAGAGTGCTTTATCCCGAAGATAACCACTCCGAAGGAAAGAGTCTGCGTCTTTCTCAGCAGTATTTCCTTGTATCTGCGACCATTCAGGATATTATACAGAGACATCTCAGAACATACAATTCTCTTGATACACTTCCCGACTATGTTGCTATACACCTCAATGACACACATCCCGTACTTGCGATACCCGAACTTATGAGGATCATGCTTGATGACTGCGGTTACACTTGGGACAAGGCTTGGGACATAGTGACAAGGACCATCGCCTATACCAACCATACGGTTATGAGTGAAGCACTTGAATGTTGGCTTGTAGAGTTGTTTTCAAGAAAGCTCCCCCGTATATATCAGATAGTTGAGGAAATAGACAGACGTTTCCGTGAGCAAATGGCAAAACTCGGTGTTGACAGCAAAAAAATAGAAGATATGGCTATCATAACGGGCGGTGCAGTAAGAATGGCAAATCTCGCCGTTATTGCAAGCCACTCTGTCAACGGCGTTTCAAAGCTCCACAGTGAGATACTTAAAGATACGCTGTTCCACAGCTTCTATACCATCACTCCCGAAAAGTTCAAGAATGTCACAAACGGAATCGCTCACAGAAGATGGCTCAATCAGTCCAATCCCAAACTTGCCGAATTTATAACGAACCTCATCGGAAACGGCTTTATCAAAGATGCAAACGAGCTTGAAAAGCTCATGAACTATAAGAATGATCTTAGCGTACTTGACAGACTTGCAGAGATAAAGAAAGAAAACAAAGAGTACATGGCCAAATATATCAAAGCCCATAACGGTATCGTTGTTGATACGGATTCCATCTTTGACGTTCAGGTAAAGCGTCTGCATGAGTATAAACGTCAGCTCATGAATGCCCTGCACATCTACAGCACTTATCAGTGGCTGCGTGCCAATCCCAATTCAGAGTATAAGCCCAAAACATATATCTTCGGTGCAAAGGCTGCTCCCGGCTACTACTTTGCAAAACAGATCATACAGTTCATTGTTGCCCTTGCAGACAAGATCAATAATGATCCTCGTGTCAACGACAAGCTCAAAGTTATCTATCTTGAGGATTACAGAGTATCTGTTGCAGAGAAACTCATCCCTGCTGCCGAGATCAGCGAACAGATCTCCCTTGCAGGTACAGAGGCTTCAGGTACAAGCAACATGAAATTCATGATAAACGGTGCTATAACACTCGGTACACTTGACGGTGCAAACGTCGAGATACTTGAAGCTGTCGGAAGTGACAATGCCATCATCTTCGGCATGACCACCCCCGAAGTCAGACAGCTCGGAAAACAGGGCTATCAGCCGTCCGTTCCCTATAACAATAACCATATTATCAGACAGGCTGTTGACGGTATCCGTTCCGAGTTCGGCTTCAACGATATAGCTGACTATCTTGCTACCAAAGATACCTATATGGTGCTTGCAGACTTCGCCGACTACTCCCTCACTCAGCAGAAGGCTTCAAGACTCTATCTTGACACGAATACATGGAACAGAATGTCCCTTGTGAACATCGCAAAGGCAGGCAGATTTGCCGCTGACCGCTCTATCCGTGACTATGCCGACACCATCTGGGGACTTACACCCGTTGAGATCAATCAATAATTGAAATATCCGCTTCCTCTGCCATAAAAAACAGCTTTGGAAGCGGATATTTTTTTATCATCATTCGTTTTCTGTCTTGTTTTTCTGAGCCTTGATGACTTTCAGACGAGAGAATTCTTCTCTGTCCTTTTCATCGAGAGCATCCGTGATAAATTTCACAGTTTCCTCAAATCTGGGGATCATGATATTTTTAAGGGCATTGGCACGTTTCTGAGTTTTCTTTATCGCATCTGCAAGACGGTATTTCCAGGAAGTACCCGTATCATCAAAGTCCTCATTAGTCGAACCGAGTCCGTAAAAAATACCCTGTTCTTCTTCACTCTCGTCTACCGTCACGATGGGTATCTCCACGCCCATGACACTCCTGTATGACAGCTTCAGGGAATTGTCGGCAGGAATGGTCTTGGCAAGATCGTCTATATATCCCAAAGTTATATTAGCTTTCTGCAATGCAAGATATGCCTTGCTGTATGTAACATCTATTTTATCTTGTATTTCAGCCGCTCTGTCGATAAGCGTCATCATCTCTCTGACAAGGATATTTCTCTTTTTATCCAGAAGTTCATAACCGTTTTTGGCAAGGGCAAGAGATTTTTTAAAAGTCATCAGATTACCCTTTGTAGGTACTGCCTGTACTGCCATTTCAATCACTCTCCCGATCTATCGTTTTCATTTTTCTTTTCATAAAAATACACTCCTATTCAAGGTTTCCCGTATGGAACATTATCACTGCAAGTACAGCTAAAGGTGCTGTTTCGGCTCTCAAAATGCGTTTTCCGAGAGTTGCAGTAACTGCACCGTGATCTGTAAGAAGTTCGACTTCGCTTTCTTCAAAACCGCCCTCACATCCCGTGAATACAGCAATTTTTTTGTCAGACGGGGTAATTATGTTTCTTAGAGGCTCTCCCCCGCCCTCATAGAATAAAACAGATCTGTCGAAATCCGTGAGCATATCGGCAGCCTGCTTCAATTCTGTTATTTCATGCACTTCAGGTATTATCGCCCTTCTTGACTGCATAGCCGCCTGTGCAGCTATTTTCTGATAACGCTGTTGTTTTTTGGCGGCAGCCTTGCTGTCGGGACGGGATATGCACCTGTCTGTAAGCACAGGTACGACTGCATGAACTCCCAATTCGACCGCCTTTTGGATCACTGTTTCCATTTTGTCGCCCTTTGTCAGTGCCGCAAACAGCGTTACTTCAACTGTCGGTTCGTTCATGCACTCCTGTTCGCTTACAACCCGAACTTCGACACCTTCGGACGATATTCTCTCTATTTTGCAAAGATGTTCCGTTTTATTGCTGTCGCATAAGGTGATGACCTCACCTACGGACATTCTGAGAGACTTCGTGATATGTACAGCATCCTCACCTGTGATAAGATGAGTCTGCCCGACACTCTGTGCAAAAAACCAATCCATATTTTACCTCACTCCGTCACGCTTTCATTGCAGACAAGCATTTTATTTTCTCTTTCCATTTTTCTAAGAACAGTTTTTCTGAGTTTTTGCAGCCTGAAACGGTTATATCTCTGTATCACCGCAAAAGGCATATTGCCTGCAACGGTCATTACAGATAAAACTACCGATACAACTGTCACTCCGTTTATGCCGAACAACACCACCGCAAATACACAATTCATTTTATGATTCCATTCACCCCTGCACGTTTCCAAAATAAACCTGTCAATATACTCTATCGAAACATCTTCAATATGCTCTTTTGAAAAACCGTCTTTTCCGATATGCTGGGGTAGAGTGTCTTTCCACCTGTTTATTTTCAGAACGTCACTGTAAAACTTACCGCCATGTTCCCATTTATGACAGCGATACATCCTCCTGTCAGGGTAAAATACACTGTCGTCAAGTGAGATACATATAAACAATATGGCATAATGCCATATAACTCCAAAAATAAAGTTTATTAAAAATGCATCTAAAGTTGACTGCCCTTTCAGCATAGCCATCCGTTACTAAAAACTTATAAAAAGTTATAAAAGCAACTTTTATGTTTCATTCCTTATTCAACGTGTCCATTTTTGATATAAATCTACTCATGTTTGGTATGACACTCCAAAGGCGTAAATTCCCCACTAACG
>CADCCP010000015.1 GCA_902800005.1 uncultured Ruminococcus sp. | reverse complement strand
TATTGTAACGGACTTGATTTTGTAATAATCAGGAATATTTCTATGTTGTTTTATCTTTACAAGCCCTGTTTTCGGCAACTGTATGTATCCGTTCTCAATTTTTACAGAACCTTTTTGATTATTGGTCATATATGATTTTTGACTTCTATGTTTGTTTTTGAATTTTGGAAAGCCAAATTTTTTAGGGTTGCTAAAAAAATTATTGTATGCCTTTTGCAAATTCATCTGTGCGTTGGCAAGTGCAAGGCTGTCTACTTCTTTCAGCCACTCAAATTCAGTTTTGTACTGTGCTGGGGTATTGTTCAGTTTTTCTTTTGTCTTATTGTAATACTCTATTTTATCCTCAAGCATTTTGTTATAGATAAATCTGACACACCCAAATGTTTTGGCAAACAATATTTTTTGTTCTTCATTAGGGTATATCCTGAATTTATAGGCTTTGTTCATGGTGTTTCACCTCTTTATCTCAACAATAACATAAACAGAACAGTAAGTCAATAAAAAGTCAGCCTTACGGCTGACGGACAATTCATCCCACCTCCTTAGAGGCGGGGGACTTCTTGCCCATTTAGGTTAAAGTGAAATTTGTGGTTGACGGAGATATGAATGTAAAGGCTGAAACGGAGCAGGAAAAGCCTGAAACAGAAGAAAAGATTGAAGCGGCAGATACAAAGGAAGAAAAGAAAACAGGCAAGGCTTTTACAGTAGAGTTTCAGGGATATGACTGGACATATAAGGCAGACAGTCTGAATGTAAAGATAAGCTGTGATTTTGATTATACAAAGAAGAATGCAAAGTTTATTGTGGAAGGTGTCAAGGCAGGTAAGACAAATGCAGTATTGAAAGTAAAGTATGCCAACGGCAAGTGGGCAAACATACCTGTGACATTCACGGTAAATGATGATCTTGATGTAACGGGCATTATGGCATCAGAGGACTATACAACAGAGAAATAATGACAAAAAAAGCTGTCGCATAGATATTTGCGGCAGCTTTTCCGAGTTTACAAAAATTTACAAATTGTTTAATATTTGGGGGAGTGCAAGTGGTATAATGGACTAAAATATATAAGGAGATGTTTTTTATGGCTAAGAAGCAGGCTTTTTCGGCATGGGACGAAGTACGCAGAAATATCAGGGGTGTCAGGAATGAAATGATTATTATGAATGTGGCAACGATCATACTCGGTATACTGATGGTCATGTTTCCCGACACGATAAACGGTTTGATTTGTCAGAGTATCGGAGCGGTGTTGTGTGTATGGGGAATTATAAGGATAGTCAAATATTTTATGGAAAGAGCGGAAAATGTATTCGGTTCGTTTGGACTGGTGCAGGGAGTTGCGATGCTCGGATTCGGGATATTCCTGTTGGTAAATCCTAATTTTTTTGTAGGATTCATAGACATGGTGCTTGGCATTGTGCTGTTGGTTATGGCGGTTATAAAGTTGCAGTATGCGTTTGACTTTTTGAAGCTGGATTCTACAAGATGGTGGATACAGCTTATAGGAGCGGTAATAATGGCAGTGTTGGGTATACTTGCATTGACAAAGCCGTTTGGAGCAGCAAATATTGTGATGATACTGATAGGAGCGGGATTGATATTCAGCGGACTGTGGGATATGATCTCAATGCACAGAATGGCAGGATTTGTCAGAGATGCCGTGAACGGTGTAAAGAAGAAAGAGAAAGAAAAGAGCAAGTATGTTGATGTAGAAGTGGAAGATGAATAATAAAAAAGGCTTCTCTCTGAAAAAGAGGGAAGCCTTTTTTTGTCATTTTGGGAGAGGCTTAATTTTAACGCCTTTGAGAGTGGGTATGCAGGATTCAGGGAGTTTTTTCTGACGTTTTGTAAGTTCCTCGTAGAAGGTGTAGAGAGTCTGCACACCGTTTTCAAGTATGTAGTAGTGTCTTATATAGGGGATCATGAGTGCAAGCAATGCGGCAAGGAGAATAAGCACAGAGAGTTCCCTGTAAAAGAGGAGTACAATGAATACTGACATTGTAAGCAGAGCAAAGAGTATAGTCACTAAGAGATGTATAAGTCTTTCATGCTGCCAGAATTGTATTTCTGTAAGGAGTTCGGATTTGAGGGAATCAATATCGGGTATATCCGTGTTGCTTTCAAGGAGTTTTTGGAGAGAGAGTATATAGGCTTTGAGTTTTTTACCCATTTTTATTCACCTTTTTCGGCTGAATGATTTTTTCCATGATATAATCTTCACAGACAAAACCGTGTCCGATGTCGATATTTACGGATTTTATCTTCTTGAATCCCATGCGTTCATACACGGCGATAGCAAATTTATTTTTTCTTGCGAGATTACGGCGTATTCTTGTTATATGCTGATAGCCGTGTTCAGGGGAGCGGAAGATGTTTTCAAGACGTTCAATAGCCCTTTTTGCAAAACCACGTCTGCGGTATTCGGGTTTGATGTAAAGTCTGTGCAGGTACAGACAATCATTTTGGATATAGTATTCCATATATCCGATGGTTTCGCCGTCAAGCAGAAGCATCATGTGGATATAACCTTGTTCGATCTGTTTTTTCACAGCTTCTTTGGAGTGATACAGTTTGAGCATATATTCAAGCTGATCTTTCGGAAAGATCTCTTTATAGTAGTCACGCCAGATATTTTGAGCATCTTGTGAAGCTTCAAGGATCTGTTTTTCCGTTGCTACGGGCATTACATCAAATCTCATTATAATTACCTCCGTTTCGTTAAAAATTAACGGCGATCTCTTTCGATTCTTTCACGCCTGATCTGAGTGTCGATAAGAATGTCTTCGCTGCCGGTCAGTTCAAGGGGAGCTTTGCGGTTATATTGATAGGGTTCTGTTCTGCCGTGAAATTTATATCTGCCGAATACAAAAGCCACAACGACAACAGAGCCTATAACACTCACCAGAACGGAAGTTCCTATTGCTCTGCCCCAGTTAGTTCTCATGCGGTAGGAAGAATTGTTTTCGTAGTAGTCGTCATAGTAGTCGTCGTAGTAGTCATAAGTGGTCTGCTGAACGGACGGATCATTTATACATTCCGCATCGTCATAGGCACATACCGCAGTGGTGACGAATATCATCATAAGTGCTGCAAGTACGGCGATGAATAATTTTGTGATAAATTTTTTGTTTTTCATAATCAGAAGTAACCTCCCAGAAGTATTCCTATTATCATAAGTACGATAAACACGCCTGCACCGAGCAAGGCAAGTTTTCCCTTGTCGCAGGGAAGTTCACCGTAAGTTTTGCCTGTCTGACCGTTCATGGCATAGAGATAGTTTTTTCCGTTATAGTTGCAGGTCATCATCCACACGGGCATCAAGGCATATTTCCAATTTTCAGTGATAGTTCTGAGATTGATGTCATCTATGTGGTAACTGTCATACTTTGACATTGTTTCGCCGTATATCTTTTTAGCATAGCTTTTGAGTTCTTCATCAACATCATGCTGGGCAGTTGCCCTTTCCGTGTCACGCTTTTCTGCAAGGAAGCCTGAAAGATATGCCATAGTAAAATCTTTCATTTCGTCGTCATCATAGGGATTGACATATTTCATTGTATTGTGGTCTTCTTTGGCAAGGGCGGAGTGGGGGAAACCTTTGAAATCTATCTTTCCGGAACGCATGACACGATATTTTTCGATTTTTGTAACTCGGTAGTCGCCTTCTGTCCAAGAATCCCGTATTTCAGCAGTAGCGTGGACTATACCGTCTTTGAGGGAGTCTATCATCCAGTAGGGATAGTATACACCTTTTATCATGTCGAGCTGTGCATTTTTCATAAAGCTGTTCGGCAGGAATTTCTTTTTTCCGCACATTTCAAAAAATTTCTTTTCGGCATCTTCCTTTGATATTTTGAAGGGAATGACAAGATCGGGTTTATACTGACCTGTAAGGCGGTTTGTGAGTACAACGGGACTGTGACAGTAAATGCAGAATGTAGCAGCAGTTGTTTTTTCTGCCATGATCTCCGCACCGCAGTTCTGACAGGAATATATTACTGTATTTGAGGAAAAGTCATCTTCATTTTCGGGTGAAGTTTCGGGTTCGGCAACAGCATCCTGTTTGAGTTCCTCGTCAAGCTCGCCCCAGTGGGCTTTAAGTTCGGCTTCGGTGAAGTCGCTTCGGCAGTATTCACACGCAAATTTCAGTTTTGCGGGATCGTACTGCAAAGGTCCTCCGCAGTTTATACATTTGTAGGCTATCGTTTCCATTGGTGAAAAACTCCTCCTGTTTATCTCTATTAATTGAGAGCATTTCCTTAAAAGAACATTATTGACAATTATTTCCGATTTTGCTTAAAAAGCAGTTATGTCTTTCAGCGGCATAGGCGACTGAAAGACAATGTTACTGTAAAGACCTGTTCAAGAGTTTTATAAGGCTGCTCAAACAGGTCTTTGATAGAATGGCTTAATTGTATTTTTCGGGAAAGTCCGAAGAAAGCCGCTCACAAATCTCCGAACACTATAATTTTAAGGTCTTTTAGCACCGCACTCTGCACAGAATTTACCTGTATTGCCCTTGTGACCGCATGAGCAATCCCAAGTGCTGTTTTCAGGTCTCTTAGCACCGCACTCTGCACAGAACTTTCCTGTATTCGTTGCACCGCATATACATTTCCATGCACCTGCGGGTTCGGGTTTCTTAGCACCGCACTCTGCACAGAATTTACCTGTATTACCCTTGTGACCGCATGAGCAATCCCAACCGCCTGCTGCCTGTGAAGCGGCTGCCCGCTGCTGCATTTGCTGTTGTTGCTGTTGTTGCATCTGCATTTGCTGCATATTCACGTTGGAGGCACTGTTCATAAATCCGCCTGCCGCATTCATGCCCATGTTCATACCTATGAAAGCATTTGCTGCACCGTTGGGATTTGAGCCTGCATTTTCAATACCTCTTGCAATAGATGTTTGTACAAAAGTTTCTCTCATGCTGGGATCGTTGTATATAGCAGTTCTGTTTCTTTCCTGAAGGAGTTTCTTTGTATCATCATCATAGGTGATGCTTGAAATGCCGACATTTACTATTTCAAGACCTCTGCTTTCGTTCCATACGGAATCGAGGGCAGTTTTCATATACTGGGAGAGTTTACCTGTCTGTGTAGGTATTCTTGAGAGAGGTATACCGTCAACTGACATATTGCTGAGAGCCTCGCCCAATGCACCGAGATACTCTGACATGAAGGTATCATTGAGGAAATCGTCAACTTCAAGGGAAGCACCCTCAAATATGCACTCATGGGGGATAACTTCATTAAAGAATTTCCAGTAATCAGTTACTTTGATGGAGAAAGTGCCGAAAGCCCTTACAGCTACATCTATCTGATATTTCTCGTCAAAGAAGGGTACGGGAGTTTTAGTGCCGAATTTAATTCCCTCCATTGTACGCAGATTGATATAGATAACTCTCTGTTCTTTGTACTGATTGCCGCCGAATTTTATTCTGTCCCATACGTCAGAAAAGGTCTTTTTGAATTCGCCGTTGAAGAATGACGGTGCGGAAGAATTGGAAACGGTGTAATAACCGGGTTCGGCTGAGTAGTCAACGACCTTACCGCCGTCAACGATACACATAAGCTGGTTTGCATCTACATAAATTTTAGAGCCGTTGGAAACGACATTGTTTGCACGTTTTGTATTTGTATTTCTGCCTGTGCCGTCATCGGCAAATACACCCGGTGAAACGATCGTTCTGGGTCCCATGTGATAGGGGCGGTAGGCATCAAGATAAGAATCCGCCAAAGCTCCGCCTGCTGAATTCAAAGCTGCTCTTATAATTCCCATTTCAAACATCTCCTTAAAAAAATCTTTGTAAATATCAGTAATTGCTGTCAAATCAAAAAGCCAAAATTTTATAATACTATTATACTACTATTGATACAATTTTGCAAGAGAAATCTTTTGAAAACTGTAAAAAGCGTGGCGAAGTTTTATATTTATGTTGACAAAAAACAAATTTTTGTAATATAATAAAGGTGTCAGAGAAATGATTTTACGGAGGAAGTTTTATATGTATAATTTTTTAAATTCTATGTACTATCCGAGAGGTTCGGTCACTTACAAGATGAGTCCTGAGGAACTCATAGAGATGTTTTCTCTCATTCCTTCGGGATTGATTACAGCATTTTGTATCGTGTGCCTTTTGCTTGCGGTGATATGCACGATAGGCTATTGGAAAATGTTTGAGAAAGCAGGGGAAGACGGTTGGAAAATACTCATCCCGCTTTATAACAGCTACATAATAACAAAAATAGCTTATGGCAACGGCTGGAAATTCCTTTTGACACTTGTACCTATCATACGTTATATATTTCCGATAATGCTTGCAGTCAGAACGGCTCAGGCTTACGGAAAAAGTACGGGTTTCGGTATATTGAATGTATTTTTTCCGGAAATATGCCTGCTTTTGCTGGGCTTCGGGAAGTGCGATTATGAAGGGTCGATAGACTCCTTTATGTGATAACAAAAGGCTGTCGCATTGATAAAATGCGGCAGCCTGTTTTTTATTTGAAATATTTTTTAAAAGTTCTGTCAAATGCAATAAAATTATTGCTTGGTCTTGACGGCTTGGACATGACGGCAAACTCTACTGTTTTGAAGTCATATAAATAGTCCTGCAAAACTTCCGCCCATACCTGTGCAACTATTTCGGGGGGATTTCTGAAAGCCCCGCAGCCGAATGCACCCAATACAAGCACTTCTTCATTTTCCGACTTTGCTATGTCAAGTATTCTTCTTGCACGGCTTTTATGAATATCTCTGAGTTCACTTTCAGTAATGCCTGTGTAAAGCCTGTTGAGGTTCGGGGCGGCACACGTTATGACATCAACTTTATACTGCTTATCTTCGGGCAGATATTTATATGCACCGTCATCAGACTTGAACACGATTATCTCCGGTGAGAATATACAGTCATCATTGTAATTCAAGTTCATCTGACCGTTCATTATCATGGAGTTATGCTTTTGATGAAAGTTTTTTAAAGTATTTTTTTCGCTTATGGCAAAATACAGTGTACTGCACCTGCACAAACATTCTTCTTGTGCGGAAGCACCTGTTTTGACACCGCCGCCTGCGTGTCTTGCGGAAGCAAAGTTCAACACGCAAACTTTTTCATCTTTATATTTCTCGGCAGCCTGAAAAGTCCTGTTCATAGA
Source organism: uncultured Ruminococcus sp. (assembly GCA_902800005.1). Classification (GTDB taxonomy): domain Bacteria; phylum Bacillota; class Clostridia; order Oscillospirales; family Acutalibacteraceae; genus UBA1213. The sequence continues at coordinate 43,366 of CADCCP010000015.1, read as the reverse complement.
AACAAATACCTTTGCAGGCTGTGAGTATCTCGGAGTTTTTTCAAAAGGCTTTATCTGTGAATTGTCTGAAACGATATACTGATTTTTTATAGTGTTCTTAACGGCATTTTTTAAATCTTCACTGTTGTTGTATATTTTTTCTGTGTCTGCAAAAACGGATATTAAATTTATCATGGAATGTTACCTCTTGTTGATTTTATATTTATTGTCTTGCACTTCCTGATTTTCTTGCGGCATCCATGACGGCTTCTGCAACGGTCTTTCCCACACGTTTATCGAATGCTTTCGGCAAAATGTAATCTTCACAAAGTTCGCTGTCATCTACAAGTGAGGCTATCGCATAGGAAGCGGCTATTTTCATATCTTCATTTATCTCTCTTGCACGACAATCCAAAGCACCTCTGAAAATACCCGGAAATGCAAGAACATTGTTTATCTGATTGGGGAAGTCTGAACGTCCCGTACCGATAACCCTTGCACCCGCATTTTTAGCGAGATCGGGCATGATTTCGGGAGTGGGGTTTGACATGGCGAAAACTATCGCATTTTCATTCATTGACTTGACCATTTCTTCAGTTACGACATTCGGAGCGGATACGCCTATAAATACATCTGTATTTTTCATAGCGTCTGCAAGAGTGCCTGTAAGATGTTCACGATTTGTTATTTTAGCCATTTCAGCTTTTTCTGAATTAAGACGGCTGTCACCCTCGCATATAATGCCCTTGCTGTCGCAAAGTGTGATATGCTGTACACCCATGTTCATAATATGTTTAGCTATTGCGATACCTGCCGAACCTGCACCATTCATGACTACTTTTATATCTTTAATATCTTTCTTCACGATTTTAAGAGCATTGAGCATGGCAGCAGCAACTATAACGGCTGTACCGTGTTGGTCGTCATGGAATACGGGAATGTCACATATTTCTTTTAATCTTCTCTCGATCTCGAAACATCTCGGAGCGGAAATGTCTTCCAAATTGATACCGCCGAAACTGCCCGAAATAAGATACACGGTACGGACAATTTCATCAACGTCTTTGGAGCGTACACACAGCGGAAAAGCATCCACGTCACCGAATTCTTTAAATAAAGCACACTTTCCCTCCATGACAGGCATACCTGCTTCGGGACCTATGTCACCCAAGCCAAGTACCGCTGTACCGTCAGTGATGACTGCAACAAGATTATTTCTTCTTGTAAGTTGGAAAGATTTATCATAGTCTTTCTGGATTTCAAGACAGGGTTCTGCAACACCGGGAGTGTATGCAAGTGAAAGCTCCTCCGAATTGGTGATAGGCACTCTTGAAACAACTTCAATTTTGCCGTTCCATTCATAGTGCTTTTCAAGTGACTGTTCTCTGATATTCATTTTCACATTCTTCCTTTCAATTTGCGAATGAGATAATTATATTACAAATTTTCGGATATTACAAGAGCTTTTTTCAATTCAAAGTTATTTCTATACCGACAACACCGCATTTTTGCTGTTGAGATTTTGTATAGAATTTGTCCATGTCATCGGGACTTGCATTTGCGACATTTTCGGGTGTATAGCCGCATTTCAGCAAAGGCAGATTTTTATATAAACTTTCAAAGCTGTCGAATACATGAATATCTATCACCTTGACGGTGAGTTTTTCATCAGGTGCAGACTTGTTTGTAAAAACAATGGTGTCATTGATATGAACTTGTTGTCTTTTGCTGTCGTAAAGGCGAAGTTCAATGGTTTTTGCACCGCTTTTTATCATTTCAAAGGGTTCTTTAAATAAATTCATTTCATGCTGCATGGGAAAATCATCTCCTTTGTGATGATTATAACATATTTTTACAAAAAAGTAAACACCGCATATCTGACAAAAGATATGCGGTGTTTTTATTAAGGGATTTGCTTTTTAACTTTGGTCATAAATTGTACATTTTTATATGTCACGGTGCATGAAGGTCTTGGCAGCCCATTTCAAGAATTTATATTTTGCCTTTGAGGGAATGTAGTTGAACTCACCAAGATATTTTTCTGCATAGCCGTTGAAGCCTTTTTTAAATTTGTACACGCCGTAATTGGAGTGTGTTTCATCGTTGTAGTGAGGTACACCCATGAAGTCATATAAGTCACAGCCCGTTTCGACAGCCCATTGAATCATAGTCCACTGCATAAGGTGATTAGGCATGAGATTTCTGTGACCGTTGCCCGAAGCACCGTAAAGGTAGCTGACACGTTTTGCATAATTTATGTCCAAAGCACCCGAAATAGGCTCGCCATCGGGGGCATAGCACATATAAAGTCTTGCGTGTTCACCGAGAGCGTCCATCATGTTTGCAAAATACTCTTTTGAACGAATGTGGAAGCCGTCACGTTTACCTGTTTCCTCCATGAGCATACAGAAATCATCTAATTTTTCCTTACCGTAGGGCTTGCAGGTAACGCCCTTTCTTTCGGCAACTCTTATATTATATCTCCACTTTGAGTGAAAGCCGTTGAAAACTTCATCTTTTGTTTTACCGGATATGTTAAGGAGATAATTTTTCAAGCTCTGCACGGTGACATCTTCCGAAATATCGGGATCGTATTCAAAGCCGAGTGCCTTGAAATTCTCCACGACTTCAAGACTTTTTTGTTTATCGAAAGAAAAGTTTTCTTCTTCCGTTACCTGCTCATAGTGAGGTATCATGGGATCGACTTTCAGCATATAAGCATGATGTTTTTTAGCAACTTTTTTAGCTTCTTCCATAAGTTCGGTCAAAGTTTCCCTGTCGGTGCAGTCGCATACAGGACCTCTTGTGGAATAGGCGAAAGTGGAATTTATAACGGGCAGTTTCTTAAAAAGTATCTGCATAGCGGCTTTTATATTTCCGTCCTTATCGTAGACGGCGACAAGCTCGCTGTCCCAGTCAACTTTTGCTTTTGCCCAGAGAGATGACTGTGTAAAACTTCCGTAAGGGCTGTTTGAAACGAAATCCTCATATTTTTTTATATCAACATTCGGCATAGAAAATATCCTCCAATAAAACTTGATTTCCAAAAGTATATTATACACCGAATAAATTGTAATATCTATGTTTTTTTGAAAAATCTTGAAAGTTTATACAGCTTGCTGTAAATTCTTTTCAAAAATCAGATTTTTTTGGAAAGGGGTGTGGGGAAAACCTTTTTTTGCAAAAAAAGGTTTTCCCCACGAATTTACTTTGTAACGTGTTTGATAAGACCGCCATCTGTGATTATCTGCTGAATGAACGGCGGAAAAGGCTCTGCTTGATAAGTTTTTCCTGTGGTGATGTCGGTGATAACGCCCGTGTCAAAGTCAACGGCTACTTCATCACCGTTTTTAATTTCCTTAGCGGCGGAGTCACATTCAAGTATCGGCAAGCCTATGTTTATAGCATTTCTGTAAAAAATTCTTGCAAACGTGGAGGCGATAACACAGCTTATACCCGATGCTTTTATTGCAATAGGAGCGTGTTCTCTTGACGAGCCGCAGCCGAAATTTTTTTCAGCTACCATAATGTCACCGTCTTTGACATTCTTGGTGAAATTGATGTCAATATCCTCCATGCAGTGTGCAGCAAGTTCTTTATGAGAGCTTGTATTGAGGTATCTTGCAGGAATTATCACATCTGTATCGACGTTATCGCCGTATTTATGTACAGTACCTTGTGCTTTCATTGAAAAATCTCCTTTACTTTTTGATGACCTTTGCAGGATCGGTGATATAGCCTGTAACGGCACTTGCCGCAGCTACTGCCGGACTTGCAAGATAAACTTCCGATTCAACGTGTCCCATTCTGCCGACAAAGTTTCTGTTTGTGGTAGAGATGGCTTTTTCGCCTTTTGCAAGAATGCCCATGTGACCGCCCAGACACGGACCGCAAGTGGGAGTTGATACTACTGCACCCGCATTGATGAATATATCGAAAAGTCCCTCGTGCATAGCCTGTAAATATACCTGCTGTGTACTCGGAATGATGATACATCTTACACCCTTTGCAACGGTGTTGTTTTTAAGAACTTCGGCAGCGGCTCTCAAATCCGAAATTCTGCCGTTTGTGCATGAACCTATAACAGCCTGCTGTATTTTAACTTCCTTTTCGCCTATCTCGTCAACAGTCCTTGCATTTTCTGGCAAATGCGGAAATGCTACTGTCGGACGGAGTTTTGACAAGTCTATTGTATATTCTTCATCATATTCCGCATCATCATCGGCAAAGTATTCTTTGGGTTCGCCTTTGAAACGGTCTTTTATGTATTCCCTTGTAATGTCATCAACGGGGAATATGCCGTTTTTAGCACCGGCTTCAATAGCCATATTTGCTATGCACAGTCTGTCATCTATGGAGAGGTATTTCAGACCGTCACCGAAAAATTCCATTGACTTGTACAAAGCACCGTCAACGCCTATCATGCCGATTATATGCAGGATAATATCCTTACCGCTGATGAAGTCGGCAGGCTTGTTTATGAGATTGAATTTTATGGCAGAGGGGACTTTGAACCAAGTTTTACCGCTTATCATGCCTGCCGCCATGTCCGTTGAACCCACACCCGTTGAAAATGCTCCCAAAGCACCGTATGTACAGGTATGCGAATCCGCACCTATGCAGAGGCTTCCGGGACCTACAAGACCTTTTTCGGGCAGAAGTGCGTGTTCAATACCCATCTGACCGACATCAAAGAAATTTTTTATGTCATATTTGTCAGCGAAATTCCTGACTTGCAGACATTGTTCGGCAGCCTTTATATCCTTGTTCGGTGTAAAGTGATCCATTACCATAGCGATTTTCGTGTTGTCAAAGACACCGCTTGCCTTGCCGTCATTGAAAACATTGATGGCAACAGGTGAAGTAATATCGTTGCCAAGTACCATGTCAAGCTGTGCTTCAATGAGCTGACCGGCTTTAACGCTGTCAAGACCTGCATGAGCCGCAAGTATTTTCTGCGACATTGTCATTCCCATAATCATGACCTCCATAAATTTTTGTAAAATTTCATATTGCACGATTGTTTTATTTTTGATTTGTGCTATAATATTATACAATATCTCCTTGAAAAAATCTACAAAATATGATAAATTTTTATGGGAAATAAATTTAAAAAGGGGAAATTTTATGAAAAAAATATTGTATGTATGCATTTTGTCGGCATTTTTGGTTTCAATGTGCAGTTGCGGTGAGAGTGCAGACACATCTGACGGGGGTGATGTACAGAGTAATACAGTTGTATCGAACGTGCAGAAAAGCGAAGTTTCGGAAATGTCCATGATAAGCAGAAATGAAAATAAGACGGTTTCCGCACCGGCAGACAGTATAAGTTTTGAAGAAGCGTGTGAGTTTATCGACAAGTGCAGTATGAAAGATTTGGAGATACCTCAGAGTGCAGTAAATTTCAAGAAATACTATTTCGGCACGGTAGACTATAAAGGCAAGCCGTATTATTCGATATATCTGTATGTTGAAAAAGATGAAAAAAGGGTATTCGTGGGAAACAATATTCTTGTTTCATGTGACGGCGGATATGCGTTGATAAAGAATTTTTACAATATGTATGAAGTGCTGAAAGGGGACAGTACGGAAGATGTTGATTACAAAGAACTTTATCCCGATGCAAAAACAGAGCCTGTTGAAGCGTTGAAAGCTCTTACAGAAAAAAATCTGAAAATGGAATACACGCTTTCACAGTATTTGTTTGACTTTTTGACGGAAGCACAGGATATAAACGGTGTGAATTGTTATGTAGTCGTGCCGAAGATAGAGTTTGCAGGCTCGACTACAATGTATAAAAAGCTGTATATCAGCACTGATGGAAAAAATACTGTTATGACACTTTCGCCTGACGGAAGCGGAGAATATATTGAATTGGAATGATAGAGGTGTATATATGGCGGTTGAGATAAGAAAGGCGAGAAGCCTTAAAATGAAAATAGTGCTTATAGCGGTCAAGAAGATGTTTTCAAATATGACTATGGGAAACAAAATGGATATGGAGGCACTCAAAAAAGCAAGGCATTTTCTTGAAGAAAGCGAGCTTAAAAGGAAGAAGAATCCCAATGTGATATGTTCTGTAAGGGATATAGAGGGCGTAAAAGTTGAAGTGACCGAGCCGAAGGAAAAAAAGAGTGATAATATAATCATGTTTCTGCATGGGGGAGCATTTGTATTAAAGATGTTCCCGTATGAAAGGACTTATGTTGAAGTGCTTGCAGACAGATTGGGCTGTACGGTGTATGCGGTGGATTATGCGGTATCTCCCGAAAGCAAATATCCTGTTGCCATTGACCAGTGCGAGAGGGTATATATGAATCTCAAAAATGAAAATCCCAAAAGTAAAATTGTTATAATGGGGTTAAGTGCGGGCGGTAATCTTGCAGTTGCCTTGACATTAAGACTGAAAGCAAAGAAAATAAAAATGCCGTCATCGGTCATTCTGCATTCACCTGTGATCGACCTCAGCGGACAGCTTGACAGGAGTATCAATGCGGATATAAACAATGATATTATAGTGAAGTACACGGGGAAAAAAGATTCTTTCGGGATATATGTCGGAGATGCCGATGCAAAGATGTATGATATATCGCCGTATTACGGGGATTTCAACGGTTTTCCGCCCACGTTCATAACCTGTGAGAGCCATGAAACGCTGTTTGCGGATTCTATCGCACTCGATAAGCTGATAGAAAGGGTAGGCGTGAGTGTAAAGACCGTACAGCTTGACGGAGCGTTCCATGCATACGGAGCTTTGGGGGAGCGTACTCCCGAAACAAAAACCATTCTTAATGAATGTGTCAATTTCATAAACGAAAATTTTTAAAGGAGTGTTGTTTCAATGGTAGTGAAACCGAAAGTAAGAGGATTTATCTGTACGACTGCACACCCTGAGGGCTGTAAGGCACTTGTAAAGTCGCAGATAGACTATGTGAAAGCACAAAGTCATGCAGAGGGCTTTAAGAAAGTGCTTGTTGTAGGTGCGTCAATGGGATACGGACTTGCTTCAAGGATAACGGCAGCATATTCATTCGGTGCGGCAACTCTGGGAGTTATCTTTGACAAGCCCGCAAACGGTGCAAGAACTGCAAGTGCAGGCTGGTACAATACAGCGGCTTTTGAAGAATTTGCCCATGCGGACGGACTTTATACAAGGACCGTCAACGGTGATGCTTATTCCAAAGAGATAAAAGACAAGGTCATTGAGATAATAAAAAATGACTTGGGAAAGGTAGATCTGGTCGTATACAGTCTTGCAGCACCGAGAAGAACTATGGCAGACGGTACGGTTTACAGTTCGGTATTAAAGACCGTAGGAAAAGCCTACACTAACAAGACTATTGATTTGAAGAATAATACTGTAAGTGATATAACGGTTGAGCCTGCAACAGAGGAAGAAATACAGGCAACTGTAAAAGTCATGGGCGGAGAGGATTGGCAGGACTGGATAAATGCATTGAAAGCGGCAGACGTTATAGAGGAGAATGCCGTAACGGTTGCATATTCGTATATAGGACCTGAGATAACTCATCCCATGTATGCAGACGGTTCTATCGGCAAGGCAAAAGACCATTTGTTTGAAACGGCGAAGGCTATGACAAATGCAGATGACGGCATTAAAGCCTATATTTCCGTGAATAAGGCACTTGTCACACAGTCAAGTGCAGCTATCCCGATAGTACCGCTGTATATATCTATACTTTATAAAGTGATGAAAGAACAGGGAGTGCATGAGGGCTGTATCGAGCAGATGTGCCGTTTGTTCAACACAAAGCTGACAAAGAACTCTGTTGAAACAGATGAACCTTGCAGGATAAGAATGGACGATTGGGAGATGGCAGAGAGTGTGCAGAGTGCCGTTGATACTCTTTGGAGTGAGATAAAAACGGACAATCTTGACAGTCATGCAGATCTTGACGGCTACCATGAGGATTTTTATAAGCTGTTCGGATTCGGTGCAGAGGGCGTAGACTATGAAAGTGACGTTGAAATTGACGTAAAGGTTGATTGCTGAGATAGGGTTTATTGAAAATATATGATATATAAATGGATTTTTTGTAGGAAATTTTTGTGCAAAACTATTGATTATATTAAAATTCTATGTTAAAATATAGCATGAATGTTTATACTTTTATGTAAAAAGTATCTATCAGGCTAAAAGTGCAAAAAATGACTTCAAAAAATTTTTATGAACGGAGATGATTTCACATGGCAAGAAGTGCAGGCATTCTGATGCCTATAACTGCACTGCCGTCACCTTACGGTATCGGTACTCTCGGACAGGCAGCTTATGATTTTGTTGACTTTCTGAAAGCGTCCGGTCAGAAGTACTGGCAGATACTTCCTGTCGGTCCGACAAGCTACGGTGACTCCCCCTATCAGTCGTTCTCAACGTATGCAGGCAATCCGTACATGATCGACCTTGATAAGCTGTGCGATGAGGGACTTCTCGTCAGAGATGACTTGAAAAAGATCGACTGGGGTACCAATTCACAGTATGTTGACTATGAAAAGATCTACAATGAGAGATTTAAGGTTCTTCGTCAGGCATACGAAAACTTCAAGTCACACAATCAGCAGGAATATTGGGATTTCATGCGTGATGAGGACTGGTGGCTGACAAATTATGCATTGTACATGGCAGTAAAAAAGCTGTTTGATGACAAGGCATGGACAGATTGGCCCGATCATCTTATCAAATACAGAAATCCCGATACTATAAATTATTATCTGAATTTCCTGTTTGAAGATGTGATGTTCTGGAAATTTACGCAGTTCCTTTTCTTTAAACAGTGGAGAGAACTGAAACAATATGCAAATGATAACGGTGTTCTGCTGTTCGGTGATATGCCTATATATGTGGCTATGGACAGTGCGGACACATGGGCAAATCCGCAGGTATTCTGGCTTGACGAGGCAAGGAATCCTGTTTGTGTGGCAGGCTGTCCGCCGGATTATTTCTCGGAGACAGGTCAGCTTTGGGGCAACCCGCTGTATAACTGGATATATCTTGAAGATACCAATTATGATTGGTGGATAGAGCGTATCTGGGCAGCTTCAAGAATGTATGATGTTACAAGAATAGACCATTTCAGAGCCTTCGATCAGTTCTATGCTATTCCTTACGGTTCGGAAACGGCTGTAAACGGTCAGTGGCTTGACGGTCCTAAAATGAAGTTCTTCTGGAAGATGAAGGAGCGTCTCGGAGATATTCCGATCATTGCAGAGGACTTGGGACTTATGACACCCGGCGTTATAGAGCTTGTTAAACAGTCGGGCTATCCGGGAATGAAAATTCTTGAATTTGCATTCGACTCCAAAGAGGAAAATGACTATCTGCCGCATTATTATAAAAAGAACAGTGTCTGTTATACAGGTACGCATGACAATGATACTATCATGGGTTGGTATAAGTCTGCTGACAGACCTGACAAACTGTTTGCAAAGCATTACTGTGCCCTTAACAAAACGGAAGGTTATAACTGGGGCTTTATCCGTACAGTTTATGCAAGTATCAGTGATTATGCCATCATTCAGATGCAGGATATTCTCGGTCTCGGAAGCGAGGCAAGAATGAATACACCGTCAACACTCGGTGGCAACTGGGCTTGGAGAATGAAAGAGGGGGCAAATACTCCCAAGATTGCTCAGAAACTGTTGCAGTTGACAAAAACTTATAAAAGGCTGGAGGAAGATAAAGAAATGAAGAAGAATGCCATTATTGACAATCTCGTTGCTAACGCAAAGAACGGCTACTGCAAGGAAGTTTCCGAGCTTACACCGGGCGAGCTTCACAATGCACTCGGCAGAGCTGTTATGGGTGAGATCGCTGACAAATGGAACGAGAGCCAGAGAAATCACGCAAGCAAACGCAGAGCTTACTATTTCTCAGCGGAATTCCTTATGGGACGTATGGTTTACAATAACCTGTATTCACTGGGCGTACTTGAGCAGACAAAGAAACTCCTTGCAAACAAGGGCGTTGACATAAACATCTTTGAAGAAATAGACGATGCCGCACTCGGTAACGGCGGTCTGGGCAGACTTGCAGCCTGCTTCCTTGATTCCGCTGCAACACATGATGTACCCCTTGACGGCTACGGCATTCGCTATAAATTCGGTTTGTTCAAGCAGCAGCTCAGAGATGGTGCTCAGTTTGAAGTTGCTGATGACTGGCAGCGTTTCGGTGATCCGTGGAGTGTCAGAAGAGAAGAGGATACCGTTGTTGTCAACTTTGCAGACCAGTCTGTAAAGGCTGTTCCTTATGACATGGCTATCATCGGCTACGGAACGGATAATATAAATACTCTCCGTCTGTGGCAGTCCGAGCCTCTTAATGTATTCGATTTCCTTGCATTCAATGACGGCTACTACAAGCAGGCTGACGATGAAAGAGAAAAGGCTGAGGATATTTCAAAAGTTCTCTATCCCAATGATAAGAACCATGAAGGTAAAGTTCTCCGCTTCAAACAGCAGTATTTCTTCTGTTCCGCATCTTTGCAGGATATTATCAGAAGATACAAGAAAAGACATGGTACAGAATTCAAATATTTCGCTGATGAGACCGTTATACAGCTCAACGACACTCATCCGACAGTATCTATCCCCGAACTTATCAGACTTCTTGTTAATGAAGGCTGTGACTTTGACTGGGCATTCAGCGTAGCTCAGAGAACTTTTGCTTATACAAACCATACCGTTATGGCAGAAGCTCTTGAAAAGTGGGATAAAGACCTCATCATCAGCGTTGTTCCTCAGATATATGACATTATCGTAAGAATAAATGACAAGCTTCTCCATGAACTTAAAGAGAAGGGCGTTGATGACAGCAACATGAAGATCATTGAAGGCAACAGAGTACACATGGCTCGTCTTGCTATATATGCATCAAGCTATGTAAATGGTGTTGCTTGGATACATACTGAGATACTCAAAAATGACGTTCTCAAAGAGTGGTATGCACTCTATCCGGAACGCTTCCAGAACAAGACCAATGGTATCACTCAGCGTAGATGGCTCGGTCTGTGCAACCCCGAACTGTCCGAACTCATCACCGATCTTATCGGCAAGAGATGGGTACGTCACCTGTATGAACTCAAGAAACTCGAAGGTAAACTTACCGATGACGTTGTTGACAAGTTCAACGGCATCAAGTGGCAGAAGAAGAAACAGCTCAGTGACTACATTGCAAGACATGAGGGTGTTTATATCAATCCCGACTTCATCTTTGATGTACAGGTAAAACGTCTGCATGAGTACAAGAGACAGCTTCTTAATGCATTCTCCATCATGGCTATATACTTCCGTCTGAAAGAGGGCAAGCTCCCCTACTTCACACCTACGGCATTCATCTTCGGTGCAAAGGCTGCTCCGGGCTATGCTCGTGCAAAAGCTATCATCAAGTACATCACTCAGATAGCTGACCTTGTAAACAACGATCCCGAAGTAAACAACAGACTCCGTGTTGTATTCGTTGCTAACTACAATGTATCCTATGCAGAGAAGATCGTTACGGCAGCAGATGTTTCCGAACAGATCTCCACAGCAGGTACAGAGGCTTCCGGTACAGGCAACATGAAGTTCATGGTAAACGGTGCTGTTACACTCGGTACTTATGACGGTGCAAACGTAGAGATCGCTCAGCAGGCAGGCATGGAAAATGAATACATCTTCGGTGCAAGAGTTGAGGAGATAAACGAACTTAAAGAAAACAAGTCATATGATCCGAAAGCAATTTATGAATCCAATCCTGAGATCAAGAGAGTTGTCGATACACTCATTGACGGACGTTTCTATGACGGCAAGCCGAAAGGCAGCATGGAAGAAGGCACATTTGCTGAACTTCATCATTCACTTCTTGAAGGTACACATTGGCATGATCCCGATCATTACTTCATCATGCGTGACCTGCCCGACTACATAGACGCTAAACTCAGAGTCAACGATGACTATAAAGACAGACGTGGCTTTGCAAGAAAGTGTCTCATGAACACGGCTAACGCAGGTATGTTCTCAAGTGACCGTACCATCAACCAGTATGCAAGAGAACTCTGGAAGGTAAAAGACTGATATAAATTTCACTGCATAATACACAGAGAAAACGACTGCAAGTCACCAAAACGGCTTGCAGCCGTTTTTCATTTTACGGGTATAAAAACAAGGACTGCAAGTGATAAAACTTGCAGTCCCTGCAATAAATTGTTAATTGCTGATGGTCTTTGCAGGCATATTTGAGGGGAAAAATTCACCTGTGGGGAAGTCGATGGTGCTGAACAGCTCACAGGGATCTTCCGAACTGCTGACACACTCTTTTTGCGGTATGCAGAAATCGTATGCAGGGATAAGCATTTGGACGTTTCTTTCAAGCTGTACAATGGTGAATATTCCCAAAGATACAAGTGCCTGTTTAACGACGGCTCTGGCAGCAAATGCATTGCCGTAACGCTTTATGATGCTTTCGGGAATGTGGAAAGGTGTCATTCTTGTACCGGTCGTGCCGTCTGCAAGCCTTGCAGAAAGCGGTATGGGTTCTGCAACCTGAACAACGGCTTTCGGACTGGTCACGGTCGGCGTAACTGCACCGTCACCTGTTTCGGGACTTGTGTCGGAGCTGAATATCTTAACGCTGCCATCACTGCCGAACAGAACGGCTCTCTTTGAAAACACCGCAAGACCTTTCATGGAAGTCGGAACGGTGTTGGGGGCGGTGAACACATCAAGGTTCACATCAAAATAGAATGTCATATCAACGGCATAGAAGCCCTTGTGGAACGGTACGGACTGCAAACCAATGGACACGCTTGTGACCTCAACGTCATTCAGACGAACAGTTGATGCCTGATCAACGATAGCCTGATTTTCCTCCGTGAAAAGAACGGGCAGGTCTTCAAGACAATCCTTGTCCGAGCATGAGTCATAAATACGTGGGGCATTGATGCAGACGGCTTCTTTGACAGTACCGTCATTGGGGCAGCAGTTCTCGCAGCCTGAGTATACAGAATTTTCTGGCATTATGTTCTCCTCCTTATATCTTCCTATACAAACATTCTATTCCGCCTCTATAAAAAAGTTCATATAAAAACAGACAAACAAAATAAAATTTGCTTGTCTGTTTCATCAGTTTTCTAAATCATTGCACATTGAACATTGCACATTGAATATTGCACATTGTACATTGAACATTGCACATTGAACATTGCACATTGTACATTGAACATTGTACATTTATTTTGCGTATTCTACGGCACGGCTTTCACGAATGATATTGACTTTTATCTGACCGGGATATTCAACTTCATCTTCGATCTTCTTGCAGATGTTCCTTGCAAGGAGAATCATGGAATCATCTTTGACAACTTCAGGTCTTACGATTATCCTGACTTCACGACCTGCCTGAATTGCAAAGCATCTTTCAACGCCGTCAAATGAAGAAGCAACTTCTTCGAGTTTTTCAAGACGCTTGATGTAGTTTTCAAGGTTTTCACGCCTTGCACCCGGACGGGCTGCTGAAATCGCATCTGCTGCCTGAACAAGGCAGGCGATGACAGTCTTTGCTTCAACATCGCCGTGATGAGCCTGTATAGCATGGACAACGGCTTCATTTTCTTTGTATTTTCTTGCAACGTCAACGCCTATCTCGACATGGGAGCCTTCAATCTCATGGTCAAGGGCTTTACCGATGTCGTGAAGAAGTCCTGCACGTCTTGCCATAGTGGGATCAAGACCGAGTTCGGAAGCCATGATACCTGCAAGGTATGCGACTTCAAGGGAATGTTCAAGGACATTCTGACCGTAGCTTGTACGGAAATGGAGTCTGCCTATGAGCTTGACAAGTTCGGGATGAATGTTGTTTATGCCCGCTTCAATGATGGCACGTTCACCTTCGGATTTGACGGTGAATTCAACTTCACGTTTAGCCTTTTCATACATTTCTTCAATGCGTGCAGGGTGTATCCTGCCGTCTGAAATGAGTTTGGTAAGGGTGACTTTGGCGATTTCACGCTTGACGGGTTCAAAGCATGAAAGAGTGATAGCTTCAGGGGTATCGTCAATGATGAGGTCAACGCCCGTGAGCGTTTCGATGGCACGGATATTTCTGCCTTCACGTCCGATTATCCTGCCCTTCATGTCGTCATTGGGCAGCGGTACGACTGATACGGTCGACTCGCTGACATGGTCGGCAGCGATACGCTGAATGGCAAGAGAAACGATCTCTCTTGCGGTTTTTTCGGATTCTTCTCTGGTTTTCTGCTGGAATTCCATGATCTTGACAGCTTTTTCATGAGTAAGTTCGCTGTCAAGGTTGTTGAGGATATAGGCTTTAGCCTGTTCGGTCGTGAAGCCCGATATCTTTTCAAGAACATCAAATTCGCTTTGCTTGATCTTTTCAGCCTCTGCAAGACGTTCTTCTGCCTTTTTGAGTTTCTGGTTCATGGCTTCGTCCTTTTTTTCAAGGCTGTCAAGTTTCTTCTCAACGGATTCTTCTTTTTGCTGGATACGTCTTTCCTGACGCTGCATTTCTTTTCGGCGGTCGGCGATCTCATGTTCTGCATTGTCGAGCAGTCTGTGAGCCTCGTCCTTGCCGGCGATGACGGCTTCTTTTTTGGTGGATTCGGCAGAACGCTGTGCTTCCTCGATGATACGTTTAGCCTCTGTTTCGGCAGAGCCTATTTTGTCTTCACCGACTTTTTTTCTGTACTGCACGCCTGCCAAAAATGCACATACACCGACAACGATGGATATTGCAACGATAAGGAATATTGCCAGTATCGGATCCATTTTTACACCTCCTGTAAAAGTTTGTTGTTTGTTTAGTTTCTTACATTTATCGTATGAAGATCAACTCGTGAGGTGTCGTCAAGTTATTTTTATTCAATTGTTATATACAAAAATCAAACAGATAAAATATTTCAGATATATCCTCCCGACAGAATATATATCAATAAATTGAATGTTTAGCGATAAAAATATCTCAACGGCATCATTGAGATGATGATAATACAGCAAAAAACATTTTTGCCTATCATATATTTTATAACTAATGTAACTGTATTGTCAAGGCGGTCAGTGTATTTTTATCAGTATGCACTGAATTGAACATTGATTTTTGTCAAATATACACTATAAAAGTGCCTCATATAAAATTTGTGTACAAAACGTGCTTAAAAAAAGGCGTGTTTTTTAAAATATATGTCATTTTTGTGTTAATTTTTATGGAAAAGTCGATTTATCGGGGAATATTTTTCTATATATAGAAAAAATAAATTTATGAATAATATTTGATATTATTTGAATTTTGATGTAAAATAGAGTAGTAAAGAAAAACAGAGAGGATGATCGAGCAAGATGACGAGGGAAGAAATGATACAGCTTAGAAAGAAGATAATTGAAAGAGAGTTTGCCCACCTCAATGACAGGCAGAAAGAGGCTGTTCTGACAGTCAAGGGAGCGGTGCTTGTACTTGCAGGAGCGGGCAGCGGCAAAACAACGGTGCTTGTCAACAGGATCGCACATATTCTCCGTTGGGGCGAGGCATATGAAAGTGACAAGCTGTTCGGGGATTATACTGAAGGTGATGTTGAACAAATGCAGTCTGCCTCAGACGGCAAAACACGGCTGTCTGATGAACTTGCCGAAAGGCTGTCGGTTTCAAAGCCGTATCCGTGGAGGGTGCTTGCCATAACTTTCACGAACAAAGCTGCCGGTGAACTTAAAGAGAGAATTTGCAAAACAACAGGTGTTATCGGAAATGATGTCTGGGCAATGACTTTTCACAGTGCGTGTGTGAGGATATTAAGACGTTACGGTGAAAGATTGGGCTATGAAAAGAATTTTGCCATATATGACACTGATGACCAGAAAAAAGTGATAAGAGATTGCATGAAAGCCTTGAATGTTGATGAAAAGATGCTTCCCGTGAAGGAAGTCCTTCCTGCCATATCCCATGCAAAAGACGAGATAGTCAGCCCTGAAAAGTTTCTCAAAAGGGCAGGCACAGATGTTCGTCTTATCTCCATAGCGAAAATTTACAAGGAATATCAGAAAAGGCTCCTTTCAGCTAATGCAATGGACTTTGATGATATTATCTATAATACGGTTGAGCTTTTCAATGAATTTCCCGATATACTTGAGCAGTATCAGGAACAGTTCAAATACATAATGGTTGACGAATATCAGGATACCAATATCATTCAGTATGAGCTTGTCAGACTGCTTTCGGAAAAGTACGGAAATGTATGCGTTGTCGGTGACGATGACCAGAGTATCTATAAATTCAGGGGTGCAACAGTTGAGAATATCCTTGAATTTGACAGCGACTATGAAGATGCCAAAGTGATAAAGCTGGAGCAGAATTACCGTTCTACAAAGAATATCCTTGCAACTGCAAACAGCGTTATCAAAAACAATACCGAAAGGCATGAAAAGAGCCTCTGGACACAGAATGGTACAGGTGAAAAAATCGTTTCATATAAAGCGAGCGATGAACAGGACGAGGGCAGGTTTATTGCCAATACCGTTGCAAAGGGTGTTGAAAACGGTGCAAAATATTCCGATTATGCCGTTTTATACAGAATGAACTCTCAGTCACAGTCACTTGAAAGAATGTTTCTCCATGCAAAGATACCCTATAAAATAATAGGCGGAAGAAAGTTCTTTGAATACAGGGAAATAAGAGATATGATGGCATATCTGAATGTCATCAGCAACACAGGCGATAATAACAGACTTAAAAGAATAATAAATATTCCCAAGCGTGGCATAGGTGACAGGACTATATCACAGATAGAAGAAATAAGTATGCTCAACGGGACGAGTATGTTTGAAACAATGGAAAATGCAGGGGAGTTTGAGGAACTTGCAAAGAGTGCCGAAAAGATAAAAAATTTTGTAAAAATGATAAACGACATGAGGGATATGCTTGACGGCGGTGACAAAGTGTCGGATATGTATGAAAGGCTCATAAAAGTGACGGAATACGAGCCTTTTATAAGAATGGCAAGTGACAGAGGTGAAGATGCCGTTGAGAACGTGCATGAACTGACTACAAATATCATGCAGTATGAAAATGAACAGGAAAACAATGCCACTATACAGGGATTCCTTGAATACACGGCACTTCTTACGGATATAGATTCCTATGCCGAAAAAGAGGACAGTGTCGTAATGATGACCGTACATTCTGCAAAGGGCTTGGAATTTGAAAACGTGTTCATTCCCGGCATGGAAGAAAATATATTTCCGTCTTTTCAGGCGGTCATGTCAGGTGACGATATGCAGGAAGAAAGACGTCTTGCCTATGTCGGCATAACGAGGGCAAAGAAAAATCTTTATCTTATCCATTCCGAAAGCCGTATGCTTTTCGGTCACTCCACAAGAAACAGACCGTCAAGATTTCTGTCAGAGCTTCCCGAAAGTATCGTTGAGAACAAACAGCGTGAGATAATAAAAAGAGATAATTCAGATATACCTCAGCCCAAGATAGCAAGACGTGCAGACATTGCCAGCAGTAAAGTTATCACTTCTTCTTTCGGAAACAAGCCTGTCATGGTGAATTATACGGTAGGAATGAGAGTTGTGCATAATACATTCGGTGAGGGTGTCATCATCAACGTCAAGCCGATGGCTTCCGACAGTATGCTTGAAATAGCATTTGACAGCGTGGGTACAAAAAAACTTATGGGAAAAATAGCAAATTGTACATTGCACATTGCACATTGCACATTGTACATTGAACATTGTTTAAAGGAGATGTTTAAAAAATGCCTGCGGTAGTATCGCATTATTTGCTTGCAGACAGGGTATATGATGCTCTTTTGGAGTATCAGCCCCAACTTGACATAGATCACACGGCATTTGTATGGGGAGCGTGCGGACCGGATATATTCTTTCTTCATAGGGTGATGCCCTATCAGAAAGGCACGAGCCTGAAAGAATACGGTACAACACTGCATAACATGAGTGCGGAAAAGATGATAAACTATTTCATCAGATTTGCAAGGAACAGCTTCAGTGATATTGCCATGAGCTATGCACTGGGATTTGTCACGCACTATGCATTTGACTCGGTCGCACACCCGTTTATCATACATTTTGCGGATATGATGGAGGAACAGCAGCCCGAAAAACTCAATTCCGTATGCCACAATGAGATAGAAGCCAATCTTGACAGCCTTTTTCTGAGATATGAGAGAAAGCAGAAAATATCATCTTTCAGATTGCAGACGGCTTCACCCCTGAAAGACAGGGTAAACCATGTCATTGCACAGATGTGGCAGGGATTTATACTTGCATATCTTGGTGAAGATATAGAGATAGATGAACTCATACAGGTGCAGAAGGATTGGCATTACAGTTTGGTTTTGCTGAATGACAAGGGTGCTTTCAAGAAACACACTGTCATGCTGGGTGAAAGGCTGCTCGGATTAAGTCCGGTGCTTTCGCCGATAATAAGAACAGCATATCCCGACTTGTCATTTGATTATGCGAATATGTCGCATAAAGAGTGGTATTCTCAAACCGACGGCAAGACGCATAAAGAAAATTTCTTTGAATTGGCGGATATTGCAGAGGAAAAGGCACTTGCCCTTATCTCCTCGATAATGACGGAAAGACTTCTCACTCATGAGCAGTGCAAAGACAGCTTTACAGGTAAATAATTTACATTAGACATTGAAAAAGTGGTGATTTTTATGAAGATCTCAACAAAAGGTAGATATGCATTAAGAATGTTGCTTGACCTTGCGATGAACGGTAAAGAAAGCTATGTTTCATTGAAAGATATTGCGGAAAGGCAGAATATTTCTAAAAAATATCTGGAACAGATCGTTCCGCTGTTGAGCAGGTCGGGCTTGCTCAAAACTAACAGGGGCTATCAAGGCGGTTATATGCTTTCAAAGAAGCCAGATCAGTATACCGTAGGGGAGATACTCAGACTTACAGAGGGCAGTCTTGCACCTGTGGCGTGTCTTGACATAGATGTGAATGAATGTCAGAGAGCAGATGATTGTATCACTTTACCCGTATGGCAGGGGCTTTATGAAGTGATAACAAATTATCTTGACAGCATAACCTTGCAGGATATTATTGAAAAAAGTCCGTATATGCAGGGTGACGACTATTATATATAAGTGAGGAACTGAAGATAATGGATATAGTTTTGCTTATCATAGGGATAATTATTATAGTGCTGCTTGTATTTCTGATATTCAGGACGGGCAAAACACAGGAAATTTCCCTGCCGAATATTGATGGCATCAAGTCACAGCTTGATGTCATGCAGAAGGACAGCAGGGATTCACAGTCAGCTTTAAGGCAGGAAGTGTCTTCAAGCATGAAGGAAAATATGTCTTTTCTTGCACAACAGGTCACGGAAAATCAGAAACGTGCAGGAGAAGAACAAGCTAAGTTTGCCAAGATACAGCGTGAACAGCTTGAAATTGTCGGAAATGCACAGCTTGACCAGCTTTCAGCGATGGACAGGAATATTTCAAATCAGTTGAAACAGCTTGAAAGCCGTTTTGCAACACTTGAAAAAAATACCGAAACTAAACTTGAAAATATCCGTGTCACAATGGAAAGTCAGCTTGACGGCGTTAGAAAGGAAAATACAAGTCAGCTTGAAAAAGTCAGCAGTACTGTTGACGAGAAATTACAAACTAATTTTTCACAGCTTGAAAGCCGTTTTGCAACGCTTGAAAAGAACACGGAAACAAAACTTGAAAATATTCGTGCAACTATGGAAACACAGCTTGACGGCGTGAGAAAGGAAAATACAAGTCAGCTTGAAAAAGTCCGTCAGACCGTTGACGAAAAATTGCAGACAAATTTTGCACAGCTTGAAAGCAGATTTTCAAGTCTTGAAACGAACACCGAAAATAAATTGGAAAATGTGCGTACATCTGTTGAAAGTCAGTTGAAAAATATCCGTGACGACAACAACAAGCAGCTCGAACAGATAAGGGGAACTGTTGATGAAAAGCTCCAAACCACTCTTGAAAACAAGATGAATGAGTCGTTCAAATTGGTGAGTGAGAGACTTGAACAGGTATATAAAGGCTTGGGCGAAATGCAGAGCGTGGCAGAGGGTGTAGGTGACTTGAAGAAAGTTTTGTCCAATGTCAAGACAAGGGGTATTCTCGGTGAGATACAGCTTGGAGCAATACTGAAAGAGATATTAACGTCCGACCAGTATGAAGAGAATATTGCAACAGTGCCGAAGAGTACAAACAGAGTTGAATTTGCAGTAAAGCTGCCGGGTGCGGAAGATGGAAAATATGTTTATCTGCCGATAGATTCAAAATTTCCGGGTGACAGGTTCGCACACTTGCAGGACGCTTATGAAACAGGCGATAAAAACGCAGTTGCGGCGGCTAAAAAAGAATTGATAAGTATTGTAAAGCAGTGTGCAAAAGACATTTGTACAAAGTATATAGAACCGCCTTATACAACGCAGTTTGCAGTGATGTTTCTGCCGTTTGAGGGGCTTTATGCGGAGATAGTGAATACAAAGGGACTTGTTGAGGAATTGCAGAGGGATTACAAGATAAATGTGGCAGGACCTTCTACGATGGCGGCTATGCTCAATTCACTGAAAATGGGCTTCCAGACACTTGCTATACAGAAACGCAGCGGTGAAGTATGGGAAGTTCTCGGTGCAGTCAAGACGGAATTTGAGAAATTTGAAAGTGCCTTGACGGATACACAGGAACGTATCAGAAAGGCAGAGGACAGCCTTGAAAAACTCGTCGGTGTGCGTACAAGGCAGATGAATAAAAAACTCGGCAGGATAGAGAGCCTTGACATTGAAAAGACGTATAAAATATTGGAAACACAGTAAAAAAATTCAAAAAATCTCTTGCATATTGGGAGATAACGTGATAGAATGAGTATGGTAGATTATTGTGTGAGTTGACGAAAGAGTGGGGCGACCCGCTCTTTTATCATTAATCAGGCAAAAATTTTTTTGAAACGGAGATAGCTATGGGACAAAAAAAGAAATGTAATACAGTTGAGGCTGTAACGGAACTCGTCAAGCCTATCGTGGAAGGCATGGGACTGACATTGTGGGATGTGAGATTTTTAAAAGAGGGTGCTATGTGGTATCTGAGGATATTCATAGACAAGGACAGCGGTGTTACAATAGAGGATTGCGAGAATGTGACAAGGGCTGTTGACAAGCCTCTTGATGACCTTGATCCCATAGAGCAGAATTACTGTTTGGAGGTGTCATCACCTGGAATTGAAAGGGAGCTTGTGAAATACGAGCATTTTGAGAGTTTTCTGGGAGCACCCGTGATGGTGAAGCTGCATAAACCGAATGAAAAAGATATGCGTGAGTTCAAGGGAACGCTGATCGCACATGACAAGGATACATTTACTGTGAGTGCCGAAGACGGCGGGCAGTATGTAATAAATAAAAAAGACACGGTATATATTAAATTGGATGATTTCAATTTGTAATGGAGGAGTTTGGAAAATGAAAAGCAAAAATGCAAAACCGATAGAAACAAATAAAAATCCCGAATTGTATGAGGTGCTTGCACTCATAGAAAAGGAAAAGGGCATATCTGCCGAATACATGATAACTCAGATAAAAAGAGCTATCAGGATCGCCTGCAAAAAGACATACAATACGAATGATGAAGATATACTTATCAATATGGAGCAGGAAACGGGATTGTTTGAGGTATTCCTCAACAAAGAGGTCGTTGAGGAAGTCACAGATGCAAGAAAACAGATACATCTTGATGAAGCAAGAAAGATAAGTGCAGCGGCAAGAGTGGGCGATAAAGTCGGCATAAGACTCGATACAAAGGAATTCGGCAGAATTGCCGCACAGAAAGCTAAGAATATCATTCGTCAGGGTATCCGTGACAGCGAAAAAGGTCAGGCTTTGGCGGAATATCAAAGCAAATTGCAGGATATAGTGACGGTGACTGTCGAGCATATCGAAAGAGATGAAAATGATGAACAGGGAGACATAACTGTAAAGCTTGAGGTGTATGTCGTAGATATAAAGAACGAGGGCAAAGAACCTCATGCAATAATATCGAGAACACATCCCGGATTTGTTAAAAAGCTGTTTGAAACAGAAGTACCTGAGATATTTGACGGCACTATCGAAATAAAGTATATTTCGAGAGAGGCAGGCTCAAGAACAAAAATTGCCGTATACAGCAAGGATGAAAATGTTGATGCTGTCGGTGCTTGTATAGGTCCGAAGGGACAGAGAGTAAGCACTATCGTTGAAGCTCTCAACGGTGAAAAGATAGATATAGTAGAATACAGTGACGATCCGAAAAAATTCATTTCGGCAGCATTGTCACCTGCGGAAGTTCTGAGTGTGACCGTTGACGAGGAACAGAAAACAAGTACGGCGGTCGTACCTGACAGTCAATTGTCGCTTGCAATAGGAAAGAACGGTCAAAATGTCCGTCTTGCCGCAAAGCTCACCGGCTGGAAGATAGATATAAATCCGCAGAGCGGCTTCTATGGAGAGGATAAGCCCGAAACAGAAGAAAAGACAGAAGAATGAGAGGTATTCCATGCATCAAAGAAAGATACCTATGAGAAAATGCACGGGCTGCAATGAGATGAAAGAGAAGAAACAGCTTGTCAGAGTTGTAAAAGCACCCGATAAGACAGATGAAAACGGTGAAGTCATTGAAAAGGGCGGTATCTCTGTTGACTTCATGGGGAAAAGATCGGGCAGAGGTGCTTATATATGCCATAATGCCGAGTGTCTGAAGGCTGCGAGAAAGGCAAGAAGACTTGAAAGGGCGTTTTCATGCAAGATACCCGATGAAGTCTATGAGCAGCTTGAAAGGGAACTTGGTGAGGCAAATGGATAATATACTGAACTTTCTCGGTATCGCAAGACGTGCAGGAAAACTGTCACTGGGCTATGATTCCGTTGAGGAAGCCGTGAACAAGAAAAAATCAAAATTGATAATACTTGCATGTGACGTTTCCGAAAGAACGAGAAGGTCTGTTGAAAATATTTCCAAAAGAGGAAATGTAACGACCGTATTTTCAGATATACCTATGGAACGTATAGGAAGTGCCATAGGAAAAGCTGTGGGGATAGTATCCGTTAATGATGAGGGATTTGCAAAAAGGCTCAAAGAGCTTTTTGCGTGACATGAAGAATGGAGGAATGTTGGATGATAAAATACAAGCTGGGAGATCTTGCAAATGATCTCGGCATGGAAGCAAAGGATCTTGCCGACATGATAAAGGAGCGTTTCAATGCCGTCAAGAAGCCGGGTACACTGCTGACAGACGGTGAACTTAATTATATTTTTGAGAAGGTCACGGCAGACAAGAGTGTCAAGAGTTTTGAAAAGTATTTTGCTTCAAAGCAGTCAGCCGCTGCACCCAAGCAGGAAAAAACAGACAAGCCTGAAAAAGCAGACAAGCCTGAGAAAAAGGACAAGTTTGAAAAGAAGGACAAGTTTGAAAAGAAGGACAAGTCTGAAAAGAAAGACAAGTCTGAGAAAAAAGACAAGTTTGAAAAGAAAGACAGGTTTGAGAAAAAGGACAGGTTTGACAGAAAAGACAAGGCTGACAAGCAGGATAAAAAAGAAAAGTCTGCCAAGCAGGACAGAAAACCTGAACAAAAGACCGATAAAAAGCCTAATCAGAATGTGCAGAAGCCTGTACAGAAGCCTGTCGAGAGCGACTCCAATGAGCAAACAGGCTCTTTTGAAAGAAGAAACCGTGTGGTTGATACCCGTCAATCAAATGTGGACATTGAGAGATACAATGAAAAATATGACCGTCTTGCAAGCGAGAAAATGCACAATGTCAACAATGTCCAGAATAAACAGAAGATAAACCAGCGTTCCCAGCAGAAAGGCAAGCCTAAAAATTCCCGTAAAGAAACCGAACAGGAAAGATTAAGACGTATCGAAAAGGAAAGAAAAACCAAGCCTATCACTGTACAGATACCTGATGAGATAACAGTAGGTGAACTTGCACTCAGACTGAAAGCAAGAGCAGCGGAAGTTGTCGGAAAACTTATGGGACTCGGCGTTATGGCAAGCGTGAATCAGACAATAGATTTCGATACAGCCTCACTTGTTGCACTTGAGTTCCATGCGAGAATAGAAAAGGAAAATATTGAAACTATCGAGGAAAAAATTATTGATGACAGTGATGACGATGATACAAATCTCATTACCAGATCGCCTGTTGTAGTCGTTATGGGACACGTCGATCACGGTAAAACTTCACTCCTTGATGCTATCCGTCATGCACACGTTACTTCCACTGAGGCAGGCGGTATCACTCAGCATATCGGTGCATACCGTGTCAACATAGATGACAGGGAGATCACCTTCCTTGACACGCCCGGACATGAGGCATTTACGACAATGCGTGCAAGAGGTGCACAAGTTACCGATATAGCTATTCTTGTTGTTGCTGCCGATGACGGCATCATGCCTCAGACTATTGAAGCGATCAACCATGCCAAAGCCGCAGGTGTTTCTATAATCGTTGCAGCGAATAAGATAGACAAACCCGGTGCAGACGTTACAAGGGTAATGACACAGCTTATGGAGCATGAGATAGTCCCTGAAACTTACGGCGGTGATACTCCTGTTATACCTGTTTCGGCAAAGACAAAAGAAGGTATAGATGAACTGCTTGAAATGGTATTGCTTGTAGCGGATATGAAAGAGCTTAAAGCTAATCCTGACAGGGCTGCAAAGGGTACTGTCATTGAAGCAAGGCTTGATAAGGGCAGAGGACCTGTTGCAACGGTGCTTGTGCAGAACGGTACTCTTAATGTCGGTGATATAATCGTTGCAGGTACGACTGTCGGTCGTGTCAGAGCCATGACAGATGATAACGGCAATAAAGTAAAGAGTGCAGGACCTTCAGTGCCTGTTGAGATCACAGGTCTTGATGATGTACCTACGGGCGGTGATGTATTCAATGCGGTATCCGATGAGCGTCTTGCAAGGGAACTCGTTGACCAGAGAAGAACCGCTCAGAAAGAAGAAAAATTCAATGCCCGTACAAAAGTTACTCTTGACAATCTCTTTGACCAGATGAAACTTGATGATATGAAAGAACTTAAGATCATCGTTAAAGCTGATGTACAGGGTTCTGTCGAGGCTGTAAGGCAGTCACTTGAGAAACTGTCGAATGAGGAGATAAGAGTAAATGTCATACACAGCGGTGTCGGAGCGATAAGGGAATCTGATGTAATGCTTGCATCTGCATCAAATGCGATAATAGTAGGCTTCAATGTACGTCCCGACAGCGTTGCGGAGGAAAATGCAAAGAATGACGGTGTTGATATCCGTCTTTACAGAATTATCTATGACTGCATAGAGGAGATAGAAGCTGCTATGAAGGGTATGCTTGCACCGAAGTTCAAGGAGATAATACTCGGTAAAGTGGAAGTTCGTCAGACCTATAAAATTACGAATGTCGGACTTGTATCGGGTTCGTATGTACTTTCGGGCAAGGTCGTTCGTGGAGCAAGTGTCAGAGTTGTTCGTGACGGTATCGTCATTTCAGATGACACGATAGCTTCTTTGCAGAGATTTAAAGATTCCGTTAAGGAAGTTGCACAGGGCTTTGAATGTGGTATCACACTTGAACGCTTTGCCGACATCAAAGAGGGCGACATCTTTGAAGTTTACCAGATGGAGCAGATAAAAGAATGATAAATGAGGAGTGAGGAATGAGGAATATTTCTCATTCCTAATTCCTAATTTCTAATTGAAAGAAGGTTTGTTATAAAATGCCGGAGATGGAAAAGTACAGTGATTTTTTGGAGAGGACAGGAAAGTTTGAGAAGCCCGAACTTGAGATAAGGGAGGAGGATTTCCATCCCCATGCGGAGCTTGGTGCAAAGTGCTGTCCCGACGGGACGTTCAGAAAATTTTACGGAGATACCGTTGTTTTTGAGTTGAAGCACAAAGCAAAAGAAAAAATGTCTGTTCTCATAGAGGAACTTTATGAAAAAGTTCCGGAGTGCTTCAGCGAGAAGATAGATAAAAGCACTCTGCACATGACTTTGCATGATCTGAGTGCATCGGATAATATTGATGAAGTGGCAGGAGATGTTTTCAGAAATGAAGTGAAGCTGCTTGAAGTGCTGAGGGAAAACCCTGTCAAAGATGATACTATAAAGATGAAAACAAATGTTGTAATGAATATGGTGTCAAAAAGTCTTGTGATGGCACTTGTGCCGTGTGAAGAGGAGGACTGGGACAAGTTACAAGAACTGTATGCACTTATAAACAAAGTAAAAGTGTGTCCGTACCCGTTTTTGACACCCCACGTTACACTTGCCTATTTCAATACAAACGGATTTTCCGAAAAGTCCGTGAAAAAACTGAAAAAGATCGTTGCAAAGATGAATGAGAGCGGTTTTGATGTTACACTTCATACCGACAAGCTGTATTATCAACACTTTTACAGCATGAACGACTACAAAAATATCTTTCCGCTTATATGAGAGTGGAGAGTTGAGAGTTGAGAGTTAAGAGTGAGTTGAGAGTGGAGCAGACATGAACACAAATCTTTTTTTCAAAATGAGATAGTGAAAAACTCCACTCTCCACTCTCCACACTCCACTCTGAAAAAAAACTCTTGACAAATGTATATAGTTTATGGTATATTATAGATACCTCAAAAGGGGCGATTTTTTTTGTGTGTCTTTATGAGGGAGGTCTAAATATTCCGAAATACCGGGAGGTGCCGTTAAAATGAGAGTAAAAATAACATTGGCCTGCACAGAGTGCAAGCAGCGTAACTACAACACTATGAAAAACAAGAAAAACGATCCGGACAGACTTGAAATGAACAAGTATTGCAGATTCTGCAAAAAGCATACTCTGCACAAGGAAACAAAGTAAGCGGGGGTATCAGGCATGGCTAAGAAAAAAGCTGATGAAAAAAAGCCCAATATCTTTGCAAAGATCTGGAACGGTATTGTAGGTTTCTTCCGTGACATTATCAGGGAGATAAAAAAAATAGTGTGGCCGTCACCGAAAACTACGTTCAGAAATACGGGAATCGTATTGCTTGTAATGTTGGTTGCGGGACTGGTGATTTTCGGCGTTGATACAGGATTACACAGCCTTTTCGGACTTGTGATGGATCTTGCCGGAAATTAATAACAATGTGTGTCGGAGGGAATACTCATGCCGAGAGATGAAGCAAGATGGTATGTCGTGCATACATATTCAGGATATGAAAAGAAGGTTGCCTCTAATCTCGCAACAACTGTTGAAAACAGGGGCTTCAAGGAACTTATCACAGATGTCTGTGTCCCGATAGAGATGGTCACGGAGATAACCGATGATAAACCTAAGACAGTTGAAAGAAAAATTTTCCCCGGATATGTATTTGTGAAAATGGTGATGAATGACGATACATGGTACATTGTAAGGAATATCAGAGGATGTACCGGATTCGTCGGTCCGAGTTCCAAGCCGATACCGCTTTCTGATGAAGAAGTGAGTGCAATGGGACTTGAAAATCAGTCCGAAACAGCAAGCAGAATTGAAGTTGCCTATAAAGTGGGTGACAGGGTGCGTATCAAGGACGATTCCTTTGACGATGCAGAGGGTATCGTGGAATCCATTGATATGGCGAATAATACTGTAAGGGTTCTGGTTGAGATGTTCGGACAGGATACTCCTGTCGATCTTGCATTGAACAAGGTCGAGGTCTTGGAGTAAAAAGTAAGCTGATAACGGAGAGATCCGTTGTTATTGAGGGATTTTCCCTCGTGGGAGGAGAGAAAATTTTTCAGCTCTCCGCATTTTACCACAATTTTTGGAGGTGCAGTTAGAAATGGCTCAGAAGGTAACAGGCTTTATCAAGCTTCAGATACCTGCCGGAAAGGCAACACCGGCACCGCCTGTAGGACCGGCTCTCGGTCAGCACGGTGTCAACATCATGGCATTTACAAAGGAATTCAATGAACGCACAAAGAAAGATATTGGTCTTATCATTCCTGTCGTTATCACAGTGTATGCAGACCGTTCATTCACCTTTGTGACAAAGACTCCGCCCGCAGCAGTCCTTATCAAAAAGGCTTGCGGAATCGAATCCGCTTCGGGTGAACCCAACAAGAAGAAAGTTGCAAAGATCACTAAAGATCAGGTTCGTGCAATAGCAGAACAGAAAATGCCCGACCTCAATGCAGGCAGCATCGAGGCAGCTTGCAGCATGATCGCAGGTACGGCAAGAAGTATGGGTATTGTAGTAGTAGACTGATCGCTCTCCGAGTGGGAGGACAAAAGTAATTTCCGATTTTACCACTGAATAGGGAGGAAAAACCATAATGAAACACGGTAAAAAATATGTCGATGCTGCAAAACTCATCGACAAGACAAAAGCATATGACTCAAAAGAAGCAATCGATGTTTGCCTCAAGACAGGTACTGCAAAATTTGACGAAACTGTTGAGCTTCATGTAAAGCTCGGTGTTGACTCACGTCACGCAGATCAGCAGGTTCGTGGTGCCCTCGTTCTTCCTAACGGAACAGGCAAACAGGTAAGAGTTCTTGCTATCTGCAAGGGCGACAACGTGCAGAAAGCACAGGATGCCGGTGCAGAATATGTAGGTGCAGAGGAATTCACTCAGAAGATCCAGAGTGAAGGCTGGACAGACTTTGACGTACTTATCACAACACCCGATATGATGGGACTTGTTGGTCGTCTTGGTAAGATCCTCGGTCCTCGTGGACTTATGCCGAACCCCAAGGCAGGTACTGTTACACCTGATATTGCAAAGGCTATCAAAGAAGCAAAAGCCGGTAAAATTGAGTACCGTCTTGATAAAACAAACATTATCCACTGCCCCATCGGCAAGGTGTCCTTCGGCACAGACAAGATTTCTGAGAACTTCGATGCTCTCATAAGTGCCATCATCAAGGCAAAGCCCGCTGCCGCAAAAGGTCAGTATATCAAATCTGTTGCAGTTGCTACCACTATGGGACCGGCTGTAAAGGTAAATCCCGCTAAAATCAACGGAGCAGTCTGATTTTTATTTAGTGTGGAGAGTGCAGAGTGGAGCGGAGTGTTCGCTTGAAATTCGTGTGCTTTCCGAATATATGACGACAGAGTGAATATGTGGACAGGCGTGGATCACTCCACTCCTAACTCTCCATACTCCACTCTCTGAAAAAAGGTCTTGACATACACATTTCGGTGTGGTATAATCAACATTGCTGTTGACTGAAGACAGCAGGTGCATGAATTTGCATAAAAGGGTGATTCCCTGCCTGCCGAGGTTGTGTGCGTGTATTTTAGTGTATCACTACGCCTTCCTCGCAAATGGGGAGGGCGTATTTTTAAATATTCGGAGGTGAATCGTTTTGCCAAGTCAGAAAGTTTTGGAACAGAAACAGCAGGCTGTTGCACAGCTCGCTGAAAGGATCCAAGGTTCAGTTGCAGGTATCATCGTTGACTATAAGGGTATCACTGTTGAGGACGATACAAAGCTCCGTAAGGAACTTCGTGAAAGCGGTGTAAAATATACCGTAGTAAAGAATACTTTGATAAAGCGTGCGGCTGAAAAGGCAGGTCTTAACGGTATTGACGATGTACTTAACGGTACTTCTGCTATCGCAACAAGTGCTGATGATTATGTGGCAGCAGCCCGTATCCTTCAGAAGTTTGCCGATCAGCATGACAACTTTAAAGTAAAGACGGGTTATCTTGATAATGAGGTCATCAGTCTTGAAAAGATCCAGAGCCTTGCAAAACTCCCGTCAAGAGAGGTTTTGCTTGCCAATGTACTCGGTGCTTTCCAGGCACCTATCGCATCTTTCGCAAGAGCCGTACAGGCTATTGTTGACAAGAGCAATGAAGCCGCTCCTGCTGAGGAAGCTCCCGCAGAAGCATAATGAAAAAAACAAAAATACATCTCAAATCATGGAGGTAATTTAAAATGGCATCAGAGAAAGTTACAGCTATTGTAGAAGAATTGAAAGGTCTTACAGTTCTTGAACTCTCAGAACTCGTTCATGCAGTAGAAGAAGAATTCGGCGTATCAGCCGCAGCAGCAGTTGCAGTTGCAGCTCCCACAGACGGCGGTGCAGCAGCAGCCGCTGAACAGACAGAATTTGACGTTATCCTCAAGTCAGCAGGTGCTGAGAAGATCAAGGTCATCAAGGTCGTTCGTGAGATCACAGGTCTCGGCTTGAAAGAAGCTAAGGCTCTCGTTGACGGTGCTCCGAAGCCCGTTAAGGAAGCAGTAAGCAAGGACGATGCAGAAGCTATCAAGGCTAAGCTCACAGAAGTCGGTGCTGAGGTAGAGGTTAAGTAATCTTACTTCAAGGCAAACCTAAAAATCTTTTTATCACCATAGGAGGTGCAAAAAAATGGCAAAATGTGAAATTTGCGGTAAGGGTGTCACTTTCGGTATAAAAGTTTCTCACTCACACAGACGCTCAAACAGAACATGGAAGCCAAACGTCGTTAAGGTCAAGGCGATCGTGAACGGCAGTCCGAAACGCGTTAATGTCTGCACCCGTTGCCTTCGTTCAGGTAAGGTTACAAGAGCAGTTTAATGCAAATATGATTTCCGGTACTTCGGGAGAAACTCCTCTCGAAGTGCCGTTTTTTTAATGAGGAATTAGGAATGATGAATGAGGAATTTAATTTGTTCGTCAGTGAATTGGGGTATGATGTTGATGATATATATTCTGTAACATATTTTACAGATGTTTTTGAACTTGAAAATAATAAGCTGATTTTCAGGCATATTGATATAGATTTCATTAACGGAGAATTTTTGGAACTAAACGATACTGATAAACGGTATCAAAGACTGAAAGAAATTTTTTCTGTAAATGAAACGGATTTTGAAAATGATATGTTACTTTATAAAAGGGGGGAACAATGTGATTAGCAGGTGGTTTCAGGAATATAAAAATTTTGATGAGGATATGAAAGAGGAGTACATACATTGTTATCTGAGCGAGGAAAGAAAGTATCTTGTGCTTGATTACGAGAAGTTCAGGGAGGCTGTAAAAGCGGTTTCGCTGAGTGAGGAGGAGTTGAAGAAAATCTATCCCGATGAAGAAAATATTGCCGATAAGGTCGTGCAGATGTTCTCATATCAGGGAATGGCATTTGCCCCCGACTTGCTCAGGGCAAAGTGCATTGACAGCGATATGTATAATCTTGTTCTGAATATCAACAGACAACTAAAAATGATAATCAATGCACACAGCGAAGACTGCTGGACAGTCGCTGCAATGGACACCGATGAAAGATGGCTCAAAGCAAGAGAGTTTGCAAAAGAATTGTATTTGAAGCTATGAAAAAAATAACGCCCCGACACAAAGTGACGGGACGTTATTTTGTTTTTGGTGGAGACTGCTGGACTTGAACCAGTGACCCCTTGCATGTCAAGCAAGTACTCTAACCAGCTGAGCTAAGCCTCCAAAAAGATGAACAGTGAATAACTGATAATCCGCAATATTAAAAATTATTAACTATTCATTATTCATTATTACCGTCGCTGAGGGGATTCGAACCTCCGACCTATCGCTTAGGAGGCGATCGCTCTATCCTGCTGAGCTACAACGACATGATTGTGTTACTCTATTATTTTACAATGTTATCGGTGTTTTGTCAAGTAAATTTTTATGAAGTTATGAGAAAAAATAGTTTGCTATTTCGATATAAATGTTATATACTTTATATAAGAAAATTTTTTTATCAAGGAGGAATCTCTTGTGTCAAAGGTTGCTATAGCTGCTGACAGCAACAGCGGCATTACAAGACATTCAGCTAAAAAAATGGGAGTGCATATTCTCCCTATGACCTTTTTTGTCAATGATAAACAGTATTTTGAAGAAGTGGATATATCTCAGAAAGATTTTTACAAACTTATAGCCAACTCAAAGGCAAATGTTGCAACTTCACAGCCCTCTCCCACAGAACTTACGGATTTTTGGAGAAAACTTTTGAAAGAATATGATGAAGTGGTTTATATCCCCATGTCATCGGGGCTGAGCAGTTCATGCATGACTGCTTCAATGATGGCAAAGGACTTTGGGGGCAGAGTCCACGTTGTCAATAATCAGAGAATTTCCGTGACACAGTACCAGTCTGTAAAAGATGCTGTTAAAATGGCTGAGAGGGGCTATTCGGGCAGGCATATAAAAGAAAAACTCGAAAAAGACAAATTGGAATCCAGCATATACATAATGGTAAATGATTTGAAGTATCTCAAAAAAGGCGGCAGAGTGACAGCAGCGGGTGCATTGATCGCAAACGTAATGAATTTGAAGCCCGTCTTGCAGATACAGGGAGATAAACTTGATGCTTACGCAAAATGCAGGGGTATCAAATCCGCAAAGGAAACTATGATAGCCGCTATGCACAGGGATTTTGACGGACGTTTCAAAGAATATGTCGATAACAAACAGATGTCCCTTTTGTATGCTTATTCCGATATGCCGAGTTCGGAAGTCGATCAGTGGAAGAAAGAAATAGAAAAAGCATTTCCGGGTTTTAAAATCAGGGGTGCGGAACTTTCTTTAAGTATAGGCTGTCATATAGGACCGGGTTCACTTGCCATAGCCTGCTCAAAGATAACTGAATAAGGGAGATAATATGGAAAAAATAAAATTTGCCGCCCCATGTCTTTTAGGTATAGAGGGCATTTGTGCAGATGAATTGAAAAGACTTGGAATTGAAAAGATACAAGCCGAAAATGGCAGAGTTCTCTTTGAAGGTGACTTCAACACTCTTGCAAAAGCTAATATATGTTCGAGATATGCCGAGAGAATACAAATTCTTCTTGCGGAATTTCCTGTATACTCTTTTGAAGATCTATTTCAGGGTGTCAGCAAAATTCATTGGGAAGATTTTCTTGCCAAAGATGATGCTTTTCCCGTCAAGGGACATTCCGTCAATTCAAAGCTTGCAAGCGTTCCCGACTGTCAGAAAATCATAAAAAAAGCCGTTGTCAACAGGCTTAATGCAAAATATCATACATCATGGTTTGAAGAAACGGGTGCTTTACATCAAATACAATTTCTCATCATGAAAGATAAATGCAGTATTTTGCTTGATACATCGGGTGCAGGCTTGCATAAAAGAGGCTATCGTGCCAATGCGACTATCGCTCCAATTAAAGAAACTCTTGCTTGTGCTATGGCGGACGCTTCTCATGTACGTCATTACAGTACCGTCATTGATCCATTTTGCGGTTCGGGTACGATTTTAATAGAGAGTGCGTTGAAAGCCCTTAATATAGCCCCCGGACTTCGCAGAAGTTTTTCCGCTGAAAAATGGGGTGTCATTCCGGAGAACGTCTGGAGAGAGGAAAGGCAGTCTGCACAGGACAATATAAAACTTGATTGTGATTTCATGGCATACGGCTATGATATAGATGAAAATGCTGTTGCCCTGACTCTCGAAAATGCAAGAAAAGCCGGTGTTGAAAAGCGTATTGTCGTGCAGAAAAGGGACATAAAGGACTTCCGTGAAGATTTTGAAAAGGCAAGCGTGATATGTAATCCGCCTTACGGTGAAAGGCTTCTCGATATGGAACAGGCTCGTGAACTTTATAAGATCATGGGACAGAAGTTCATTAAAAGACAGGGTTGGAGTTACAGCATTATCACTCCCGATGATAACTTTGAAAAATATTTCGGCAGAAAGTCCGATAAAAGACGTAAACTTTATAACGGCATGATAAAATGTCAGCTACATATGTACTTTAAAAATTAGGAATGAGGAATTAGGAATGTGCAGTTATCGGCTGTCACAATCCATTGTTAATTGCTGATTAAAATATCCCCTCGACAGAGAGTTCTTTGTCGGGGGCGGTTTATTTCTTTGTCAAGTTTTTTGAGAGTGAAAAATTGTACATAGTCGGATTTATAATGAGAGAGGGGTGTCAGGTATGGACTTATACGAAATTATGAAAAATTTATATAACATTGATGAATTTAAGGGATATTCCGATGATGATATTGTGTTTTTGAAAGAGATGTTCGGAAACTTGCCGAAGGTTTTGGAAGACTATTACAGAAAGGTCGGCAGAACAGAAATTTTAAAGCATTTGCAGGACGAGTGGATATTGCCCGAACACTATAAAAAATGGGATTGGCTGAAAAATGAAAAGGATTTTTATATTTTAATGAATGAAAATCAGGGTGTTTTTCAGTTAGGCATACGCCGAGAGGATATGTGCAAAGATGACCCGCCCGTTTACTACACGGATCACAGTTATGAAGAATGGATAAAATACTGTGATACTTTAAGTAAATTTTTGCTTTGTCAGAGTGCGTATCAGTCGGTATTTACATTTGAGTATTATCCCGAAGAATTTTATAGTATAACGGCAGAGGAATTGAAAATAATTCGTGAAAAGCTGAAAAAATATCCTTTTGAACTGAAAAACGACGAACAGGACTACCCGTTCAATATGTCATTTTACTTTAATGCAAGTGATGATCTTTATGTAGTGATGAATTACAATGAAGAAGATATGCAGGTATTGTACGGAGCTGTCAGTCAAAAATCCTATAATGAACTTGAAAAAATCGTAGGCGGTTTAGGTGAGCCTATGTAAGAAAAAAGGGTGATATTTATGTCTTTTGCACATTTACATTTACACACGGAATACAGTTTATTGGACGGTGCTTGTCGTATAAATGATTTGGTGAAACGTGTCAAGGAACTTGGACAAAATGCCGTTGCAATTACAGATCACGGTGTAATGTACGGTGTCATAAACTTTTACAAAGCCTGTAAAAAAGAGGGTATCAAGCCGATTATCGGTTGTGAAGTGTACGTTTCTCCGAGAAAGCACACCGATAAAATATCCGAGCTTGACCGTGAAAACAGACATTTAGTTTTATTGTGCGAGAATGAAACGGGTTACAGGAATTTAATGAAACTTGATTCTCTTGCATGGACAGAGGGATATTATTATAAACCGAGAGTCGATATTGAAATGCTTGAAAAATACCATGAAGGATTGATAGCATTATCTGCGTGTCTTGCGGGAGAGATTCCGAGAGCATTGGTGCATAACAACTATGACAAGGCAAAACAAGCGACTTTGCGGTATAAAGAGATTTTCGGGGAAAATAACTTTTTCCTTGAAATGCAAAATCACGGCATTGACGAGGAAGAAAGAATAAATCCGTATATAATAAGACTTTCGGAAGAATGTGGAGTACCGCTTGTGGCAACGAATGACTGTCACTATATCAAAAAAGAGGACAGTCACCTGCACCATGTTTTATTGTGCATACAGACCGCCCATACAATACAGGATAAAATGCCTTTGGGATTTCCGACAGATGAATTTTATATCAAAAATGAAGATGAAATGCTTTCACTGTTTCCGAAAGAGGCTGTTGAAAATACTCAGAAAATTGCAGACCGCTGTAATGTTGAAATAGAGTTCGGCAAGCTGAAGTTACCGAGATTTGACGTTCCCGACAATAAAGACCATTTGGAATATTTCCGTGAGGAATGTTATAAAGGTCTGAAACAGCATTACGGAGAAAATTATGATAAGTCACTTGCAGACAGGCTTGAATATGAGATAAGCACCGTTGCAAAAATGGGTTATGTTGACTATTATTTGATAGTGGCAGACTATGTGAATTATGCAAAATCAAGGGGTATTCCCGTAGGTATCGGCAGAGGTTCGGGAGCGGGAAGTCTTGCCGCTTACTGCATGAATATAACCGGACTTGATCCGATAAAATATGACTTGCTGTTTGAGAGATTTTTAAATCCTGAAAGAGTGAGTATGCCTGATTTTGACGTTGACTTCTGCAAGGACAGGCGACAGGAAGTTATAGATTATGTCATAGACAAGTACGGTGCAGACAGAGTTGCACAGATAGCCGCATTCGGTACGATGGCGGCAAAAGGTGCAATTCGAGATGTCGGCAGAGCATTAGGTTTGCCTTATGCAATTTGCGATAAAGTTGCAAAAGCCATTCCGTCAGACTTGGGAATGACCATTCCAAAGGCTATGGAAATTTCAAAAGACTTGAAAGCCCTTTATCAAAGTGACACACAGGTGAAAGAATTGGTAGATACGGCTATAAAATTAGAGGGAACTCCCCGTCATACGACTACCCATGCGGCAGGCATAGTAATAACTGACAGACCTGTAAGTGACTATGTGCCTTTGGCAAAAAATGATGATGTAGTTGTCACTCAATTTGACATGACTACACTTGATGAATTGGGTTTGCTGAAAATGGATTTCCTTGCATTGAGAAACTTAACTGTTTTGAAAGATGCGGAAAAACTTATCGGCAATTTCAGAATAGAGGACATTCCCGAAGATGATAAAAAAGTCTTTGAACTTTATGCAAATGCCGATACAGAGGGTGTATTTCAATTTGAATCGGCAGGCATGAAAGATACTTTGATGAAACTCAAACCCGAAAATATTGAAGATATTATAGCGGTCATATCTCTGTACAGACCTGGACCTATGGACTCCATAGGCAGATATATAGAAAACCGTCATCACCCCGAAAAAATCACTTACAAGCACCCTTTACTTGAACCCATTCTGAAAGTAACATACGGCTGTATCGTATATCAGGAACAAGTCATGCAAATATTCCGTTCTCTTGCAGGATATTCACTGGGACGTGCCGACATAGTAAGGCGAGCCATGTCCAAAAAGAAAAAGTCCGTCATGGAAGAAGAAAGAAAAGTCTTTATCTATGGCATTGACGGTGAAGTTGACGGCTGTATAAAAAGAGGTGTTCCCGAAAAAGTTGCAGAGGAAATTTTTTCGGAAATGGAGAGTTTTGCATCATACGCTTTCAATAAATCTCATGCGGCTTGTTATGCGGTGCTGTCGTATCAGACGGCTTATATGAAGTGTTATTATCCGTGTGAATACATGGCGGCACTCTTGACGAGTGTTTTAGGTGACAGGGGCAAAATTGCCGTATATGCAGATGAATGTAATGCTAAAAACATACACGTTTTACCGCCTCATGTAAATGAAAGCGGTGCAGGATTCACTGTACAGGGGCATGATATAAGATTTGGTTTGAAAGCCGTCAAGAATATCGGCAGAGGTCTTATTGAAAGTATAATAAAAGAACGTCAGAGCGGCAAATATACTTCATTTTATAATTTTTGTGACAGGGTGTATTGCCGTGACATGAATATAAGAGCGTTGGAAAATCTTATAAAGAGCGGTGCATTGGACGGCTTGGGTGCGAACAGGCGACAAATGCTTGATTGTGCAAAGAGATTTCTTGATATAGTCAGTGCAAATAAAGAGAGGTCTATTGACGGACAGCTTGACTTGTTCGGAGAAATAGACGGCGGTGTTAAAAGAGAGCCTGAGTTGCCGAAATTGAATGAGTTTTCCCATGCGGAACTTCTCGAAATGGAGAAGGAGACCGCAGGAATGTATTTATCGGGACACCCTATGACAGAGTATGACAATGCGGTGAAAGCACTCGGTACAGATACTCTCAACAATATTACTGATAATGATGATCGCCGATATGATGACGGTGCAAAAGTTGATGTATTGGGATTACTTGAAAAGGGAAGTATAAAGACCACTAAAAATAATCAGCAAATGGCATTTGTGAATTTAGAGGATAAATACGGTTCAGTGGAAATGATAGTATTTCCCGATATATTGCAGAAATACGGCGGATTGATACAAGAGGGTAAAATTGTAAGGATATTTGCAACAGTCAACAGCAGGGACGAGGAAAGAAAACTGATTTGTAATGAAGTTCAGGAAGCACCGAAAGATACATCTGAATTGCCGAAAAAGCCGAAGAAAAACATGGCGGCAGGTCTGTATATCCGAGTACCGAATGATGATTGCAGAGAGTACAGGAAAGCCATGCAGATAATAGACATATTCGGCGGAAACACGCCCTTGCATATATGTTTCACGGATTTCGGAACGATCTATCATACACCGTTTTCAAATTGGGTATCGCTGAATGACGTAATGATAAGGGAATTGAAAAAACGCATAGGCGACAAAAATGTTGGAATAGTTGAGTAAAGCAAAAAAATGAGGAATGTGAAAATTTCACATTCCTCATTCCTCATTTGTAATTTGATCAGAATTTACCTTCTTTTGCAGCTTCTTCAACGCTTACTGCAACAGCAACGGTTGCACCGACCATGGGGTTGTTACCCATGCCGATAAGTCCCATCATTTCAACGTGAGCGGGAACTGAGCTTGAACCTGCAAACTGAGCGTCAGAGTGCATACGTCCCATTGTATCGGTCATGCCGTAGGAAGCAGGACCTGCAGCCATGTTATCGGGGTGAAGTGTACGACCTGTACCGCCGCCCGATGCAACGGAGAAGTATTTTTTACCCTGCTCGATACATTCCTTCTTGTATGTAGCAGCAACGGGGTGCTGGAAACGAGTGGGGTTAGTGGAGTTACCTGTGATAGATACGCCTACGTTTTCATGGTGCATGATAGCAACGCCTTCCTGAACATCATCTGCACCGTAGCACTTAACGGTAGCTCTGAGTCCCTTTGAGAAAGGCTTTTCATAGATGACATTGAGTTCAGCAGTCTTGTAGTCATACTTTGTTTCAACGAAAGTAAAGCCGTTGATACGGGAGATTATCTGAGCAGCATCCTTGCCGAGACCGTTGAGGATTACACGGAGGGGTTTCTGACGGACTTTGTTAGCCTTTTCAGCGATACCGATAGCACCCTCAGCAGCTGCAAATGACTCGTGACCTGCGAGGAAGCAGAAACATTCTGTTTCTTCTTCAAGGAGCATTTTGCCGAGATTACCGTGACCGAGACCGACTTTTCTGTGGTCTGCAACGGAGCCGGGAATACAGAAAGCCTGCAAGCCTTCGCCTATGGCAGCGGCAGCGTCTGCTGCACGGCGACAGCCCTTCTTGATA
The DNA here is from genome assembly GCA_902800005.1 of uncultured Ruminococcus sp. Classification (GTDB taxonomy): domain Bacteria; phylum Bacillota; class Clostridia; order Oscillospirales; family Acutalibacteraceae; genus UBA1213. Next base: position 4,492 of record CADCCP010000015.1, on the reverse strand, counting down.
GCGATAGCCGCACCTACTGTATAAGCCCAGCAAGCATTTTCAAAGCATATCGGCTGAATTTTCTTTACGAGGTTGTATACATCAAGACCTGCGTCTTTTGTGATCTTTTCAGCTTCTTCGATGGAAGCGATACCATAGCTGTTAAGAGCAGCGTTTATCTGGTCGATTCTTCTTTCATATGATTCAAACAGAGCCATTTTATTACTCCTTTCTCGGATCGATTATTTTAGCCGCATCTGCAACACGACCATACTGACCTTTAGCCTTTTCCCAAGCTTCATTGGGGGTAAGTCCCTGCTTTATGAAGTCGGTCATTTTGCCGAGGCTTACAAACTGGTAGCCGATAACTTCATCGTTTTCATCAAGAGCGATACCTGTTACATAGCCTTCAGCCATTTCAAGATAACGGACACCCTTTTCTTTTGTAGCGTACATAGTACCTACCTGTGAACGCAAGCCCTTGCCCAAGTCTTCAAGACCTGCACCTACTGCAAGACCGTCATCAGAGAAAGCACTCTGAGTTCTGCCGTAAACGATCTGGAGGAACAGTTCACGCATAGCGGTATTGATAGCATCACAGACGAGGTCTGTATTGAGAGCTTCAAGGATAGTTTTTCCCTGAAGTATCTCGGCAGCCATAGCGGCGGAATGTGTCATACCGCTGCAACCGATGGTTTCAACGAGAGCTTCCTGAATAACGCCTTCCTTGACGTTGAGAGTGAGCTTGCAGGCACCCTGCTGGGGAGCACACCAGCCAATGCCGTGTGTAAAGCCTGAAATATCACTGATCTGCTTTGCGTGTACCCATTTGCCCTCTTCGGGGATAGGAGCAGGCTCGTGCTTTGCACCCTTTGCAACAGGACACATCATTTGTACTTCTTTTGTGTAAATCATGTGGATCTCCTTTCGATGATCAAAATTTGTGGAATGTCACGCCTGCCGACAGGCAGACATGAAAATCCCGTCCACTTATATTATAATTATTTTTGATAATAATTTCAACATTTTTTTTAAATATTTTTACGGAATTTTTGTTTTGATATAATAAATTTTTCCGTTTCGACGACTGCAAGGGGAATGAGAGAGAGTACGGAAACGATAAGCCATTGTAAAGCCGTCAATGGAACGGCTTTGAAGATGTCTGCAAGGAAGGGGACAGATATAACAGATACCTGCATAAAAACACCTGTGACAAAGGCAAAGATGAGTTTAGGATTGCCGAAAAAGCCTGTTTTAAAAACAGAGTGTTCACTTCTGAGATTAAAGGAGTGCACGAGTTGACTTATGCTGAGTACGGCAAATGTCATTGTACGCCCGACGTTTATATCAAAGAATACACGCCCTGCCGTGAAAGCGAGGAATGACAATGCACCTATAAAACAGCCCTCTATAATAATGCTTGTACCTGCACCGTTCGAGAATATGCTGTGAGACTTATCAGAAGGTCTCTGCATGATGTCCTCTCTTGCAGGCTCTGCACCGAGTGCGAGTGCAGGCAAAGAGTCCGTTACAAGATTTACCCATAACAGTTGTATCGCAAGCAGGGGAGAGGGGAGTCTTAACAAAAATGCACAAAGTACCGTGAGTATCTCACCGATGTTGCTTGACAGGAGAAAATGAACGGTTTTCCTGATATTCTCAAATATGCCACGTCCCTGTTCAACGGCTTCAACGATAGTAGCAAAATTGTCATCTGTGAGGATCATGTCAGCGGAGTTTTTGGCAACGTCCGTACCGTTCATGCCCATTGCACAGCCTATATCTGCACATCTCAATGCGGGTGCATCATTAACGCCGTCGCCTGTCATGGCGGTTACAGCACCTCTTGCCTGAAACGCTTTCACTATCCTTACTTTATGTTCGGGTGATACCCTTGCAAATACCGTGTATTTATAAATATCCCTTTCAAGCTCATTTTGAGGGATAAGGTCAAGTTCACTTCCGGTTACGGCTTTATCACCGTCCTTGTAAATGCCGGCTTCTTTTGCAACGGCTTTTGCAGTCATGATATGGTCGCCTGTTATCATAATGGTGTGAATGCCTGCTTTATGACACATTGAAACAGCAGATTTTACCTGAGGTCTTAACGGATCGGTCATGCCTATAAGACCGCTGAATGTCAGATTTTTTTCAAGTTCACTTTCAGACGGCTTTCTTTCAAAATCCCTGTATGCAACGGCTATAACCCTCATAGCCTTTTGTGCAAGAGAGTTGTTCATTGATGTGACGGTGCTTTTATTTGTATTAACGCACATAGGCAGTATTACATCACAAGCACCTTTCACTATAACTCTGTAACCGCTTTGATATTTATGCACGGTTATCATATATTTTTTCTTGGAGTCAAACGGCACTTCATGCACTCTCGGAAATTTTTTTTCAAGTTCATTTTTGGATATACCCGACTTTGCACAAGCCGTCACTAATGCAGTTTCGGTGGGATCGCCCTCTGCACGAAAACCTGTTTTTGTTTCATGCAGAACACTGTTATTACATAAAGCTGACATTGCCAAAGTCATATTTTTATCATTGGAGTAAACTTCCGCAACGGTCATTTTATTTTGTGTAAGAGTACCTGTTTTGTCGGAGCAGATAACGCCTGCACTTCCCAGAGTTTCAACGGCAGGCAAATGCCTGATAATAGCCCTGTGCAGAGCCATTTTTCTTACACCCAATGCAAGCACTATCGTAACGACTGCGGGCAAGCCTTCCGGAATTGCCGCTACTGCAAGACTTATCGCTATCATAAACATTTCAAGCGGAGGCACTTTTTGTATCAGTCCCAAAACGAATATCACAACACATATCAAAAGTGCGGATATACCTAAAATTTTTCCTGTCTTGGCAAGACTTTTCTGCAAAGGGGTATCGGGAGTTTCCTCTTTGTCTATCATCTCGGCAATTTTGCCGACTTGTGTATTCATGCCTGTTTCCACAACGACAGCGGTACAATGTCCCGAAGTTATGAAAGATGATGAAAAAAGCATATTGTGCCTGTCGGCAAGAGGCGTATTCTCGGATAAAATGCCGTCATGCTTCTCTGACGGCACGGCTTCACCCGTTAAAGATGATTCATCAGCTTTCAGAGATGAACTTCCGATTATCCTGCAATCTGTACATACCATGTCACCTGTTTCCAAAGAAACAATATCACCGACAGCGATCTCTTCTGACGGGATGTTTGTGACAATGCCGTTTCGTATGACTTTTGAGTGGGGTGAGGACAGCTTTTTCAAGGCATCTATGGCTTTCTCTGCACGGCACTCCTGCACGGTTCCGACCGCTGCATTGAGTATCACTATCAGCAATATCATTATCGGGTCAATAAAATCCCCGTCATCAGACATGAATGCCGTAAAAAAAGAGATGCCCGAAGCTATCAGAAGTATAAGTACCATGAAATCCTTGAACTGAGATAGGAATTTTATTATCACATTATTTTTTTTAGTCTGTTTAAGGGCGTTTCTGCCGTATTTTTCAAGATATGCCTTTGCTTGTGCAGAGGTCAGACCTTTGTTTATATCTGTGCCGAATCGTTCAGCGGTCTGCTGATAAGTCATTGTATGCCAGTTCATGCTTTCACTCTCCCGTAAAAATTGCCTTTGAGCAATCTATATGAGAAATAACCTTAAATAATACATGGTAAATCTGTCATCAAAACGAAAACTCTGCATATAATGCTAATGAAAAATATTTTGAAAAAATTTCAAAAAAACACTTGACATTTCTTTGAAGATGTAGTATTATAATACCTGTCGCTGAAACACGCAAATGTGTGGAAGCAAATGTGGGGGTATAGCTCAGCTGGGAGAGCATCTGCCTTACAAGCAGAGGGTCATAGGTTCGAGCCCTATTGTCCCCACCAATATGGTCCGGTAGTTCAGCTGGTTAGAACGCTAGCCTGTCACGCTAGAGGTCGACGGTTCGATCCCGTTCCGGATCGCTCTTTGCTCCTGTAGCTCAGTCGGTAGAGCAAGGGACTGAAAATCCCTGTGTCGATGGTTCGATTCCGTCCGGGAGCACTTAAATATGTGGATGTAGCTCATCTGGTAGAGCGCAACCTTGCCAAGGTTGAGGTAGCGAGTTCGAGCCTCGTCATCCGCTCCAACGGAGCTTTTTAAGCTCCGTTTTTATAAACGGCGACATAGCCAAGCGGTAAGGCACGAGTCTGCAAAACTCCGATTCCCCGGTTCAAATCCGGGTGTCGCCTCCAGATTGCTAAGGTAATAAGATGAAGAATCTTATTGCCTTTAAGTGATACCATAAGAACTCTTATGGCATTACTTAAAGGCAATCCCTCGTATGAAAGGGTGGAGGGAATACCTTTATTTTTATCTACACAGTAGTGTATATGTTTTTTTTAACAAGTCGCACCTGCAACTTGTATATCGTGTGTGTATGGATTTTTGGCAGCCTCGCTACCGTCAGTGTATATTTCTGCGTGTGATGCGGAACTTTCACTCTCAAACTGACACCGTTCTTATTCTCGCAA